>JAZNJV010000187.1:0-2902 GCA_045578225.1 Clostridia bacterium | reverse complement strand
TGAATTTGTTTGTTTATTGACGGCAGGCGCCTCTATAGCATCGATTACTTCTTCATTCTTCATTTTATCTTTCAGTTCTAAAATGATGCGCTGGGCAAGTTTTGTACCCACGCCCGGTGCCCGTGAAAGCTTTTTTGCATCATTTGAGAGAACGGCAAAAACAATGTCCTGTGGCGAATGTGTGGATAAAATCGCCAGTGCCACACGTGGGCCCACACCGGAAATAGAAATGAGTTTTTGGAAAAAAGAAAGTTCTTCCGTAGTTAAAAACCCAAAGATATCGAGTGCATCTTCGCGGATGTGGGTATATGTATAAACTGTAATTTCCGTCCCCGTCGCGGCAGTAGAAAGCGTAGCTTTTGAAGTAAAGACCTTAAAGCCAACGCCGCTAATATCAAGAACTAAAAAATTCTCGAATTTCTGTGTGAGCATCCCTTTTAAAGAATAGAACATTATTTCTCCCCTATTTTTTGGTTTAATTTATAGGACTGACCGTGGCAAATTGCCACCGCAAGTGCATCTGCCGCGTCATCCGGCTTCGGAACGGCTGCAAGGCCAAGGAGCATTTTTACCATTTGCTGCATTTGGATTTTATCTGCTCTTCCGTATCCGGTAATGGCCTGCTTAATTTGCAGCGGCGTATACTCAAACACAGGAATCCCTGCGTTTTCTGCAGCTAAAATCAGCACACCGCGTGCGTGTCCAACGGCAATGGCAGTTGTTACGTTTGTATTAAAAAATAAGGTTTCCACCGCTACCACATCCGGTTTCGTCTTCGAAATTAGAAGAGAAGCCGCATCATATAACGATTTTAATCTTTTCGGAAAAGGCATGTCTTGCGGCGTGGTTAAAACGCCACAATCAATCGGCGTAAATCGTCCATTTTCATGCGTAACCACGCCATATCCCACAATTGCATACCCCGGGTCAATCCCCAAAATTTTCATACTGTTTTTTATATTCCTTTCTCCGGAATAAACTTTATGTATGTACAGATTTCGCCATTCTGATTTTTCAGATGGGTTAGAATGTTCCCTTCCTCATCTTTTGAGGCGTAGAGAGACAAAACATCTCCGTATCGAGCCTGGTGCTTATAAAAAATTTCGATTTCCGAAACTACGGTCTCTGGCGGTAAAGCTTCCTCAGCATATTCCAGATATTTTACGTTGTTCATATGTATATTCGTGTCTAAATCCCGTTTTAGGACACGAAAATCTGCAATATGCTCTGTCGCCTCATAGTTTGGCGCCCGTCGAATATAAGAAAGCGCCGGCACCTCTCCTTCCGAAAATCCCTGAATCATTTCTTCCGGAATTTCCGACGGCCTTCCTGTCTCAGTATCCGTATAGGCCCAAAGGGATGTTGCCTCTACATATACTTCTTTGGAATCGGCATCTTCAATGCGAAACGCACGCGGCCCTAGGACGCGTGAAAACGAGAATGGCCATGTGAGAACACAGAGATTTTTAGACAGCGCAATTGGTTTTGCAAACCGCACATGCATAGAAAGCACAAGCCATGCCCGATGGAGAGAAATGAGTCTTTCTAAAGGGTATCCACATACGGCGGTATGCGAAACCGCGCCATCCTGACAAAAACGCAAAATTTCTGCAGCACCTACTGTTTTATTGGCGGAAATATGGCTGTAAGAAACGTGACGAATTTCTTCAAAGATACAGTCTTTCATCATGCAAGAAAACACTTGTAGGCACGATATGTCATGTACACATCAGCCTTGCTCGAAATTTCAAACGGCGCATGCATAGATAAAAGTGCGGTGCCGCAGTCGATAGTATCTACATTCAGGTTTGCAACATACTGTGCAATCGTGCCGCCACCGCCGGCGCCCACTTTGCCAAGTTCTGCCGTTTGCCAAATTACGCCATTCTCGTTAAACAGGCGGCGAATTTCGCCCATAAATTCTGCAGAAGCATCACTTGATTCCGATTTTCCGCCGTGACCGGTGTATTTGCTGATCGTTACGCCGTGGCCTAAAATAGCGGCGTTATTCTTTTCATATACGCTTGCATAATTAGGGTCAAAGGCAGCATTTACATCTGCAGACAGACACTTAGAATTCGAAAGACAACGGCGAATCGAAATGTCAGCCGTGTTTCCCAATTTGTAGGCGATTTCAGCCAAAGTATTTTCAAAGAAACGAGACTGCATACCGGTGTTCCCCATGCTGCCGATTTCTTCCTTGTCTACTAAAAGGCAAATGGCCGTATGCTCGGGAGCTTCTGCCTCAAAGATAGCTTGCATGGCAGTATAGGCACAAACGCGGTCATCCTGACCGGGGCCACCAATCATGCTTCTGTCAAATCCGACGTCGCGAACCGAAATGGCCGGAATTACTTCAATTTCTGCACTTAAGAAGTCTTCTTCAACCATGCCGTACTTTGCATTCAAATACTGCAAAATCGCCTCTTTAATCGGTTGCTTCGCATCTTCATCATCAACCGGAATACTACCAACCAAAACATTCAGGCTCTCGCCGTCAAAAGCGTCGCGTACAGGCTTTCCACCCTGTTCTTTTGCAAGATGCGGCAACAGATCGCTGATTGTGAAGGTGAAGTCATCCCCTTCATCACCAATTGCAATATCGACCGCTTCGCCGTTTGCCAGGATGACTCTCCCGTGCATCGCAAGCGGCGCTGCAAGCCATTGATATTTGCGAATGCCACCATAGTAGTGGGTTTTTAAAAGCGCCATTTCGCCGTCTTCATATAACGGATTTTGTTTTAAATCCAGGCGCGGAGAATCTATATGCGCCCCTACAATACGAACGCCGGATTCGATAGAGGCGCGTCCGATTACAGCCATCATAATGCCTTTACCGCGATTGACGTGGTAAATTTTATCGCCCGGCTTTAGGGTTTCCATTTCGCTCATGGGCAAAAAC
>JAZNJV010000186.1:0-3946 GCA_045578225.1 Clostridia bacterium | reverse complement strand
ACAAGAAGCGAAACTTTGTTTTCATCATTTAGGCTTGTCCAAATCATATCTGCAATTTCCTCGAGATTACCGGAAATGGCAAATTTTCTCGGTTCTCCCACAAAAGACGGAAGCGGCTCTTCGTTCGCCTCGTATGTATGGATGATGCGGCATACGCCCTCTTCCAAATCATACTCAAAGAAATTGCGATTGGTCCCTTCCCCATCTTTTTTCAAAATAGACAAAATGGCACGTTCATCTTCCAAAAGACCGGAAATTCTAGGCGTAAAGTTTGGCCCGTCCGGCTCATACGTACGCGTGCGAAGCGCATCGGTCATCGTTTTGCCGTCTTTCAGAAAAGCAAAAACTGTGTCGGTTTGATCGCCGTTTGTAATAATGTGTGTATCGCCCACTCTGCGGTACGGATAATAAATAATCAGCGAGGGGTCCTGCATTTTGCTCTCGTCAAACGCTTTTGTTCTTACCCCTTCTGCATCTTCTAAGAAAATGCGGTTGCGGCTGTTTTCGCTACGTCCCATAATAAAATAGGCAATAATCTTTTTGCCACCGGCTTTGCCTAAAACAATGCCTCTGCCGGGATACGGGTTTTCACTTAAATACTGTTTGAGTTCCATACTGTTTCTCCTCTCGTTTTGTCTACTCTTCTATTACGGCCATACGACCTTGGATGGTAACATGTCCGCCGCAAACCAGTTCAACTGCGCGCGGTAAAATGATCCATTCTGCCTCTTCCATGACGCGTTTTTGTAGAATCTCCGGCGTGTCATCATGCCGAACTTCTACTGCTTTTTGCTGAATAATTACGCCTCCGTCCACTTCTTCAGAGACAAAGTGCACGGTTGCGCCTGTGAGTTTTACACCATATTCGAGCACCTTCTCGTGTACATGCAAACCGTAATACCCTTTTCCACAAAAAGATGGAATAAGCGACGGATGAATATTTATGATTTTGTTTTTATACGCCGATAAAATATCTTGCCCAATAATCGAGAGAAAACCGGCAAGAACTATATATTCAACGCCGCATTCCTGCATATATGAAAGTGCTTCTTTTGCGAAGTCCTTCGTAATCGCCTTTGCAGGGATTCCTGCTTTTTTCGCTCTTTCCAGTGCATACGCATCTGCTTTGTTTGAGATAACGCAAGCAATTTCGGCCGAGTGAATCTCGCCACGTGCAATACTGTCAATCAGCGCTTGCAGGTTTGTACCGCCGCCCGAAACCAGTACTGCAATTTTCTTTTTTGCTCCCATGGTGTATTTGTTCCTTTCTTTGTCTGTTTTGCAATGAAAAAGGGACGTTTTCAAAACGCCCTTTCAAAGGATTAACGAAGCTCAAATCCATCTTCAATCGCCGCAGGCGTACTTAAGATGGAGGCGGCTGTGGGCGTAGGCACAGGTGTCTCTGTGGGCGCAGGCACAGGCTTCGTTTGCAGCCACGGCCTGGAAATTAAAAACGCCGCTAAAACAGCCAATAAAATTACAAGAATGCCACCTTTTACAAGGCCGCGATTTATAGGAGAAGGCTTACCACTCTTTCCGCTTCGTACAACAACTACGGAAAGATTATCATCCGCACCGCGCGCCACAGCTTCGCTGATAAGACGCTGTGCGAGGCGCTCATTGCTCATGCGAAGTGCCAAGATGTACGCAATTCTATCATCAGAAATATAGTCTGTAAGTCCGTTGGAACACAAAATAAAGATATCGCCATTTTCTACAGGTGTAGGACTAGACATGTGCAGACGATTGCCGGGCGCGGCGGAAAGCATTCCAATGGCGCTTGTGAGCGTTCTGCGACTGGGATGGCCCATTGCTTCCTCGCGGCGAATTGCGCCAATATTCAAAAGCCGCTGTGCCTCCGTATCATCCACACTCAAACGATTTAAACGGCCGTATTTGAAAGAATATACACGTGCACTTCCGGCATTTATCGCCGTTGCAACGCCATGGTTTACCACGAGCATTGCAACGGAAGCGCCGGTGCCATTTCCTAATGATTCGATAAAGCTGTTCGCTTCCTCCGCGTAGGATTCCACAACGCTTCCAACCGCCTCCACAGTAACAGAGCCAATCTTCTCATGATATTTTTTTAAAATGGACAGCGTTTTATGTGCGGCATTTACCGCAGCTTCCGGTCTTCCAAAACCGTCGCTCACAGCGAAAATGCCAAGCTTGGTACGCAAATCTTTTGTGAAAGGCTTATTTGTCGGCACGGAGCCGCAGGGCGGCAAGGTACCGTTTAAATAAAAGCTATCTGTCATGTATTCCGTCTTGCGGGCACATCGGGCCGTTGCGGATAACAGGGGTTTAATCAGCAAATTTATCTACCGCCTTCTTCAAAATTTCCTAAGTACTATACTATTCTATTATACATAGCAAACTCTCCCTTGTCAACAGAATTATTACATTTATGTTAAATTTCAAAGCGGCACAAAATAAAAATAAAAAATTCCAATTTTGCTATTCCATTTTTCCTTAATTTATGTTATTATAGTATGGAATGAACAAAAAGAGGAGTACATGTATGGCAAGCCGACAAGAGCATATTCGTAATTTTTCTATCATAGCACACATAGACCACGGAAAGTCCACCCTCGCGGACCGTCTTTTGGAGCTTACGGGTATTGTAAGCGAAAGAGACATGGAAGAACAGCTTCTAGATAATATGGACCTTGAACGCGAACGTGGCATAACTATTAAAGCCCGTGCCGTACGTCTTGTGTACAAAAGAGATGATGGAGAGTATATTTTAAATTTAATTGACACACCGGGACATGTGGACTTTAATTACGAAGTCTCTCGCTCCCTGGCCGCTTGTGAAGGCGCACTTTTGGTAGTAGATGCTGCGCAAGGCATCGAAGCGCAAACCCTTGCAAACACCTATCTCGCCCTCGAGCATAACCTTGAAATTTTACCGGTCATCAACAAAATTGACCTTCCCAGCGCACAGCCCGATGTCGTAAAACGTGAAATCGAAAACGTGATTGGCATCGAAGCCGAAAGCGCTCCGCTTGTAAGCGCGAAACAAGGCATAAATATTGAATGCCTGCCTGACTATATTATTGACAACATTCCGGCGCCCTCTGGCGACGAGAACGCCCCCCTCAAGGCCCTAATTTTTGACTCGTATTATGATAGCTATAAGGGCGTTATTGTATACGTGCGTATTCACGAAGGGCAGCTTTCCCAAGGCGATACAATTCGTTTTATGGCAACAGAAAAAGAGTTTGAGGTTGTAGAACTCGGCTATTTAAAGCCGGATGGCTTCGCACCTTCCGACACGCTCCGTGCCGGTGAGGTTGGCTATATTGCCGCTAGCATTAAAACGGTGCAGGACGTAAAGGTTGGCGATACTGTGACAACTGTTGCCTCCCCTGCTACCGAGCCGCTCCCGGGGTACAAAGAAGTAAACCCGATGGTGTTTAGCGGTATTTATCCTGCTGACGGCGCAAGGTACGAAGACCTTCGCGAAGCACTTGAAAAGCTGAAGCTTAACGACGCTTCTCTTATGTATGAACCGGAAACCAGTATCGCGCTCGGGTTTGGCTTCCGCTGTGGTTTCCTTGGTCTTTTGCACATGGAAATCATCCAGGAACGTCTGGAGCGAGAATATAACATTGATCTGGTTACCACCGCACCAAGCGTTATTTATCGCGTGATTAAAACTGACGGCACAACCGTTTTTGTGGACAACCCCACGAACTTACCGCCGCAAACGGAAATCGACTATATGGAGGAGCCTTTTGTAGATGCACATATTATGCTTCCACAACCGTATGTTGGCAGCGTAATGGAGCTTTGCCAAGACAGACGCGGCATCTATAAGGACATGCAGTACATCGACGAAGGGCGTGTAACGCTTCACTATGAACTCCCCTTAAACGAGATTATTTATGACTTTTTCGATGCTCAAGTCGGATCGTAGCCATGTCGTTCTGTGAGCCAA
>JAZNJV010000185.1:0-2912 GCA_045578225.1 Clostridia bacterium | reverse complement strand
TTGTATTTTATTATTACTATATGGTCGTGTATGGCGCGCGAACCCGCCTTGTGCCTATCGCCGACGAAATCCCCACCTTAAGCCGCCACTACGCCGCAAAAGGCATCGGCGGAAGCGGTACACAGATAGAGTGTTTTAACCTCTGGAACCATCTTTTCAATTTCTATTCCTTTGCGCGTTCTATGTATGATACCTCGCTTTCCATGGAAACCCTTCTTCGTGGGTTTGTCCGCATTTTCGGCGAAGGCGGCAAATACGTTGCCGAAGTTATCCAAAAACTCGAGGACGCCGTAGATAACCAGACCGACCTTATGAAAACGTCTCTTTATTTAATGGAACAGATTGACAAAGAGGAAATTTACGTGCTTTACGAAAAAGCGCTCGCAGAAGCCAAAACGCCGCTCGCGCGAAACGCCATTCGTATGATGCGCATGGTATTTCGGTACACGGCTCTCGAGTGCTATGAATACGGACTTTGCGAAATTCCCGGTTATCAATGGCTTCGCCCCTATCCGGACGAAACAGGAGAGCTATATCATATGTCAAAATACGATAGCTTCCTCCACCATAATCCCGGTCGCGGGATTATGATTCCGGTGGACTGCGCAAAAAGCGACGTTTTTATCCCCGACAAATGGTATGCATTTGAATAAAGAGAAAGCCGCACCAAAATTTGGTGCGGCTTCCGCATTTCTTCTATACGGTGCCTGTAACCTCGACGGTGGCGACGCCGGGCGTCATGACGAAAGCGCCCGTCACGGGATTTTGCGTGTACGTTGCGGCCGGCACGGTGATTTCACCCTCCCCGGTTGCGAAAATACCCGTTTGCTCGTTATAGGTGTAGTTTTCCCCCATCGTCCATGCGGTGCCATTATATAGGACGGTGATATCCTCCAAAACAGGATCAAACACATCCGTAATGCGCACATCAGCTGAAGCCTCACGGTTACCCGTATTCTGAATTAAAAATGTATATGTCAGCCTTCCGTTTTCCGTCACGGTACGCGGGCATAAGCTTTTACTTAAAACGAGCGCAGCGTCCTCTGCTGCCGAAATCGTTTCTTCCGTCACAAGCGGCGTCTCAAGGCCACAGCCCGTGACCGTAGCCGTATTGGTGACGGTACCGCCTATACCAGACGGTGCAAATGCATTCACCACAGTCTCATATAAAAGCATTGCGGTACTGCCTGCCGGCACAGAAAAATCGCGTATGGTAAGAGACGTCCCTACCGACACCTCGGGCGGAGCCTTGGGCACGCCGTCAAGATAAAACTGAAGAGACCTCTCCACATACGAAAGCGGAACGAGCACCGTGCCCTCAAACGGATAGCTCCCGAGCGTATCCGTAACCGTAAGACACGAAAAATCCGTGCCCCCAGCATTCACAAGCCGGATACTGTATGTCACGCGATCGCCCGGCCGATACGTTCTCCCGATTGCCGTTTTATCGGCTGTAAGGCCTGCCAAAAGCTCTCCCGTCACTATATTGGAACGGCTCTCGGCTTCTCCAAAGAGTAGCGTTGCCTGATTTGAAAAAACAGCCATTTTCTTCCTCCTTATCCTTTTTGTTTACATAGTATGCGGGAAACGAGCGCAGGGCGCTTGTCTTTCGCGAAAGTTTTCTCGCTTTCCCTGTATAGAATCATATAAAACAACACTTTAAAGAGGAAGAGCCTTGACGGACAAGATAAGTTGTCGTCAAGGCTCCAAATTCACATATACGGCCTACTTCTTTAGAGAAAGTATGGTCTCCTTATTTTTATTTCTCTTAAATATACTCGGTTTGGATGGCTTTTCAAGCGGCACATAAAACCGACATTTTCCATCATTCCAGCAATCGATATATGGGCATTCCCCCGAGCGCATATCAAGGGTGTAGCTATCTCTACCCGTTTTGCATTTGGGGCATATTTGTCTTCGCCAAAACATTTTGTCAGCTCCTTCGTTGTTATTTTCATATTCGCATTCACCATTTGGACGACCAGCAACTATCAACGCGCTATACAGAGCAAAAACTACTGATGTTAATACAATGACTGATACTGCGCCTATAATCCAATTCATAATTTATTACTCCTTTCGTACAGGTTTCTTCGTTCAAAGTCTGTTCCCAAGAAAGGTACAAAATCCTTTTCTTCTCTTACCCTTCGCGTTTTAATAGCAACTTGAATATCTTTAGATTCACCGAGATGATGGCTTACGCGCTCCTCCCCAGAACTACTTTTTTGACTTTCCCTCCGTTAAAGCTGAGGTCTCAAAATCATCACTGGCATTCATTTGCTTATATGCCCCACCATAACGAGTATAGTAGCGTCCGTACCCTCGACGATAGTACGCGCCTTTTTTCTTGTTCGTATTATTTCTGATTACTCCAAGTATCTTGCTTTTACTTGTTTTCAGCTGTGCGATTACCTCCTGTGCAACAGAAAATCTGACATTATCATCGCTGATTACTACTGCAACGCCATCACACTGTGGTGCAACAACCGCAGCATCAATTACCGCACCAAGTGGCGGAAGATCAATGATTATGTAATCATATTTTTCTTTCATGGAAGCAATTAAGTCGCTAAAATTTGTTGTGCTCAAAAGTTCCACCGGATTCGGTGGATACTTGCCTGCAAACATTATGTTTAAAGATTCGTATTGCGTCTCATAAATGCACTCGTCAATTTCTGCAAGACCCGTAAGAACTTCACTGAGTCCCTTTACATCCTTACTTGTTGAATTTCTGCCTACCATAACAGATTTTCTCATATCAGCATCTATGATAAGAACCTTTTTATTAAGTTCGGCAAAGCATTTTCCCAAATGAAGCGAAATACTAGTCTTCCCCTCATTTTCATGGCAACTCGTAATAGCAATAGAGCGGATATTTTGTCCGCAAAACTGTATGTTACTTCTTAGAACTT
>JAZNJV010000184.1:0-10271 GCA_045578225.1 Clostridia bacterium | reverse complement strand
GGTTTCGTAAAACTTAAAATCCTTGCCAGAAATTTCTTTGATTTTATCAATAGCCTCAGGTTTAGAATTTACAAAATTATCCACTACCACAATATCATATCCTGCAGACAATAACTCAACGCAGGTATGACTGCCTATGTATCCGGCACCGCCTGTTACCAATATTTTTTTCATCATAATCACCTCAAAGTATAGTATACACAAATTTTGAAGAAAAGTAAAGAGATTTTATGAATTTTATTTTCTTTCACATACAAAGCGTGGTAAAAACATCTTTACTTTTCATACCATATATGGTATGATAATTAGACGAGGTGATAGGATGCATCAGTACACTTTTTTAATGTGGTTACATCTAAAAAATGTCATGACACCGGCCAAAAAAGTAGAGATTTTGAATATGTTTGGTTCTGCGGAGGCTGTGTATCGGGCAGATAAAGCGAGGCTCGCGGAACATGGAATTACAAATCCTGCGATACTTAGAGCACTTACGGACAAGAATATGCGAAAAGCGGACAAAGAAATCCTAGAGGCAACGCGCCTTGGAATAGATATTATTGGCTTTGGGAGCCCAGAGTATCCGGAGATTTTAATGGAAATATCAGATCCGCCACTTGTGTTATATGTACGCGGAGATGCATCCGTTTTACGTAATCGAAATGCATTTTGTATTGTAGGAACCAGGCGCGGTACGGTCTACGGCATGAGCGCCGCCCTCGGCGTATCTGAACAGCTCGCAAGATGCGGTATGGTGATTGTAAGCGGAGTGGCCATGGGAATTGATACAGCTGCGCATCGCGGCGCCTTACGGGGCGGTGGAAAAACAATCGGTATCATGGGCTGTGGTCTTGATGTTGAGTATCCTACTGAAAATGGGGATGTACGAAAGGCTATCATTGAAAACGGGGCCTTGATTAGCGAGTTCCCGCTTGGAACGCCGCCGCTCCCCGGGAACTTTCCTATTCGCAATCGGCTGCTCAGCGCATTTTCTCTAGGTGTTGCTGTAATGGAGGCCGGCGAAAGAAGCGGCGCTTTGATTACCGCAAAATATGCCGCGGAGCAGGGGAGAGATGTTTTTGCATTACCGGGGAACATTTCAAGTCCAATGTCGGCTGGTACAAATGCGCTAATCCAAGACGGAGCTGCGCTTTTAACGGGTGCAGACGCTATTTTAGCGGAATATATTATGCGTTATCCCGAGTATTTTTCGGCGCGAGAAAACGTTTTGGAGAAAACAGAAGAGGAAAAGGCACCTGCCATTTCGGAAGAAACGGCACACGCTTTACAAAACCCTGGGGTTACTGATCTTGAAAGGAAGGTATATAATGTGCTTTCTAAAGAGGCCTTGCACATAAATGAAATTTCAAGACTTGCAGACATCCCTGTGCAGGAAGTGCAAGCGATGATTACTATTTTGCAAATCAAAGGCAAAATCAAAGAACATCCCGGTAACAGATTTAGTATATAACGGTTTTCGATTTTCTTTGACATGTAAGGAATTTTGTGGTATACTAATATGAAGCCATGTTATAAAGTGGAAACGGGTGCGTTTTGTTAAACGGCGAGCATGCTTTGATAAAACGCAGGGAAGGGACATGAAACACAATGAAAAATAATAAAGGCTTTAAGATAGCATTCTTTCCGCTTGTGGCGCTCTCGGCGTTACTTTGCGCTATAGATGGGTTTCTTGGGCTTTCTGTGCTTATTACGGGGGTTTTAGTCTCCTGGTACACAGCAAGATTTGGACTCACATATTCTTTGTGGAGCCTGCCGCTTTTGTTTGTTGTCGGTTTTTGGATGGGCGGTACCTTTTTGGCTTGCTTTTTATGTGCACAGGCCATCAGCACCTTTGCAATCGGCGCGTTTATTCATAAACAGGGGACTTTTTCGGGCATGATGATTGCAGCGACCGGTATAGAAACTGCAGTTTTAGCTATTTTTACGCGCGCCATTTCTAATGCTCTTTCCAAAGAGCCTGCAGAGTTTCTATTTGGCGATAGTATGAAAACGTTCTCTGATAGCCTTCTGCAAAGCGGGCAATTTGAAAATACCGCCATTACCGAAATGCAGAATATGATGCGAATGGTTTTTGATATGCTACAAAGCATGTTACCCTTCTTTTATCTGGTAGCGGCGCTTGTGTTTGTGTATGTTATATTCGCAATTACAAGGTTTTGCCTTGAAAAACAAGATTTTAAGATCTCCCAAATGCCAAAGTTTTGCGAATTTTGGCTTCTGCGAAGCATTAGCAATATTTTTGTCATTTTATTTTTACTTTCGCTTTTCATAAATTCACCCATATTGACAAATGTTGTGTCATTTATGTTTTTCATTCATGTAGTATGCGGTATTTCTGTGGTTGACTTTTATATGAAGAAAAGAGGCATGGCGAGTGGAATTCGTGCCTTGCTTCTTGTTTCTATTATAACGATATCCACTGTAATCGGTGGATTGGGTACGTCCATTTTATGCTGTATCGGAATGACGGATAAGGCGCGAAGCGCCGGAAGGTAGGATAGAATGAAAAGAAAAGATTCGTTACCTAGATTTTATACAGGTGATATCTACTCCAAAATCATTATTTTCATTTGCATTGTATTTGCGCTGTTTTTGCGGTATTTTATATTCGCAGGCTTTATGGCGTGCGCATTTCTATGTTCCTTTTTCTTTAGTGAACTTACGTATCGCCGAGGCGTACGCAAGATGCGCGCCTACCTTAACCAAGCGTCTTTGCGCGTAGGAGCCTCGGAATCTATGCCGGGATTTCCTTTCCCTGCTGTTTCTATTACAGACAAGGGTAAGATTACATGGTATAATAGCGCCATGGATAAAATGATGGACGGGGAACTTTTGTTCCAGCAAGATATACGCCAGTATGTACCGGCTTTTAATGTGTCTGCTATGAATGAAACCGGCCAGTATCCGGTATATACTACGGAAATAAAAAATGCCACTTATCATGTGCATGCGCACAAAACGCCACCGCAAGAGGACGGCAGCGAGCTTATTTTAATGTATTTCCTGGATGGTACAGCATACGAAAAGTTAAGCGAAGAGTACACAAACAGCCGTTTTGTAGCTATGATGGTTGCATTTGATAATTTTGAAGAAGTTATGCAGGGGATGGAGGATGAAGCGAGAAACACGCTCCAGACAACTGTAGACAGAAGCATTGCCTCGATGGCAGCAGAAGTGGGCGGCATTTTTAGAAAAACAGAACGTGATCGCTATTTCGTGGTAGTAAGTTCCGGCGGTCTGCAAACGATTATGCAGAAGAAATTCCCCGTTTTAGATGCTGTGCGAGAAATTCAAAATGGAAATACAATTGCCCCTACACTCAGTATCGGCATTGGCCAGGAGGGGGATACTTTTTTAGAAAACGATACTTTTGCCAGAGCAGCGCTTGACATGGCGCTGGGTCGTGGCGGCGATCAGGTTGTAGTTAAGGACAAAGAAACGCTTCAGTATTTTGGCGGAAAAACGAGAGAGGTAGAAAAACGTACCAAGGTAAAGGCACGTGTTGTTGCGAATGCGCTTCGTGAACTCATCCAACAAAGCGAATCGGTCATTATCATGGGACATAAAAATGCGGATCTCGACTGTTTGGGTGCCGCTATGGGGATTGTCTCTATCTCAAGAAGTCTTGGCAAAACCGCATATATTCTTCGTCAGGAATTTGATGATACTGCCTCTTTTGTTGTTCGAAAGGCTTTAGAAGATCCTCTTTATAAAGATGTATTTATTACGCAGGCACTTTTAGGGGAAATTATTAGCACCAAGACTCTTGTTATCGTGGTAGATACACACGCGCTTTCCTATGTGGATGCGCCGGATATTATAGAAAACGCCAAACAGGTTGTTTTGATTGACCATCACAGACGGAGTAGTAATTATATTCAAAATCACGTATTATCTTATTTGGAACCGTACGCTTCCTCTACGTGTGAAATGGTAACGGAAATGCTACCGTATATTACCAGCAAAAATATACTCACACGCCTTGAGGCAGAGGCGCTGTATGCCGGTATTTATCTGGATACAAAATGTTTTACGTTTAAAACCGGTGTTCGTACGCTGGAAGCTGCGGCGTATTTACGCCGTGCCGGCATTGACCCCATTACTATCAAACAGTTCTTTAAAAGTAATTTAGAGACCTTTACCGCTAAAGCCTCTTTAATACAGGCTGCTAAAGTGGTAAAAGAGCATATTGCGATTTCTTTGACGGAAGAGTTACGTTCGCCCTCCATCATCGCGCAAGCGGCAGATGAACTTTTAAACATTGCCGGAATTGACACCTCATTTGTAATTGCACGAAGCGAACGAGGCTGTATCATAAGCGGACGTTCTACCGGCGATATAAATGTACAGGTCATTTTGGAAAAACTAGGCGGCGGCGGGCATTTTGCTGTAGCAGGCGCACAGATTGAAGGTGCGGACCCATACGCCGTCGAAGAACAATTACTCGAGGTTATAGACGCGTATCTAGAAGACAAGTAGGGAAGGAGAATTCGCCATGAAAGTAATTTTATTAAGTGACGTAAAGGGAAAAGGAAAAAAAGGGCAGCTTATAGAAGTGAGCGACGGATATGCCCGCAACTATCTTTTGCCGAGAAATCTTGCGCAGGAGGCAACGAAAGCTGCCATGAATGATTTTGCAGGAAAGGAAGACTCTGCAAGATATCATAAAGAACAAGAAATAGCAGCCGCCAAAGAGACTACTGCAAAGCTTGAAGGCCAGACAGTAGTGATGCATGCAAAAGCCGGTGAAAACGGAAAGCTTTTTGGCTCCATTACCGGACAGGCGGTGGCAGACGCTATTAAAATGCAGCTCCATGTTGTAGTGGATAAGCGCAAGGTGGCATTAGGGGATGGCATCAAAAGCATCGGTACCACCGAAGTGGAAATTAAGGTTTATCCTGAAATCAGCGCAAAAATCAAGGTGCGCGTAGAAGAATAGAGAGGTGAGTCCTGTGGACGAACAACTGGGCAGAAATATTCCGTATAGTCTGGAAGCGGAACAAGCGGTTTTAGGCTGTATGATCAAAAACAGTGCCGCACTTTCGCGCGTAATCGAGCTTCAGCTGCATACAGATGATTTCTATTTTGAACAGCATAAAGTTATCTTTGATGCGGTTAGTCATCTGTTCCTCGAAAATGTGCCGCTGGATTTAATTGTGCTGTCCGGTGAGCTGAAGGACAAACTGGAAACCATAGGTGGCGTTTCGTATCTTGCCAATATTGTTGACAGTGTAGACACCACGGAAAATGTTAAATATTATTTAGATATCATCAAAGAAAAAGCAGTACTTAGACGCTTACTTGGGGCGGCAAATGAGATTGCTGACATGTGCTATAGTGCAGATGAAGATGTATCTAAAATTCTGGACAGTGCTGAACAGAAGATTTTTGGCATTTTACAAGGTCGAGACCTTAAAGGCTTTTATCATATTCGTGATGTTATGCCGGATGTAATTAAAAATATTGAAAGCATTCGTGCAACCGGCGGCAAAATGGGCGGCCTTCCCACCGGTTTTAAACAACTGGACGCAATCACGTCCGGTCTCCAGAAAACGGACCTTATTATTTTGGCAGCGAGACCGGGTATTGGTAAAAGTAGTTTTGCGCTAAATATTGCCGGCCACGTGGCGAAAGCCACAAAAGAGCCCGTAGCGATTTTCACACTCGAAATGTCGAAGGAGCAGCTGGCAAACCGACTGCTTTGGAGTGATGCCAAAATTGAGGGCGAAAAGTTCCGCACCGGAAACATCTCCGGCGAAGATATGAAAAAGATTGCCCACGCACTCGGCAACCTCGTGAAGGCGCCTATTTATATCGATGATACACCAAACATCCCAGTTTCGGAAATGCGTGCAAAATGCCGTCGTCTCAAACTGGAAAAGGGGCTTGGCATGGTAGTTATTGACTATCTGCAGCTCATGCAGGGCGGAAAACGGGCTGAAAGCCGCCAACAGGAAGTCTCTGAAATTTCTCGTGCACTTAAGATTATGGCAAAAGAGTTGGAAGTACCGGTTTTAACACTTTCGCAGCTTTCTCGTGCTTCTGTTACGAGAGATCAACCTATTTTGAGCGACCTTCGTGAATCCGGTGCTATTGAACAGGACGCGGATATTGTTATGTTTCTAAGCCGCAAAACTGGAGATGAGGTTTCGCCCGAAGAAGCGAATCTCGCCCAATGTATTATTGCAAAGCACAGAAACGGTTCCACAGGAACGCTGGATCTTGTTTGGCGTGGGGAATATACCACCTTTATGGAACCTGACACAGTACATTAACGGAGAAGAGTATGCTGTTTTCCCGATTTGTTGCAGAAATTGAAAACCATAGCCTTTTACAGCCAAACGATACAGTTGTGGCGGCAGTTTCAGGCGGTGCGGATTCCGTATGCCTTTTGCACCTTTTGTGCCGTTTGCGCCCTTTATGGAATGTAAACGTTATATGCGCGCACGTAAACCACAAGCTTCGTAAAGAGGCAGATGCGGAAGCGGAATTTGTATCTACGCTGTGTAAAAAGTGGAATGTTCCTTTTCGTTTGTACGAAGAAGACGTGGGGGAGAAGGCAAGGCGTGAAAAGATTTCCACAGAGCTTGCCGGGCGCCAGGTTCGATACGCTTTTTTCAAAACGCTTCAGGCCGATGCTGTGATGACAGCGCATAATAAAAATGATGTTTCGGAAAGTGTGCTTTTGCATATGGCAAGAGGGTGCGGACTTGACGGCCTTTGTGGCATTCTTTCAAGACGTGAAGATGGTATTTGCCGTCCTTTGTTGCCTTTTACAAGGGCAGAGATCGAAGTGTACCTACAGGCGCACGAGTGTACATGGTGCGAAGATCCATCTAATCTTTCGTTGGAATATACACGCAACAAAATACGCCATGCGGTTTTGCCGCCACTTTGTGAAATTAACCCATCATTTACAGACGCTATCTTTCGTATGACGGAGATTTTGCAAGCGGACAAAGAATATTTAGAGGCACAAACGGACCTATACCCCGTCATGCGCCGAGAAGGAAACGCGGTTTTATTTTCAATAAACGGTTTATCAGAAATGCCGCTTGCGCTTCGCCGAAGGGCTGTGCGCAGAGCGGTGGAAAGTTTTGAAGAAGTGGAACTTGTTTTAGACCTTCTGGAGAAGCGTAGCGGAAGTGCATATACGCTTTCCGGCGGAAAACGAGCCGAGAAAGAATATAAAGACATTTCCGTTTACGTGCCGGATGTTTCTGAAATTCCACCGGTGCTGCTTCCTATGAATGGCGAGGTTGTTTTTGGGGATTGGCGTATTACTACAGGGCAAGGCGGAATGCTTTTTCCCAAAAAGGAATATATTGTCCGCACAAGGCATAATGGTGATTTTTTCTCGCCTGAAGGCATGGAAGGACATAAAAAAGTCAAGGATTTCTTAATAGACAAAAAGATTCCGCGGCGGTTACGAAATCGGATTCCTATTATTACGCATATGGATAGGATTGCTGCTGTTGGGAATTTACGCCGAAGCCGCGAGTTTGCAAATTGCGACGGTGAAACGATACAAATCAAAATCGAACGGATATGAACGTGTAAGAAAACAGAAAGAGGGATATACTTATGATGCAAGCAATTGAAAAAGTACTTATTTCCGAGGAGATGCTCCGTGAAAAAGTGTCCGAACTTGCGGCGCAAATTTCTTCTGATTATGCCGGGAAGGACCTAGTGCTGGTTTCTATTTTAAAGGGAGGATTTGTTTTTGCCGCTGACCTTTGCCGTGCAATTACAATTCCGGCGGCAATCGATTTTATGGCTGTTTCGAGTTATGGTTCTTCTAGCAAAACCAGCGGGGTAGTCAAGATTTTAAAGGATCTCGATAAGCCTGTAGAAGGCAAGGATATTTTAATTGTGGAAGATATCTTAGATAGCGGCATTACGCTGAGTTATCTAAAAGAACTCCTTATCCAAAGAGGTGTAAACAGCCTTAAGATATGCACGATTTTAAACAAACCCAGTAGACGGCAAGCGGATATCAAACCGGATTATTTGGGATTTGATATACCTGATGAATTCGTAGTGGGCTATGGTCTTGACTATGATGAAAAATACCGCAATTTGCCTTTTGTAGGCATTTTGAAGAGAGAAATCTACGAGAATGACTAATTGTGAACTTTCTTTGAACGCGCTTGCTTTCCCTAAAAAAGCGTGATAGAATGAATTGATTTTTGAAGTAAGGAGATGACTTGGGTATGCCCAAAGCGCTCAAAAGCGTAAGCTTTTACATTGTTCTGATTATTGCTGTACTACTCCTTTGGAACTTTCTGGGTGCAGATATAACAGAAAACCACAGCTTTTCTGAGCTGGTAAATTGGTTACAAGAAGAAAAAATAGAAAAGATGGTTATCGAGGAGCAGCAAATCATTGCAACGCTTCGCGGCGAGGCTCGCGATGTGATTGTTCCTGTAGTTTCCCCAAGCGATATTACTTTATATGCTGGGGAGGCAATCCGCGAGCAGATCGCAAGTCATAAAATCGAGGTGATTTATGCGCCGCCCGAGCCGATGCCGTTTTGGCTCTCCATTTTGCCGACGCTTCTCATAGTGGTCGTAGTAGCTGTTTTCTGGTTTATTATGATGCAACAATCCCAGGGAGGCGGTGGCGGAAGAATTTCCTCTTTCGGCAAAAGCCGTGCCCGCAAAATGACGGATACTGCCACAAAGAAAACTTTTGCAGATGTAGCAGGTGCTGAGGAAGAAAAACACGAATTAAAAGAAATTGTAGACTTTTTGAAAGCCCCCAAACGCTTTTTGGAACTGGGCGCACGCATCCCGAAGGGTGTTCTTTTAGTAGGCCCTCCGGGTACCGGTAAAACGCTCCTTGCAAAAGCGGTTGCAGGGGAAGCCGGTGTAGCCTTTTTCAGCATTAGCGGTAGTGACTTTGTGGAAATGTTTGTAGGTGTTGGCGCCTCACGAGTTCGCGACCTTTTTGCGGAAGCCAAGAAGAATTTACCGTGTATCATTTTTATTGATGAAATTGATGCTGTAGGTCGCCACAGAGGTGCAGGCCTTGGTGGTGGGCATGACGAAAGAGAGCAAACATTAAATCAGCTTCTCGTTGAAATGGATGGGTTTGGCGCAAACGAAGGTATCATTATTATTGCCGCTACGAACCGTCCCGATATTTTAGACCCGGCACTTCTTCGCCCTGGACGATTTGACCGCCAGGTGGTAGTCGACATTCCGGATGCAGGCGAACGCGAAGCGATTTTAAAGGTGCACGCAAAGGGAAAACCGTTTGCAGAGGATGTAAATTTGAAAGAGGTTGCCAAAGGCACCACAGGATTTACAGGCGCCGACCTTGAAAATCTTTTAAATGAGAGTGCCATTTTAGCTGCCCGAAATGCACAGAACAAGATTACCAAAGCGAATATGGATGAAGCCTTAATTAAGGTAATTGCTGGCCCCGAAAAGGCAAACCGTGTACGAAACGAAAAGGCAAAACGGCTTACCGCGTTTCATGAGGCAGGGCATGCCTTAATTGCAAAGCTTTTGCCGTCGCAAGATCCGGTGCATCAGATTTCCATTATTCCGCGCGGCCGAGCCGGCGGATACACCATGTCCATTCCAAAAGAAGATAAGTTTTTTGAATCTCGTCAGGATATGATTGATGACATCATTTCTCTTCTTGGTGGGCGCGTTGCCGAAAAACTGGAACTGGATGATATCAGCACTGGCGCTTCCAATGACATGCAAAGGGCCACGGCAATTGCCAGAGATATGGTAACCAAATACGGCATGAGCGAAAAGCTGGGCCCCATGACATTTGGCTCGCCGCACGATGAAGTTTTTGTAGGGCGTGATTACGCGCAGCAAACAAAGAATTACTCGGAAAAAACAGCTGCCGATATTGATTCTGAAATTACGGCTATTATTCACAGCTGTTATGCGCGTTGCGAACAGCTTCTGACAGAAAACCGTGACAAATTACGTCTTATTGCGAATACTCTTTTGGAAAAAGAAAAGATAGACGGTGAAGAGTTTGAAAAACTCTTTGCAGATGTGCAGGAACTTGAAGAAAATCAGGAATAAGAAGGGAGACCTTGTTTTGGAAAAGGGACTATCGTATGCGCGCCAGTGCGTATGGAAAAGTGAATCTGCGGATAAGGAAGCCATATTTTCTTTTTGTGATGGATATAAGAATTTCTTAAATATTGCAAGAACAGAACGTGAATTTGTATCTGCCGCGGAAGAAACTGCTAAAAAGAATGGGTTTTTGCCCTTGAGCGAAAT
>JAZNJV010000183.1:0-17180 GCA_045578225.1 Clostridia bacterium | reverse complement strand
CATCTTGACTCTGTAACGGGAGTTCCCGTCTGCCCCTACTCTGGTTCACGGCAGCCGCTCCGCGCTGGGTTCTGCAAATCTCTCCCGATGCCTCGCACCACCCGGCACCTCTCTCAAGGCGAAAGTATTTTGCATACTATTCCGCATCACTGCGTTTATTCAATTCTATAGAATTATAGCACACAGATGCATAATTGTCAATAGATTTTTATAAAATTCTTTCGCTTTTTAGTAAAAAAATAAATCAGTTCGCAAATAAAGGGAACAAAAAGCGCCCCGAAACATGCGATTTCAGGGCGCTTTGATTTTTAGTTCTTATACATTTTGTTCAAAATAACTGTCATAAGAATAATGCAACCGATTACAGCTACAATTGTGAGCATGCCTACTGCCATATATTTCATATTGGCCAAAAAGGCCATGGGTGAAAAATTCATGTCGCTTCTCCTCCCTACATAAAGAAATTCAAGATAAGACCGCCTGCGATAACAGAAGCAATCTGCCCGGAAACGTTTACACCAATAGAGTGCATCAAAAGGAAGTTCGAGGGGTCTTCCTCAAGGCCCAGTTTATGTACCACACGTCCGGACATCGGGAAAGCAGAAATACCTGCCGCGCCGATCATAGGGTTAATCTTCTTTTTGAGGAACAGATTGAGAATTTTCGCAAACAGCACGCCGCCGGCCGTATCAAAGATAAAGGCAACAAGGCCAAGACCTAAAATAAGGAGCGTATTCGGCTGCAGGAAGCTTTCTGCCTGCATCTGAGAGGCAATGGTGATGCCGAGGAAAATGGTAACAAGATTGGCAAGCGCGTTCTGTGCCGTTTCGGAAAGCGAGTTTAAAACGCCACACTCGCGGATAAGGTTACCAAACATAAGGAAACCGATAAGCGATACCGAGGCGGGTGCAACAACACCGGCAATGATGGTAATGATAATCGGGAACAGAATTCTTGTGGTCTTGGATACGTTCTTCTGTTCGTAGGGCATACGAATCATGCGTTCCTTCTTTGTCGTGAGCGCCTTGATAACCGGTGGCTGAATCATCGGCACAAGCGCCATATACGAGTACGCTGCCACCATGATGGCCCCCAGATATTTAGAGTTTAGTTTCTGTGCAACAACGATGGAAGTCGGGCCATCAGCCGCGCCGATAATACCGATGGCCGCGGCATCATTAATATCGAAGAACATGGATGCAAGGCACAGCGTGAAGAAGATACCGAACTGTGCGGCCGCACCGAAAAGCATGAGCTTCGGATTCGTGAGAATCGGGCCAAAATCGATCATGGCGCCGATACCGATAAAGAGGATGAGCGGAAACAGCTCGTTTGAAATACCGGCATTAAAGAGCGTGGTCAGCGCACCGTGTTCAACCTGCGCAACCCCATCCACTACGCCTGAAATCTGGTCTATTGCGCCAGAAAACGGAATGTTTACCAAAATCGTACCGAAACCGAGCGGCAAGAGTAGCGTCGGTTCCATCTCCTTTTTAATGGCCAGGTAGATTAAAACACCGCCTATAAGCCACATAATCATTTGTTGCCATGTGGGTAGAATGGCATTTGACAAAAGCTCTCCCATTTCCAAACTCCTCCTACAAAATAATGCATTTATTGTATCATTTTCCGCCCGAGATGTCAAGCTGCTTTTTCATGAGTGCTCTGTTTTAAAAAAGTTTTTTCATAAAACACTTGACAAACACATAAAGATATTGTATAATATCTAATGTTCCTACTGGAACCCATATCGCGGGGTAGAGCAGTCTGGTAGCTCGTCGGGCTCATAACCCGGAGGTCGTTGGTTCAAATCCGGCCCCCGCAACCAAACAGAAAAAGCAGATGCGAATGCATCTGCTTTTTCATATTGTGTACTATAAAAAGGCAGATTTTTTGAAATCTGCCTTTTCTATTTAACCTCTTAAAAGTTTTACAATACGGTCCACTGTTTTCGGCGAAAGCCGCTTTTGCATTTTAAAGCTGCGGATGAAACGGAGAAGCTTGTTTGTTTTATAATTCCCCTTCTCTTCTGCGTGGAACACCGGGATTTTCTTAAGATTGCCGGAAAGCTTTAAGGAAACAGACGGGTCGGAAAAGTACACCGCGCCTTGCACCCAGACAAACAGCTTATTCTGCTTTAAAAATTTAGAAAGCCGCCATGCGTGGGTGGATACCTGTTTTACGGGATTGTACATGGTGGAGGCATACGCTCTTCCACATTCGGTGCGCTTGGTGCGTTTCCAAGTAGTGTCCTCCACGTTTCCTGTTATCTGCCCGGTATAATTCTTTGTTTCCACTACAAAAACGCCCGTGGGACCTACCACAACCATATCGAGTTCACTGGTATTGCCGTCAAAGGTAATACGGACATTGGAAATCGCCGTATACGCGCCCGGCAAGTGGCGCACGAGGCGCCGTGTCGCATTCTCCCCTTCCACGCCTGCAGCAAAAACTGCCGCCTGCTTTCCTGCAAGTTCTGCTGCAAGATGGCACACCGTAAATAAAAGCGTGCCGGGAATCAAGATATATAAAAGTTTTAGGTCTTTATAAACAAACGAAAAAACCAGCACGGAAAGCATAGCGCCCAAAACCGCGTAGCCGATGCGGCCACCCGCCGCCGAGATGGCACGGCACCATTTCCACTGTCTTTGCATTCGATTGTCCTTCGTATATAATTTTGCCATTTCACACGCTCCTTTGCCACTTGTATTGTAGCATATTTTTACGTGCTTTGCAAGGAAAGTTTTTTATCTGTATCGCTGTGGAAATGATTTGACTTTACTGGTAGAATATGATAGAATAATTTATAATTCTATATTTAAAGGAAACATCATGAAAAAAACTGTTGCATTCTATACGCTCGGTTGCCGCGTAAACCAGTATGAAACGGCGGCAATGGAGTCCCTTTTTAAAGAAAACGGCTATGTCGTCCTCCCTTTTGAAGAGGTGGCAGATGTCTATATTATTAACACCTGCACCGTAACGGCGGAAAGCGAAAGAAAATGCCGCCAGATTCTGCGGCGCGCAAAGAGCAAAAACCCTTCGGCCAAGGTCGCGGCGGTTGGCTGCATGGCGCAGTCCTCAGCAGATATACTGGAGAACATGCCGGAAGTAGATGTTATCGTGGGAAACACGCAAAAGGCAAACATTGTGTCGGCTGTGGAGGCCTCTCCCTCTTCCGTATATGTGGACGACCTTTCGAAAATCACGGCATATCAGGAGCTGAAGGTCACAGAATTTGACACGCGCGACCGTGCCTTTGTAAAAATTCAGGACGGGTGTGACCGCTATTGCAGTTACTGCATCATTCCGTACGTGCGCGGCCGTGTGCGTAGTCGCGCGGCTGAGGATATTATAGACGAAATTCGTACGCTTTCTGCGCGTGGATTTCGGGAAGTAGTACTCACCGGCATCCATGTCGCCTCGTTCGGGCGCGGTACAGATACGGATTTAAGTGATTTGATTCGTCTGGTTGCAAAGATAGAGGGCATTGCACGTATACGGCTGAGTTCTATCGATCCCACCGCCTTTGACGAAAAGCTCCTAAATACCTACCGCGAAGTGGAAAAGCTATGCCCGCACTTCCACATTTCTCTCCAAAGCGGCTCGACCTCTGTTTTAAAAAGAATGAACCGCCGTTATACGGCGGATGAATACGCCGAGGCCGTATTAAGACTTCGCGAAATTCGCCCCGACACGGCAATAACCACAGATGTTATCACAGGCTTTCCGGGCGAAACGGAAGCTGAATTTGCCGAAACGCTTGCGTTTTGTGAGCGCGTTGCCCTCTCCGGTATGCATGTGTTCCCCTACTCTATCCGCACGGGCACCCGTGCCGCGGAAATGGAAGGGCATCTTCCCCGGTCTGTTCGCGAGGGGCGTGCGAAAATTCTCATTCAAAAAGCCGCAGAGCTTCGCCACAGGTATGCTTCCGGCTTTATAAATACCACGCAATCCGTTTTATTCGAACATAAAAAGGATGCGGTTTCAGGTTTTACGCCGCATTTCCTCCGTGTAGAGGTGCCAGGTGCGGCAGCGGAGGATATAAAAGCCGGACAAATTCTTCCGGTTTCAATTTATGATTGCAAAGGAGAAACGCTTTATGGAAAATTCTAAACGGAATACCGTAGACATTCTCGGTGTTTTGGTAGACCGCAACAGCTTTGCAGACGCTCTATCCCGTGCGGTATCTTTTTTGGATGACACCGCGGCGCATGCCATCTATACACCGAATCCCGAAATTATTATGCATGCATACAGAGATGAAGAATATGCCGCCGTTTTAAACCGCGCGGATATGGTAGTGCCCGATGGCATCGGCGTTGTGTACGGGTCGCGCATTGTAGGTCGGCCCGTTTCGGAGCGCGTGGCTGGCTTCGACCTTTCCTGCGCCCTTCTTGCGCACGCGGGAAAGACAGGCAAAAGACTCTTTCTCTTTGGCGGAAAGCCTGGTGTTGCGGAAGAAGCCGCCAAAAACATTGCCGCAAAGTATCCCGGCATTTTCATTGCCGGCACCACGCACGGCTACCATGAAAATTACGGCCATGTAGCCGCCGAGATTGCAAATAGCGCGGCTGATATTGTTCTGGTTTGCCTTGGCGCGCCGAAGCAGGAAATGTGGATTGATGAAAATAAAGATAGAACCGGCGCCAAAATTTTAATTGGTGCTGGCGGCAGTCTTGACGTTTTTGCCGGCACAGTAAAACGCGCCCCCCTCTTTTTCCGCAAGCTTAACCTTGAATGGTTCTATAGACTGATAAAACAGCCTTCCCGCATCGGACGCATGCTCGATTTACCGCGCTTTGCCTGGAAGGTGCTATGCCACGGCAAGCGGCAGAAAGGATAAGATTATGTTAAAAGTACAGTTACTCCAGTATACTCCGGGGGCAGAACAGCTCGTAGCAGCAGCGGCAAAGCTTTGCTACTCCAGCGCCGGTATTTCCGACGTTTTGGATAAACTCGACGCGGAAAAGACTGAAAAATTTCTGCAAATGCTTGCCTCCATCGGCCACGAAAGCCCCATTGAACACGTAACCTTCACCTTCGGCATTGAAGGCGTAAGCCGTTCTCTACTCGCGCAGCTAACGCGCCACCGCATTGCGAGCTACAGCGTAAAAAGCCA
Source organism: Clostridia bacterium (assembly GCA_045578225.1). GTDB lineage: Bacteria > Bacillota > Clostridia > UMGS1883 > UMGS1540 > SIG447. The sequence continues at coordinate 12,058 of JAZNJV010000183.1, read as the reverse complement.
GCGTTATGTTACGGAAGGTGCCTTTTCTTTTGTGGTGCCGCCCGAAATTGAAGCCGACCCGCGCGCAAAAGAGATTTATCTCGCTTCTATGGCACGCGATCAGGAAGATTATGATACGCTTACCGAAATTCTTTTTAAAAAGCACTACGCCGCCATGCTCGAAAGCGGCGAAGATGAAAAATCCGCCAAAACAAAGGCACAGAAAAAGGCGATTGAGGATGCACGGTATGTCCTTCCGAACGCCTGCGAAACAAAGCTTATGGCTACCTTTAACGCAAGAAGCCTCCATAACTTCTTCGCACACCGCCTTTGCGAACGTGCACAGTGGGAAATCCGCGCTCTTGCGGAGGAAATGCTTCGCCTTGTAAAAGAGGTTGCCCCCACGCTTTTTGCGCGCTCGGCGCCGCCTTGTGTATATGGTCCCTGCCCGGAGGGCAAAATGTCCTGCGGGAAAGCGTTAGAAAAGCGCGCTATCTATAAGGGGGATTTATAATGCTTATCGTACTTGAAGGTGTAGATTCCAGCGGCAAGGCCACGCAAACCGAACTTTTATGCAAGGCGCTTGCGAAATCACATACCGTACGAAAGGTCACCTTCCCCGATTATGAAAGTGACTCTTCCGCGCTTGTAAAAATGTATCTTTCAGGCGCTTTTGGAGAAACCGCGGACGCCGTTTCTCCTTTTGCCGCTTCCACCTTTTTCGCGGCGGACCGTTTTGCCTCGTACAAAACAAACTGGGGCCAATTTTTAGAAGACGGCGGTGTAGTGGTTTGCGACCGCTACACGACCTCGAATATGGTACATCAAGCTGCAAAGCTTTCGGAAAAATCCGAAAAAGACGCCTTTTTAGAATGGCTTTACGACCTTGAATATCAAAAAATGGGCCTACCGAAGCCCGATATTGTTTTCTTTTTAGATATGCCGCCCGCCTATGCCAAAAAATTGATGGCAGAACGCGCTAACAAATTTACGGGCGAGGCGGAAAAGGACATCCACGAGCGGGATGCCGACCATATCACAAAAGCGTATGAAAACGCTGTATACGTTGCCAAAAAGTATAATTGGCACTTTATTTCGTGTGTGAAAGACGGAGAAATTCGTACAATTTCGGACATACACGAGGAAATTGTAAAAGTAACTGAAGGTGCAATTCATGAATTTTCGTCCAATCGAAGCGAAAGATAAAGAGATTTACGAAGCCCATTACCGCGCGGCCTCGCGCATGGCGTCTGACGCAAGCTTTACCACCCCTTTTGTGTGGTCTAAAAGCTTTGGAACATCTATATTTTATGAAAACGATGTTCTCTGCCTTATGGGTGTAAACCCGAAAGGCACGCCGTATTTTATGATGCCTGTAGGCGCCGGTGACAAGGTTAGCTTTTTGCAAAAGCTTGCCGCATACGCGAAAGAAGCTGCTATTCCCTTCTCCATTCACTGGATTTTAGAAGCGGAGCTGCCGCTTATAGGGGAGGCTTTTGGAGAAACATATCCCATTGTTTCCTCGCGAAACAGTGCCGAGTATATCTATCACACCGAATCTCTTCTGACGCTTTCCGGCAAAAAGCTACACGCAAAGCGAAACCACGTAAACGGTTTCAAAGCCGCGTACACCTATGAAACTGCCTCTATTACAGAGGACAACCTTGCGCAGGCGGAGGCTTTTGTGCTCGCGCGGTGCAATTCCGAAGAAGAATATGTGGCAATGCAAAAGCTTTTTGCAAATTATTTTTTCCTTGGCCTTTCGGGCATGCTTTTGTATGCCGACGGCACGCTCGCCGCTGTAACTGCCGGCGAGAAAATCACAGAAGATACGGCGCTCATCCATCTGGAAAAAGCAGATACGAGCTTTAAAGGAGCTTATCCCGCTGTAAACCAGTTATTTATCTCACAGTATTTTGCCGATACGACCTTTATAAACCGCGAAGAGGATATGGGGATTGAAGGACTTCGCCGTGCAAAGCTTTCCTATGCCCCTGCCTTTCTTTTAGAGAAATTTACGTTGAAGGAGGCTCTTTAATGCATATTTCTTTTGCTACGCATGAGGATACGGCCGCGCTTCGTGAAATGTGGAAGGTTTGTTTTGGAGACGGCGACAGCTATGTAAACGCCTACTTTGAAAACGTGTACCGCCCTCTAAACACGCTGATTGCTTGGGAAGACGGCATTCGCCTTGGAAGCCTGCAGATGATTCCGCATGCGTTTGTCGCGGGTGGCGTCGCGCACCGCAGCATGTATATCGGGGGCGTTTGCGTTTTACCGCCCTACCGAAAACGCGGTATCGCATCAAAACTCATGCACTTTGCAGAAAACTACATGCAGGAAAACGACATGGCGCTTTCCTTTTTGGTACCGTTTTCTTTTGCGTTTTACGAAAAGCTCGGCTACCGTGCGATAAGCTTTCTTTCTGAATATACCGGCCCCATATCCGCACTTTCTCCTTTTATGAAAAAGGATGTCCTCCCAAACGAAATAAAGACGGCGCCCACCTCTGCCTATTCGCAGTTTTCCGCACACTTCCCCATCTTTTTAAAGCGGAACGCCGCGCGCTATGAAAAAGAGATTTTTCCGCTTTCGGAAAGTGCGAAATGCTTCGCGCTCCCCTCGGATGCCGGATATGTCCTGTGCACCTCGCACGGCGAGATTTTTGATGTTTTTGAAATTGCTTACAAAGACGAAGAGGCCCTTTCTCATCTTCTTGGTTTTATATACGCCAACGGAAGTACGCACAAGACGTTCCGCATCCGCGCGGCGGCAGATGGCATGCTTCGAAAAATTTTATGTGAAAACACAATCACGGAAAAGAGATTTCCCCATGCGATGGCCAAAACCTTTTCGCCCATTTCTCTTCCGTGTGCTTTTGAAAATTATATCAACATGATAGGGTGGTTTTAATGTTTTATCTATTTTTAGCAGATGGTTTTGAAGAAATAGAAGCGCTCGCTGTGGTGGACATTCTGCGCCGCGCCTCGGTGCCTGTTCTCACAGTAGGTGTAACGGGACAAACGGTAGAGGGCGCCCACGGCATCGTGGTGGAAGCCGATATTCCGCTCGCGCTTGTGGAGCCTGACAAAATGGAGGGCGTGATTTTACCCGGCGGCATGCCCGGCACCACAAATCTTGAAAACAGTGCAGAGCTTTCCTCTCTTTTGGACTTCGCGGCAGAAAATGCACTCTGGCTCTGCGCCATTTGTGCCGCGCCGCTCATTTTAGGCAAAAAAGGCTTATTAAATGGAAAACATGCCACCTGCTATCCCGGTTTCGAAGCATATCTTCTTGGGGCAACGCTCGAAAAAGGCGTTTGCCGTGACGGGAATATCCTAACGGCAGCCGGTCCCGGCGTAGCCTCGGAATTCGCATTTGCGATTTTGGAAGCACTCGGGAAAGATGCCGCTACGCTCCGGAAGGAAATGCAATATGCATAAAGAGTTACTACGCGCGGAAATTTTAAAAAAGAGAGCAGAAGTAGCTTCTCGTGCGCTCTCAGCTTCGATTTGCGAAAAAGCGGCCGCATTGCCGGAATTTTTGGCCGCAAAAACCGTTATGGTCTACCTTTCCAAAGGGAGCGAGGTGGATACCTCTCGCCTTATCGCGCTCGCCCACATGCACGGCAAGGCCATATGTGCGCCGCGTGTTTTGGGCCCGTCAGAAATGGAAGCAGCAATGCTCGACGCGAGCGGTTTTCGGCGCGGTGCCTTTGGAATATTAGAGCCTGCAGGCAATACTTGCCGGGATATTGACATTATCTTTGTGCCCGGGGTTGCCTTTGATACAAAGGGCAATCGAATCGGCTATGGTAAGGGATATTATGACCGCTTTTTAAAAGCGCAGCAAGCCGCTACGGTGGGGCTTGCGTATTCCGCGCAAGTCGTGGATTTCGTTCCTGCTTCTCCCTATGATGTTCGCCTTCATAAGATTCTTACGGAAGAAGGAGTATGCGTATGAAAAAAAGACTGCTTTGGGTATTCGCTCTACTCATTCTACTTTTCGCACTTTCGGTATTTGTAGACTTTATCGGTCTTTCCGGAAAAAGCGTTACTGTCTCGGTGCCGCAAGGAAGCGGCGCTTCTCAAATTGCCTCAATACTAAAAGAAGAAGGCGTAATTCGCTTTCCCATGCTCTTTACACAGTATGCCAAAAAAGATGCGGCACATCTTCGTGCCGGCGTACATACCTTTGAAAAAAACATGGGATATAAGAAGACACTCGAAGAGCTCTGCCGCGATGTGCCGCTGGCAGACACCATTGTTGTGACTATTCCGGAAGGATACGAGGTGCGCGAAATTGCAACGCTACTTGAGAGCGAAGGTGTAGTGCATGCGGATGCGTTTCTCGCCGCCGCAAAGGAAGCACACACGCGTTTCCCCTTTCTCCCGAAGGACGGGAATGTGGAAGGCTATCTCTTCCCCGATACATATCAATTTTTAGCATCCAGCAGCGCAGTTTCTGTTCTCGACAGCTTCCTTGCCACCTTCGCCGAAAAAATGTATACAGAGGAAATTTTAGCGCGCTGCGATGCGCTTTCCCTTTCCTTTCACGAGGTTCTCACCATGGCCTCCATCATAGAACGCGAGGCAGCCAAAGGCGACGAGCGCCCCGTTGTAGCTTCCGTTTTTTATAATCGCCTAGAAAAAAACATGCGGCTCGAGTCCTGCGCTACGGTGCAGTACATTTTAGAAGAGCGAAAACCTGTTTTATCGAATCAAGATACAAAGATAAATTCGCCGTATAACACATACCGGAACGCCGGGCTTCCGCCCGCGCCTATAGCTTCGCCGGGTGAGGCGAGCCTGCAGGCGGCACTGTATCCTGCGGACACAGAATTCCTTTTCTTCGTGGCCGACGGTAGTGGCGGACACACCTTCTCAAAAACATTTTCAGAGCATCTTGCGGCACAATGAAAAAAGGCTGTACAATTTTGTACAGCCTTTTCAATATTTCTTCTTAAACTACACCTTGCGCCATCATAGCATTTGCAACCTTTAAGAAGCCTGCCGCATTTGCGCCGAAAACGTAGTTATTCTCTTTGCCGTATTCTTTGGCAATCGCGGAAGTGGTGGCCTCGATATTTCGCATGATGCCATGGAGTTTTGCATCGACCTCTTCAAAAGTCCAAGCAAGACGCATGGAGTTTTGGCTCATTTCAAGTGCAGACGTCGCTACGCCGCCGGCGTTCGATGCCTTGCCGGGAGCGAACAGAATGCCGTTTTCCTGGAAGTAGGCAATCGCCTCGGGAGTTGAAGGCATGTTAGCGCCTTCGGCACAAAGCTTGCATCCGTTTTTCACAAGAAGCTTTGCATCGTCACCACAAAGTTCGTTCTGTGTAGCACACGGAAGTGCGATATCGCAAGGCACGGACCATACGCCCTTACCATCGTGGTATTCTGCATTCGGTCTATAGTTAAGATATTCTTTGATGCGGCCGCGCTTTACTTCCTTGATTTCCTTAAGTGCCGCAAGATCAATACCGTCTTTATCAAAAATGTAACCGGTGGAATCACAAGCCGTAACAACCTTGGCGCCAAGCTGCTGCGCCTTCTGGATAGCATAGATGGCCACGTTGCCGGAACCGGAAACGACTACGGTTTTGCCTTCGAGCTTCTCACCCTTTCGCTCAAGCATGGCTTGCACAAAGTATACAAGGCCATACCCTGTCGCCTCTGTACGTGCCAAGGAACCGCCGTACGGAATGCCCTTGCCGGTTAAAACACCTTCATAAAGGCCGATGAGGCGCTTATACTGTCCGTACAAAAAGCCGATTTCACGGCCGCCTACGCCGATATCCCCCGCAGGAACATCTGTATCTGCACCGATATATTTGTAAAGTTCTGTCATAAAGCTCTGGCAAAAGGCCATAACCTCACGATCAGACTTGCCCTTGGGATCAAAGTCCGACCCGCCCTTGCCGCCGCCAATGGGAAGACCTGTGAGAGAGTTCTTAAAAATCTGCTCAAAGCCTAAAAATTTAATGATGCCAAGGTTTACGGACGGATGAAAACGAAGGCCGCCCTTATAAGGCCCGATTGCATTATTAAACTGCACGCGGAAGCCGCGGTTTACCTGAATATTGCCGTTATCATCTACCCACGGAACACGGAAAATAATCTGACGATCCGGCTCTACGAGGCGCTCTAAGACACCTGCTTTTTGATATTGCGGATTTTTTTCCGTAACCAGCTCCAAAGAATGTAATACCTCTTCTGCTGCCTGGTGAAATTCTTTTTCGCCGGGATTTCTGCTTATAAGTTTCGCATGTACATCTTGTACGTATGACATTTCGTCATCTCCCTTCAGTAAAACCAATAATTATTTATTATACGCATTATTTTTTGGGTTGTCAAGCGTTTATGGGGAATTTTTGTGTTTTTCACAGCATTTCTTGTAAAAAAACAGAAAATATTGTATACTTATACTGAGGTGATATTTTTGAAACCCTGCTTACATGTTTATACCGGTGACGGCAAAGGAAAAACCACTGCTGCCGTAGGGCTTGCTGCCCGTTTTTCTTCGCACGGCGGCTCCGTTTTGTTCCTGCAATTTATGAAAGGCGCCGAAAGCGGCGAGTGTGCTTCTCTTCGAGCGCTCGGGTGTAAGGTATTCCGCCTTTCCGAGGACTTCGGCTTTTATCCCAATCTTTCAAATCCCGAGCGCGTGCTTTTAGAGCATAACCACATGCTCGCGATGGCATATGACTTTATGCAGAAAGAGAATGCTCTCCTCGTGCTCGACGAAAGTATTTCTGCCTTTGCGCTCTCCCTATTTGACCGTGAAAAGTTTCTTTCCCTTTTACAAAACAGAACATGCGAAATCGTTTGCACAGGACGGGATGCGCCGCCGGAAATTCTTGCGCTTTCTGACTATGTGACAGAAATGCGATGCATTCGCCATCCTTTTTTGGAAGGCCTTGCCGCACGACCGGGTATCGAATTTTAGAAAGGGCCTCGCAAAAATGCGAGGCTCTTTTTATATGGTTTTAAATACGTTCTTATTCGCTCTTGATTTATAAAGGCGAACACTCTCACCGCCATAATACGTGATGATTTTCTCAAGAAGGTCCACTACAATGTATTCGCTTTCATAATGTCCGAGTTCAATTACCGAAAGCCCCTCCTCTGCGGCCTTTCGAGCGGCACTGTATTTGATATCGCCCGTGATGAGAACATCCGCGCCCCGTTCTTTGGCAAGGGATATGAAATCTGCGCCGCTACCGGTGCAAAGTGCCACACGCGAAATCTCCTTCTCCCCTTCGCCGATAAAGCGAATATACGGAAGGCGGTAGATATGTTTAATTTCTTCCGCAAGTGCCGCGAGTGTGCGCACTCTCGGCAGTACCCCGATTCTACCAAGACCGGCGTTCTCTGCCGTTTCCAAAGATGTCGTTTGGGAAAGGTTTAAAAACTGCGCGGCCAAATCGTTAAGACCACCGGGGGCACTATCTAAATTCGTATGCGCGGAATAGACAGCGATTTTATTTTCCGCCAGGAACAAAAGGCATTTCCCTTCGGCCGTTTCGTTTGTAATGCTTTTTACGGGATTGAAAATCAAAGGATGATGGCTGATAATCAGTTCTGCCCCCATCGCTTTTGCTTCCATCGCAACGCCCAGATCCACGTCAAGCGTTAATAAAACAGTAGAAACTTCTCTGTTCTTATCCCCGAGCATAAGCCCCACATTATCGAAAGAGGCCGCAAGTTCCTTCGGGGCATACTGTTCAATTGCATTTGTAATTTCATAAATTCGCATGTAAAAACTCCTTTTAAAATATCGAGTTTATCAGCGCCTCACTACGTTCCTCGAGCGCGTCGAAATCCATGGCCGGTACATACAGCTTTTCTAAAAAGCCGTGTGCTGTTTTGGCATCTGCAAACGCATCGATAGCGCGCTGCATAAGGGAGCCGGCATACCCTATATCCTCACCCACAAATGCCAGATCGGTTTGGTACATATCCAGGTCTATCATTTCCGCACTCGGCACATGCGTATATAAATCATACGTGGTAAGCGAGAAACGAAGCGCCGGTATATAGAGATGCTCCAGTTTTTCCTGCGGTCTTACGGGGCAGGGAAAGCGCATAACTCCATGTCCACGCATACGGGCAATCTCATAAAATCTTTCCACAAAAAGCGAAGTGCCGAATTTTCCTTTTACAGAAACTGTGTACGTATCCCCAAAAACAGTCTCTGCGTAATTGACAAATCCTTCCGGGGTAATGGCGCTTACAAAAAGCTCGCGGTCCCCTTTTTGATGGGCCTGCGTTTTTCCCAAAATCCGATCCGCAAGTTTTTCGGCTGCTGCATATATTTCCCCCGCATCCATCTGTTCCTTATGCTCTGCATCTACTTGACGAAGAAGCGGAAGAGCCGCCGCAAGATACTGGTACCCCTTCGAAAACGCACGTTTTTTTCTTTCTTGATACACCTCGAAATGGTCGCGGTTTTCGAGAAGTTTTTCCTTCCTCACATGCACGGATACGTCGAATATCTCCCCGCCCACGCATGGATACATGGGATCTGCCAGGTGCGGCGCGGTGGCGTCCACGATCGCCGTCTTTAGAGACGGGATATGCACGCCGTCTACAGAAGACGGGTCGGACGAGCAATGATATACCTCGAGAGGAAACCCGATTTCGCTCGCACGGCGTATGATTTTTTTCATCAAAGTCGATTTCCCCATACCGGGGCCGCCCTTAATAAATATCTTTCGTTTTCCGGGGGCGTCGGGCATAATGTCATGAAATCTTGAAAAAAACCCGACCGAAGAATTTACCCCTGCGAACATATGCATTTCTTTCATATGCACAACCCCTTTCCAGTATAGCCTATAGAGTTTATGCATATTTTGTGCCTGTCCGCCCTTCTATTCGGAAAGCATTGCGGAAAGTTCGTCACGCGTCACGACATATTTTTTGTTACAGAAATGACACGTAAGCTCTGCATTGATTTGCGTGTCAATAATATCCTGAATTTCTGCCTTGCCGAGGCTTCGTACGGCACGTTCAATTCTTTCTCTAGAACAATCGCACCTATAGGCCGTTTCAGAGGTTTCAAATGTATAAGAGGGGAAATCACGAAGGGCAAACGCTAAAATATCCTCCGCCACAGCGCCATCTTCAAGCATCGTGGTAATCGCCGGCATTTCCTTTACCATCGCCTCAAGCTTCAAAATCTGCTCGTCTGTTGCTTCCGGCATTACCTGCAAAATCATACCGCCGGCGGCTTTTACAGAATAGTCGCGATCCACCAGCACGCCGAGCGCTACTACGGAAGGAATCTGTTCACTTCTGGCGTAATAGAGGGCAATATCATCTCCGATTTCGCCTGTACAAAGTTTTACATGTCCCATGTACGGTTCTTTAAGGCCAAAGTCGCGAATGATACCGAGTGTTCCCTCTGTACCCACAGCACCGCCTACATCAAGCTTTCCGTTTTTAAGCGGTAAATCCACAAGAGGATTTGCCACATATCCTTTCACGTTCGCACTGCTATCCCCCACGGCAATCAGCTTGCCGATGGGCCCGCCGCCATCTACCTGCAGCGTCAGCGTATCTTTATCGCCCTTCATCATATCGCTCATAATGGCCGCGGCTGTGAGAAGTCTCCCCAGTGCCGCTGTGGCGGTAGGCGAAGTGGCATGAATTCTCTGTGCTTCATTTACCATGTTGGTTGTAACAGCTACCGAGGCGCGCACAGCGCCGTCTGCCGTAACAGCTCGAATAATATAATCTTTCATAGTTCCTCCTTATAATGCACGGTGGCCAAGACCGATGGCCATTTCGTTAAGATGTAAAAGACCAATACCGAAAAACATGCATACGCAAACATGCTCTCCGCTTCTGGCAATTCCTATTTTTCCGCCCACGTTTAGGCCTACGGCTTTCGCCATAATCTGCGAAACCGCCTCACGTGCAGCGCCTGCCACAGCTCCCTCGTCGCTATGGTTTGCGCCGATGAGACCTTCGCGCCGTGCGGCCACTACCGTTCTTTCAATGAGTTTATTCACAGACGTAATAAACTCACCCCCAAAATCTACAGCGGCCACCAAAACTTCTTTCCCTGCACACGCTGCCTTCATTTTCTGTTCGCTTTCTCTATCCGGCATCATGGCCATTTGTATGGCACAGGTAGCTACCTCTTTGCTTCCGTTCATACTTCTTTCTCTCTTTCCGCAATCGCCTGCCCTGCGGCGTACCCCGTGGAAAAGGCAATTTGCAAATTGAATCCGCCCGTATAGGCATCTACATCTATAACCTCGCCTGCAAAATACAGGCCGCGTACTTTCTTGCTCTCCATGGTTTTGGGGTTAATTTCCTCTGTACAGACGCCGCCGGCCGTTACAATTGCCTCGGCAATCGGCCGAAACCCTGTCACAGAAAGGGAAAAACGTTTTAACTGCGCTAGTACTCTTCCGCGTTCTTCCTTCGTTAAAAGGCCGGTTTTTTTGTGCGGAGGAATTTCTGTGCGAGCTATAATCGTATCAATCAAACGTTTTGGCAAAAGGTCATCGAGTGCGTGCAAAAAGTCCTTCTTCGCATACTTTTCAAAGTCGCGGCAAAGGCGTTTATCGAGCATCTCCTCTGAAAGCGCAGGTTTTAAATCGATGGAAACGGTGTACGCTTCCCCCTTTTTCATATGGGCGCTTGCACTCAATACTACAGGGCCGGAAATGCCGTCATGCGTAAAAAGCATCTCGCCAAATTCCTTGTACACACATTTTTCGCCCTGCCAAACGCTAAGCTCTATGTTCTTAAGGCTGAGCCCTGCTAAATCAAAGCGAGGTGTACATACGAGCGGCACAAGAGAAGGACGAAGCGGCAGAATGGTATGCCCTGTTTCCTTGGCAAACCGATATCCGTCACCCGTGGAACCCGTCTGCGGATAACTGGCGCCGCCCGTGGCCACAACTACCGCATCTGCCAAAACGCCGCGTTCCCCAAACAGCACGCCGTGCACCTTACCGTCACGCACCACAATGCGTTCGGCTTTTTTATTGACGATACGAACACCTTTTTCTATAAGCCACGCGCGAAGGGCCGCAACCACATCGCCGGCAGCATCGCTTTCGGGGAAAACACGGTTGCCGCGCTCAATTTTGAGCGGCACGCCGCGGTCTTCAAAAAACTGCATCGTGTCCATATTCGAAAACCGGCGAAACGCGCTATGCAAAAAACGCCCGTTTGTAACGACGCTTGCAATAAGCTCGTCATGGTCACAGGCATTGGTCACATTACAGCGTCCCTTGCCTGTAATTCTCAGTTTTCGCCCAAGCTGTTTATTCTTTTCTACCAGGTACACCTTGGCACCTTTCTCTGCCGCGGTGCCTGCCGCCATCATGCCGGCAGGACCGCCGCCCACCACTACAACCTGCAAGCTTTATTTCTCCTTACCTACTACAAAAAATATCCGTTCGCTCTCCTCGCTTGGCGCGGAGAACGAAAGATTATCATATACCCCTAAAACAGAAAGGCCTGCGCGCTTTGCTGCGGCTTCGAGCTCCTCCACCGCATATATACGCTGGGTTTGCCATTCATCACACCGCTGATAGGTACCGTTTTCTTCTCTAACAAAGAAAGTAATATCAAAGTGACAAAGATTTCCTTCTGTTTCATTATCCCATACGTAAAATATATCGTCTTCATCGCACACAATTTGTGAATTTCCAAACTGTGTGCGAAGTTTATATTCGCTGTTAATATCAAAAATAAAGAGACCGCCGGGATTTAAATAATTCTCTACAAGTGCAAAAAGCTTATCTATATCCTCCGTAATGTAGTTCACGCAGTCGAGCGCGCTCACAATCGCATCTACAGTGCCGTACAGTTCAAAATCTGTCATATCCATATGGAGATATAAAATATCGCTATCCTTTTCTCTGGCGCGCGAAAGCATTTCGACAGAGGCATCAAGGCCTATCATGTCATACCCCTTCGCCTTAAGGCGTGTGGTAATATTTCCCGTGCCACAGCCGAGTTCCAGCACGAGCGAAGGCTTTATATCGAATTTTTTAAAAACGGCCTCATAATATTCTACCCACTTATCATACGGCGTATCCCGCATGACAAGG
>JAZNJV010000182.1:0-4313 GCA_045578225.1 Clostridia bacterium | reverse complement strand
TATGTGATGGATACAATTTTTCCTATGCCGCCAAGCACTACTGTTTTTTGAAAGATGCCGCTTTTTAAAAGAGCGCCGATAAAGTCGGAGGCCAAGCGGTCTTAGGAAGACAAACTGGTAAGACAACTCCTTGGCTCACAGAACGACATGGCTACGATCCGACTTTATGTGATGGATACAATTTTTCCTATGCCGCCAAGCACTACTGTTTTTTGAAAGATGCCGCTTTTTAAAAGAGCGCCGATACCGGGGCGTGCGAGCGCATCCTCGCGGCTTTCGCCGTGTATCGAGCAAATCACACGAACGCCTGCGTGCGCGAGGGCACGAACGGCTTTTTCCTCTTCCTCGCCGCCGAGTTCATCGGTAATCACAACGCGCGGCGCCATGCCGCGAAGGAGCATTTGCATTGCTTTTTCTTTAGGGCACCCGTCATATACATCCGTAAAAATTCCCACATCGTTTCCCGGCGTGCCGCGGTACATCGCCGCAATCTCGCCACGCTCATCCGCAAGTCCTACGCGAAAGCCGTATTTTTCACTGCCGAGCTGCCGCGCCATATCGCGAAGGAGCGTCGTTTTCCCCATGCCCGGCGGCGAAATGACGAGCGTGTTTTGAATGTCTCCCCCGTGTACGAGTAGCGGCAAAACGCCGTCCGCTGCGCCGTGCACCTCATGCGCGACGCGTATGTTTATCGAAGAAATTTCTGTAAGACTTCGCACCGTGCCGTCCTCTGTCACTGTGCGGCCAGAAAGGCCTGCGCGGTGACCGCCCGGAAGCGTGATAAACCCGTTTTTCAGTTCCTCCTGCCTTGCATACACGGAATTTTGGCAAAGTCTTGCTGCCGCCCTTTGCACGGCCGCGGCATCGAGCACGGTGCCTTTTAAAACGTGAATAGAATCTGCAACGAGTACAGGCGGCGCGCCTGTGCGAAGGCGAATTTCCCGAATGCTTTCGGCCGCGACACCACTCTCTCGAATGCTTGCCGCCATTTCCGGCGGCAAAAGATGTAAAATATATGAAATATCCAAAAAAGCTTGCCTCCTCTCTTTACCGTATCCTATGAAGCGCCTCTCGTTTTGAGAACTCCGTACGGCATATTTTGGGCCAAAAGAGAGATACTATCGAAAAGAAGGGGAGGATTTTATATGCTTTCTTATATATTTATGGCATCACAGCTTTGCTTTTCGGCTGTGACGTGCTTTTATTTTTGGCAACTTATGCGGCGCGGCAAAGAGGAAAAAGACGCTATTTCGAAAGAATCCGACCGCGAAATGGCGCGGCTTCGAGAACTGCGAAAAATAAAGCTTACGGAGCCGCTTTCAGAAAAGACGCGCCCGCGCTCTTTTTCGGAAATCCGCGGGCAGGAGCGAGGCAAACGCGCGCTGCTTGCGGCACTTTGCGGTGAAAATCCGCAGCATATTCTTTTGTATGGGCCGCCGGGCGTAGGAAAAACGGCAGCGGCAAGGGCAGCGCTTTCGGAGGCCGCGAAAAACCCTTCCTCTCCGTTTACAAAGCATTCTCCCTTTGTAGAAATGGATGCTACCACCCTTCGCTATGACGAGCGCGGCATTGCAGACCCTCTGATTGGCTCGGTGCATGACCCTATCTATCAAGGCGCAGGGGCGTACGGCCCCGGCGGCATCCCACAGCCAAAGGCAGGGGCGGTAACAAGGGCGCACGGCGGTATTTTATTTTTGGACGAAATCGGCGAGCTTCCGCCTACGCAGCTGAACAAGCTTTTAAAAGTGCTTGAGGATAGACGTGTTTTCTTTGAAAGCGCCTACTACAGCCGCGAAAACCGAGAAATCCCACGCCATATTCATGATATATTTGAAAACGGCCTTCCGGCAGATTTTCGCCTTGTAGGCGCCACGACGCGCCCGCCCGAGGAGCTGCCGCCTGCGCTTCGTTCGCGCTGTACGGAAGTGTTTTTTGATGCGCTTACAAAGGGCGAGCTTACGTCCATCGCCGCCATCGCTGCCGAGAAAAGCGGCTTTTTTGCCGAGGAAACCGCCATTTCTGCCATTTCGGAATATGCCCAAAACGGGCGCGATGCCGTAAATTTAATGCAAATGGCAGGCAGCTTTGCAAAGTGCGAGGGGCGAAAAAGCGTAACGAGAGCCGATATTTTATGGGTGGCGGAAACGGAGCGGTATCAAAAAGCACCAACCCTATCGGTGCGCGGTGCAGCGCGCATTGGTACGGTGTGCGCCCTCTCGGTGGCTGGTTTTATGGGCTTTGTAACCGATATTGAAGCGGTAGCTGTTTTCAAAAAGGGCGAAGGCTCTTTTTCCGTCTCAGGGGCCGCGGAAACGGAAAGCATTTCCATCGGCGCGCGAAATCTTTCCAGGCGCGGCACCGCCATCGCAGCGGCAGAAAACGCCCTTCGCTTTTTGGAAGGTGCCTACAGCTTCAACCCTTCCGACTATCAGATTCACGTAAGCTTCCCCTCCTCCGTTCTCGCGGACGGGCCTTCGGCAGGGCTCGCCATTTTGGTGGCACTTTATTCTGCGATTTTTGAGGTGCCCGTGCCCGACACCGTAGCGATAACAGGCGAGATTCCGCCGCGCGGCGCCGCGCTCCCCGTTGGTGGTATTTTAGAAAAGACGGCAGCGGCAAAGGCCGCAGGCATTCGCACTATCTACATGCCGCCCGATAATGCCGCGGCTGCCGCCCTCGAGGGAGTAGACTGCATCGGTATTTCCGATGCCGCCGCGCTTCTTACAAGACTTTTTGCCACCTGCGGCGCGCATGAAATTTCCCCGTCTGCCTGAAATTACATGCCACCAGACGCGCGAAGTTTGTAAGAAAGACTTGAAAATGCAATGAAAATGCGCTATACTGTAGTAAATACGTGAAAGGAGCGCATTTTTATGCCGAGACAGATTTTATCCATGCCGCTCATTCCTGTGCGCGGCATTGTAATATATCCCTATATGGTGCTGCATTTTGATGTGGCACGCGAAAAATCGATTGCGGCGCTTGAAGCCGCCATGCAAAACGGACAGATGGCCTTTTTGGCCACGCAAACGGACGCCGGAGAGAATAATCCGGATGCAGAAGGCCTTTTCCGCATGGGAACAGTTGCGCGTATCCGCCAATTACTGCGCCTGCCGCAAAACTGCGTGCGCGTTTTGGTGGAAGGCCTTTACCGCGCAGAGATGGTACATCTGGAAACAGACGGTGATTTCTTCCGCTGTGACGTAAGGCAGGTACGTTCGCTTCGCCGCGGTATGACAGCGGTAGACGCAGAGGCCATGCGCCGCGTAATTGACCGCCTTTTCGCCGAATATTTCCAGCTCAACAAGCGTGCCAGCACTGATATTTACCGTTCCGTTTCGGAAGAAGCGGATCTTGGCAAGTATCTCGATTTTCTCGCTTCGAATTTCTTTGTACGCACAAGCGACAAACAGGCAATTTTAGAAGAGCGAAATGTGTTAGAGCGCGCACGTCTCTTTATTACGATTTTGGAAGGCGAAGTGGAAGTGCTTCGCACGGAAAATGATATCACGGCAAAGGTACAGGAAAATCTGGCGCAGCACAGAAAAGAGGCGTATTTAAGAGAACAGCTGCAGGTCATCTCCCGTGAGCTTGGGGATGATTTTGACGAGGACATCGCCGCCTTTGAACAAAAAATTTACACACGCGCACTGCCTGACGAGGTACGCGAAAAAGCGGAAAAGGAGCTTTTAAGACTTCGCCGCCAAAACCCCACCTCGCCGGAAAGTGCCGTCATTTATACGTATCTTGAAACCCTTCTTGATATGCCCTACGGCATTTTTACGAAGGAAAACGATTCCCTCGCCCGTGCGCGGAAAATCTTAGGCCGCGACCACTATGGTCTTGCGCGTGTGAAGGAACGTATTTTAGAGCATCTTGCCGTTAAAAAGCTTGCCGGTAATATGCGCGGGCAGATTTTGTGTCTTGTAGGGCCACCGGGTGTAGGTAAAACCTCGATTGCCAAATCCGTGGCCGAGGCGCTTGGGCGAAACTATGTGCGCGTTTCTCTCGGTGGTGTGCACGATGAAGCGGAAATTCGCGGCCACCGCAAAACCTATATTGGTTCCATGCCCGGGCGCATTGCCGATGCCGTGCGCCGCGCCAAAACGGAAAATCCGCTCATTCTACTGGACGAAATTGATAAGCTGGGCACCGATTACAAGGGCGACCCGGCCTCTGCCCTTTTGGAAGTACTGGATCCTGCACAAAACCACACCTTCCGCGACCATTACCTCGAGGTTGCGTTTCCGCTGGATAACGTGATGTTTATTACGACCGCAAACACCGCCGCGGATATCCCCGCGCCGCTATAT
>JAZNJV010000181.1:0-9021 GCA_045578225.1 Clostridia bacterium | reverse complement strand
AGTACAACAACATAGGCACTTTCCCGATGCCGGGCGAAGGGGAATCCTATTATGTTTCCGTATGGGCAACTGGTAGCGCACCGCGTCTTTACTTCTCCTATAAAGATGGAGATGGCAATTATGCCGGTGAATGGAAGCAGGTTATCTATCCGAGCGGCTGGAAACAGTACACCTACACAGTAAACCTTTCCTCTGCAACGTCTGCTGCCACAACAATTGTACTTGGTCTTTGCACCAACAATGGTCAGAGCGCTTCTCTGGCAGACGTTAAGGTTTACAAGCTCAAATCAAACGTAATTGATGCTTTGAATTCTTGGGGAAACCCCGATGGTACTACTGCGGCAGCTATCACCCAGGTTCCCGGTGCAGAAGAAGGCCGTGTCGCTCTGCAGGTTGACCTTTCTAAGGTTTCCTCTCCCTGGAAGCGTATCGCAGCTTGCTGGCCGAGCTCTAAGTTCGAAGCAAAAACAGCATATAAGATGACTGTTACTTACAAAACAGACGACCTTACGCAGAAGCCTCTCGTACGCTTCGCATATCTCCACACCAGCAGCAATATCGACAAATATGCTGACGCTGCTACTGCGGTAGATACATGGACGACTACGGACATCTATTTTGTAACTCCGGATACCGTAAGCGGCTTAAAGTTTGAGGTGCTCTTAAACTCAAAATATAGCGCAGACTACACAGAATCCACCTACATGACAGTAAGTGACATTCTGGTAGAAAAGCTCCCGGCAGGCGTAGCCTTCCCGGAAACTCTTTCCGAAGGTGCAGTAAATGTAGACTACATGTTTACAGACGGCACAAGCAGCGTAGCTGCCCCCGCAACTCGCAATGTGATTGTAGCGCTTACGAAGGTAGACGGCAACACAAAGACACTCTGCGCCGTAAACGTAGTAGCTTCTCCGGAATGGTTAGGCTCTGCCTCCTGGCGCACACCGGCTGACCTCGACCTTCCGCTCACAGTGCCGACACTTTCTAAAGGTACCTACGAAATGAAAGTTATGGCAGTGAACCAAACGACTTTGGAACTTGTTACAAAATACTCCAAAACGTATACAATTCAGTAGGAAACGTTTTTACATCTGAAAGGGGAATGCAAAATGAGCACAGAAATCAGAGACCATATTCTTCCGTACAGAAGAATTACACCCAATGATGGACAGTATTTCTTCGGTTACTATGATTTGCAGCCGTTTAATCTCTCGCAGAAATTTCATCTGACGCACAAGGCGCCGTTTATGGATAGACTCCAGGTAAAAGGTGACCGCTGCGAAATTGGCATGATTGAAATGGAAAACGGGAAATATCATACCCTTACAGAAACAGGCGCATGGAACTTTCAACAAGGTTCCATGCTGTCCTGGTCTTTTGCGGATGCAGAAAACGAAATCGTATATAACGACATTTTAGATGGCGACTATGTAGGTGTTGTGATGAACATCCAAACCGGTAAAAAGCGCTATCTTGAAAAACCGGTTGCCACACTTTCACCTTCCGGCCGGCATGCGATCAGCATAAATTTTGGAAGGCTCTATGATTTCCGTCCCGGCTATGGCTATGCCGAATATAAAGATCCTTTTTATAACGAAAATCATAGTAAAGAGGACGGTATTTTCCTGATTGATATGGAAACCGGAAAGGCCAAGCTCATTATTTCTCTGGACGAGCTTTGGAATTTCTGCGGGGACCATTTTGAGGAAGATAAAAAGCTGAACGTAAACCACATTACGTTTAATACAGACGGCACGCGCTTCGTATTTCTCCTCAGAAATTTCCCGAAGCCGGGCGGCAAGCATGAAACCGCGCTTATCACCGCAAATACGGACGGCAGCGATATGTACATGCTTTACGGTTGGGGCGTACATTCCCATTATTTCTGGATAGATCCGGAAACCATGATGATTTACCAGGCCAGAAAAGAAGTGCCGGAAGGGATAAGCACATGGAACACCTTCATTTTGAAGGATAAAACACAGGAAATGCGTGTTGTGGCAAACGGCATTTTCAAACACGATAACCACATGGTTATGCCCCCTGACAGAAGTCTCAGTATTCACGATACATATCCGCAGGAGGACGGCAACCAGTGGCTCCGCCTCTATAACGAAAAAACCGATATTTGTCACCGCATTTGTGCATTTCCGTGTCCGTCGCTTCGCGAAATGGGCCATGTAGATCTTCGTTGTGACCTGCATCCTCGTTTTGACAGAAGTGGCAGAAGAATCACAGTTGACTCTATCTGCGAAGGCTTTCGCGGTATTTATATGGTGGACATTGACCCAAAGGAGTTCCACTAAAAAAAGCGCCTCGGCATGTGAGGCAGCACAAGGAAGAATAGGAGGGATGCGAATGAAATAAATCACCGTAATCTTGTTTAAACTCGCCCAAAATGTGTTTCGCTTCGAGGCCCGAAGGGCCGTCGGTCGAAACAGAACCTATGAAAAACGGCAGCTTCGCAAGATACTAGATCTACCTCCCTCGGGGGTAGTGCCTAGCGAAAGCGTTTTGCCGAAAGACTCCATTTGGAAGCCTTTTGCAGTATGGATAGAGTGGGTTTTGACACAAAAGAAAACGGAGTAAGAGAAAAACGGTGTCAGAAAAAATTGCGCCCCAATGCGGCGCAATGAAAAAAGAATAGGAGGTATATAAATGAAACGAATTTTCGCAATCTTGTTGGCTGTATGTTTTGTGATTCCGCTTGGGATAGGTATGAATCCTGTAGCGGTAGTAGCTTCGGTAGGAACGGAACTTATAACAAACGGCGGCTTTGAAAGCACAGGTTCCTGGAGTAATTCCAGCGTAGGAACCTGGGACGAATCCGCTTCGCATACCGGGTCCTACTCTTTTAAGATGACGACCAAAACATATATTTATCAAACTGTTGATGTAATTCCCGATACGGAGTACACATTCTCCTATTGGGCAAAACCGGATTTATCGAACAACTATACCGCAATGGGATATAAGTTCGAGTTCTCCGGGGTTTCCGGCGAGGATATATACGGCAGATTTGATGTGCCGGCTGAAAACTCGAATGTATGGAAACAGTATTCCACCGACTTTGTCGTGCCCAAAGGCTGCACAAGAATGAACGTTCTGGTGCGTATGTATGCTGCGGCGACGATATACTTCGATGATGTATCGCTGGTGCAAAAGAGCGAAACGAAGCGTCATATCATTGAATATGCAGATGCCATTAACTACATTGAAGATGGCGAAGGCCTTGTAAAGGTGCGCCTGAATCAAACGAGTGGCAACACACCGTCGTCTTCGGCCTATCTCACAGTATCCATTACGAATGACACTACCGGTAGCACCGTGTACCAAAGTGAAAACGTTGCTATTAGTGGCGAAATCGTAAGTCATACATTCTCCACAACGGGCATGGCATATGTGGATGGCGAGGAGAGACCGCATACGCTCACGGTAACGCTCCATGACGGCGAGAGCATCTATACGGAAAGCCGTAAGATTTATGTGTATCCGCGTCCCACCATGCTGGATGCCGATGGGCAGACGTATTATGGCACAGGGGATGCACGCACACCCTTTGATCCTGTCATTGCCTACCATGTAGATATGTATAACCGTTCGTATCCGCAGTATTCTGCCACGAGCCAGAGCGATATCGACAAGGTGGGGCAAGTTGGCATCAATGTTGTGCAGAGTCTGTATGAAACATGGAGCGGTATTAAATCGAATTTACAGATGGCACAACAAAACAACCAAAAAGTACTGGTGCGCCTGTATCCGGGCATGGTATCGGCAGGGCACACCTCGAATCTTGCAAATACAGAAACGATTGTAAAAGGGATTGTAGACGAAGGTCTTTCTGATGCAGTTTTCGGCTATATCCTTCTGGATGAACCGTATGCATATGTACAGGATCCGGGCGAAGAGTTTCTGCGTGCATACAATTTGATTCGCAAATACGATAAAGAGCATATTATTACGTTTGTAAACGATAAGAGCGGCCGTGATGCAGATGCTGCACAGTTTTGCGATGTTTTAATGATCGACCCGTACATTTTGAACACGCATAGTGCAGGTTCCTACGTCGCGGAAAGAACGGAAAACGCTGTGGCAACCGGAAAACCGGTATATACCATTGTGCAGGTATATCCCTTAAACGGCAAAGTGCCCACAGCGAATGAAATTCGCAGCATGACCATGCAGGCGCTCTTTAGTGGCGCCAAGGGTGTCGGCTATTTCCCGATTTATAATTATAAAACAGAAACCGTGGACGGCACACCCTACAGAAGATCGCTGCACGAAATTTCTGAAATTTGGACGCCGATGCAGGAAAGAAAGGACGAGATTCCCCTCGTCGCGGATATCTTCACGCGCGCCGATAAAACATATGACAGCACAGTAACAGATACCGTAGACGATGAAACGGGTGTTCGCACAATCACTTGGTACGATGGCGAGGACCAATATATTGCCTTTTTAAACACAAAGGGAAGAGGCTTAAATAGCGGAGAAACGTCCGCACAGTTCAACGCGGCGGCAGAGTCCCTGTCCGCAGTTGCAGAAATTTCTCTTCCGGGAGTTAGCAGTGTAAACACAATCTTAGGAAACGTAAGTCGCGTTTCCGTGGCAAATAATGTGTTGACCGTGAATATGGAATACGGCGGCGTATATGTTTGCTGCATTTCCGGCGGTAATGCTGTGTCCGGCCTTAATGGGACGTTCCAGGATGGAGACCTTGACGGTATGGCTGATGGTTGGGGCGTAGAAAGAAAGGCAGATGCCGTTCCGTATGAAGGGTACAGCGGCAGCTACATTTCCACAAGCAGCCAAACGCCTGTGTTTAATATGACTGCACCGTATATGATGCCGGAGGTGGGCGAAACCTATCGCATTTCCGGATATACAAAGGGAACCCAGCCGACGCTGACGTTTGCCGGGTATACGCAGACCAATACAAAGGTGTGGGAGAGAACAGCGACCGTACCGTCTGCGACGGATGGATGGACACCGTTCGATATAGAAATTGCCCTTCCTGAAAACACAACCGCTTCGTACTTTGTAGTGGGTCTTTCCGGAAACGGCACAGCCGAAGCTTCGTTTGCAGACCTTGCCATTACCAAAATCATCAGTGTATTTAACGGGAAGTTTTTGGACATGAACGCAGACGGCACGGCAGATAACTGGGGCCTTTCTGTACTGAATGACTCTAAACCTTATGCTAGCTATGTCGGCAATTATGTCACAAAGAACAGCACAAGTCCCACGTATAATGCGGCGGCCAAGTTCCCGATGCCGGAAGAAGGGGCAACCTATACGATTTCCGGCTATGTAAAGGGCAGTGCACCGAGATTGTATATTACATTCTATACGGCAAGTGGTGCCTATGCCGGCGAATGGAAGAAGGTTCTGTATCCTTCCGGATGGACCTATTTCAGCGAGACGGTACAGGTTTCCAGCGCTACGAGTGCTGCTTCGTATTTCATACTCGGTCTTTGCGGCAATAACTCAAGCGAGGCCTCTTACGCAGATTTAAAAGTAGAAAAGAGCGAACCGGCTATTATCGGTTTTAATGGTACTTTCCTCGATCGGAATCAGGATGGGGACGCCGATAGTTGGGATATTCCCGCACAAAACGATGTTTTGCCCTACGGGGGATATACCGGAAACTATGTAACGCTGACAGCACAAACACCTGTATACAATACGAATGAGACGTTTACAATGCCCGAAGAAGATGAAACATATTGGATTTCCGGTTACGTAAAGGGCGCAGCCCCCGTAATTCGTGTTCTCGGGTCCACGGCTACAGATGCGCAGGCGTTTTCTTGGGAAAAGACTTTGACAGAAGGCACCACAGCGTGGTCGGCCTTTACGTTCCAGGCAGAAATCCCCAAAGACACTGCGGCTTCCGATTTCGTAATCGGTCTTTGTAGCGGAGACGGTAGCGCCGCGTCGTTTGCTGATCTTTCTGTCAGAAAGATGGATACCTTCAATGGAAAATTCCAAGATTTCAACGCGGACGGAAAGGCAGAAAACTGGGGACTTTCTGTAAATAGCGACTCTAAACCATATGAGAGCTATACCGGAAAGTATGTCACAAAGTACAGCACAAGCCCCACATATAATTCTGCGGCCAAGTTCCCGATGCCGACAGAAGAAGAGGAGTATTATGTTACAGGCTACGTAAAGGGTAGCGCACCTCGTCTGTATTTCACATTTCAAAACGAAAACGGCGCATACGCCGGCGAGTGGAAGCAGGTTATGTATCCCAGCGGGTGGACACCGTTTACGTACAAGATCAATGTGGCAAATGCTACGAGCGCGGCTACGCAGTTCGTACTTGGCATTTGTGGGAATAACACAAACGAAGCCTCGTTTGCAGATATTAGGATTTACAAGGTAAAACGCAATATACTTTCGAGCGTGACTACCTGGGGAAATCCCGACGGCGTACCGGCCGCGGCCATTACAACCGTCGCAGGCTCCGAAGAGGGAAGAAGTGCCGTGAAGGTGGATATGCACCAGGCAACAAAAGGCTACGCCCGTGTGGCAGCTATTTGGCCTTCTGCATCTTTTGAGGCGGCCACAACGTATAAGGTAACCTTGACGTATAAAACCGATGACATTACACAAAGACCGCTTCTTCGCTTTGCCAATTTGCACACATCGAGCAACATCGATAAAAATGCTGCAGCAGCCACGGCGGCGGATACCTGGACAACCACATCCTTCTACATGGTAACGCCGGACACGGTTAGCGGCCTGAAAATCGAATTGAAGCTTGGTGCCGCTTATGGTGAAAGCTACACAGGCGCGACGTATATGACTATTAGTGATATCTTCGTCGAAAAGGTGGAGAACACCGTTATGTTCCCGGATGCCATTTCCTCCGGTGAAAGCGTATCTGTTTCTTATCTTTTGGCAGAAGGAACAGGCGGTGTGGCAGCTCCTGTAAATCGCAAGGTCAGCGTAGGTCTTTATAAGAAAGAAGCTACGGAAGACGTACTCTGCGCCGAAAACGTCGTAGAGACGCCGGAATGGATTGGCACGGCAACATGGCGCCTGCCGGCAGAACTGAACATTCCGCTCACAGTACCGCAGCTTACAAGCGGCACATATGAGCTGAAGGTGCAAACGCTGGATATCGAAACCATGCAGCCGATTACTACGTATTCGAAGACGTATACAATTTCTGAATAAGCTGAAAAAGGAGAGGACAACATGCAAGTAGAAATTACGAAGGAACATTTACTGGTAGACGGCAAAGAAGTGTATCTTGCTAGCGGTGATATTCATTATTATCGCATTTTGCCAAAAGGGTGGAGAAGACGGCTCGAACTTGCCAAAGACTTTGGTCTTACCGCAGTACAGACGTATGTACCGTGGCATCTTCACGAGAAAAAAGAGGGCGAGTTTGATTTTTCCGGTCACCTCAATTTGGCAGCATTTTTAGAGCTTTGCCAGGAAATGGGCCTTTACGTAATGCTACGTCCTTCTCCGCATATTACGAGCGAATGTGACCTCGGTGGAATCCCTGCATGGGTATACAAAGACGAAACTGTGCGCGCACGGTGCGCCGATCCGCACTATATGGCATGTATTGAAAAATACTATGCACGTCTTTGCCCGGAGTTTGTGCCGTATCTCGCAACAAACGGCGGCCCGATTATTGCCGTTGCGATTGAAAATGAATACGGCTCTTTCGCAGATGATAAAAAGTATTTGAATTTCCTTCGCGATACCCTTACGAAAAATGGGGTAGACGTTCCGTTTTATACCACCGACGGGGGCGCCTACGGATGCCTTGTCGCAGGAAAGGTAGAGGGCGCATGGTCCATGGTAAACTGCGGCCCGCTCGATGCCGAAAACGGAATCAAGCTTTTAAAGGACTTTCAGCCGGATAAGCCGCCGATGATCGGCGAATTCTGGCCCGGCGGTAACGAATCCTGGGGGGCGGTGCATTGGCAGCGCCCCACAGAGCCGGTCTCGGAAGGGTACCGCAAGGCACTCGAAGCCGGCGCATTCGTAAACTTTTATATGTTCAGCGGCGGTACGAATTTTGGTCTTACCGCAGGGCTTCATTTCGGCGTTCCGTTCCCGAGAACACGGGAGGACGGACTCCGCATGTTTAATTATGTAACAAGCTATAATGTGTACGCCCCTGTCTCCGAGTGGGGCGATACGACGCCGCTTTACTACGCGCTTCGAAAAGAGCTCGACACATATCTCGGTAAACCCGTCAGAACGGAGAAGGTGCCGGATGTGCCGCGTCAGCGCATAGAAAATGTAAAGCTTACAAAATCGGCAAGCCTTTTCGATTCGCTTGACACACTCAGCGAAAAGACAGTTCGCCAAAACGGACTTTGCACGATGGACAGCCTCGGGCAGTCTTTTGGCTACATTTTGTATTCTACAGAGGTAAAAGGCATTGGCAAAGAATATGAGCCGACCATTATGATTAACGGTCTTCGTGACCTTGCGCTCATTTTTGCTGACGGGAAGTATGTAGGTACATATCTTCGCGACGAAGCGAGAAGCGAGCGTGGTACACTGAAAATCAAAGTCCCCGCAGAAGGCTGCCATCTCGATATTTTGGTTGAGAATCTGGGAAGACCGGATGCAGGTACATATATTTCCGAACGCAAAGGTATCCTCGATAGCGTACATCTCTCGGGCCTCCACCAGTTCGATTGGGAAATTCGTACGCTTCCCTTGTGGGATGTATCCGGGATTTCGATGGATACATATAAGAAAGAATCTGTACCGGCATTTTATAAGGGCACTTTCCGTGCAGAGCCGGGCGTAGATACTTTCCTCGATACAAAAGGTCTTACAAAAGGCGCAGTTTGGATTAACGGCTTTAACATCGGTAAATATTGGGATCTCGGTCCCCAGCGTGTTTTGTATGTACCGGGCGAGCTTTTAAAAGAAGAAAATGAAATTGTAGTGTTTGAAATGTTTGAAGCAGAAGATACAGTACAATTTGTAGATACACCCCTTTGGTATGAAGAAAATAAAGAACATCCGTTCTTTGAGGCT
>JAZNJV010000180.1:0-6994 GCA_045578225.1 Clostridia bacterium | reverse complement strand
TCCGCCGCTTCTATAACCTCGGCTTTAACATTGAAGCTACGGAAGGTACGGCCAAATTCCTTAAAGAAAACGGCATTCGCACACATGTGCTTCGCAAAATCGGCGAGGGGAGCGACGAAATTCAGGAAGCGCTTCGCCAGGGCCATATTGCCTATATCATCAACACGCGTGATATCAGCGCCATGAGCCAGGAAACGGACGGCTATTATATTCGTCGCTACGCTACGGAAAATAATATCACGATTTTCACCGCGCTCGACACGGTACGCGTACTTTTGGACGTACTCGAGGAAACGACGCTCAGCATCTCCACCATTGATGCCTAAAGGAGAAAATATGAAACAGGGATTTTTTGAAATCATAGAAAATACTGCCCTCACAAAAGACGTATACCGCATGCGTCTTTTGGGGGATACGAGCGCCATCGTGCGTCCCGGTCAGTTTGTAAATATTAAGCTCGAAGGTCTTTATCTTCGCCGCCCCATTTCCGTCTGTGAGGTAGACGGTGATGTCCTCACTATCCTTTACAAGGTTGTGGGGAAGGGTACAGAAGAGATGGCAAAAATGCAATCCGGAAAGCTCGATGTACTCACAGGTCTCGGCAACGGGTATGACACGGCACCTTCCGGTGATAGCCCCCTTTTAATCGGGGGCGGCGTAGGCGTGCCGCCGCTTTACGGCCTTTGCAAAAAACTGATTGCCGAAGGAAAAAAACCGACGGTGATTTTAGGCTTTAACACAAAAGCGGAAATCTTTTATAAAGAGGAATTTGAGCGCCTTGGTGCCGAGGTGCGCGTCACCACGGTGGACGGTTCTTTCGGTACGCGCGGCTTTGTAACGGACGCCCTGCCCGAGGACTATTCGTATTTTTACACCTGCGGTCCCGAGCCGATGCTAAAAGCCGTGTTCGCGGCGACGAAAACGGCGGGACAGCTCAGCTTCGAAGAAAGAATGGGATGCGGCTTTGGCGCGTGCATGGGATGCTCGTGCAAAACGATTTATGGGAATCGCCGCATCTGTAAAGAAGGTCCCGTGCTTTTAAAGGAGGAGATTCTGTGGTAGATACACGCGTTTCCCTGTGCGGAATAGAACTTGAAAACCCCGTAATCCCTGCAAGCGGCACGTTTGGCTTTGGGTATGAATTTGCCGAAGTTTATGATATCAATATCCTCGGTACCTTCTCGTTTAAGGGTACCACGCGCGAGCCGCGCTTTGGAAACCCCACACCGAGAATCGCCGAATGCACGGCGGGTCTTATCAACGCCGTAGGGCTTCAAAACCCCGGCGTGGAGAAGGTCATTTCCGAAGAACTGCCGCGCATGAAAAAGTGCTTTCATAAAAAGGTGATGGCAAACATCAGCGGTTTTTCCGTGGAGGAATATGTATACTGCGCAGAAAAACTGGACGCATGCGACGAGGTAGGCTGGCTTGAGGTAAACGTCAGCTGTCCGAACGTACACGGCGGCGGTATGAGCTTTGGGACAGTGCCCGAAAACGCGGCCGAAGTCACACGCGCCGTCCGCGCCAAAACAACAAAACCGCTTATTATTAAGCTTTCGCCGAATGTAACCGACATTGTCTCGATCGCACGTGCCGTCGAGGAGGCAGGGGCTGACGGCATAAGCCTTATCAATACGCTACTCGGCATGCGCATAAATTTAAAAACAGGAAAACCTGTGATTGCCAATACCATGGGCGGCTTTTCGGGGCCTGCCATTTTCCCTGTGGCCGTTCGTATGGTCTATCAGGTGGCCAACGCTGTGAAAATCCCTGTGGTCGGCATCGGCGGTGTGGAAACGGCTGAAAATGTAATCGAAATGATGATGGCCGGTGCCACGGCTGTTGAGGTCGGTGCGGCAAACCTTGTAAATCCGTATGCCTGCCGCGATATTATTTTAGACCTTCCGCGCGTCATGGAAAAATACAAAATCAATTCGCTGTCCGAAATTATCGGAAGCGCAAGATAGAAAGGGAGAGAAAAATGGGAAAAGATGTAATTATTGCCTGCGATTTTGACTCTGCAGAAAAATGCCTTGCATTCCTCGACAAGTTCGAAGGGAAGAAGCCGTTTGTAAAAATCGGTATGGAGCTCTTTTACGGAGCAGGCCCCGATATTGTGCGCCAGATTAAGGAACGCGGACATAAAATTTTCCTCGATTTAAAGCTTTGCGATATTCCAAATACGGTAAAAAAATCGATGGCGGTGCTCTCAAAGCTTGATGTGGATATGACGAATCTGCACGCCTTCGGCACCATTCCCATGATGGAGGCGGCGATCGAAGGGCTTACAAGACCTGACGGCACACGCCCCATTCTCATTGCCGTAACCCAGCTTACAAGCACCGATGAAGCACATATGAAAAGTGACCTTTTAATTAACGAACCGATTGACCGCGTCGTAATGCACTATGCAGAAAATGCAAAGCGCGCAGGGCTTGACGGCGTA
Organism: Clostridia bacterium; assembly: GCA_045578225.1. Classification (GTDB taxonomy): domain Bacteria; phylum Bacillota; class Clostridia; order UMGS1883; family UMGS1540; genus SIG447. The sequence goes on along the minus strand of JAZNJV010000180.1, from coordinate 4,548 downwards.
GTTTGCTCGCCGCTGGAGGCAGGTAAAGTCCATGACGTGTGCGGCGAGAAGTTTTTAACCGTTACCCCCGGTGTTCGCTTTTCGGACGGCGATGTAGGTGACCAAAAGCGCATCACCACACCCGAAGGCGCGAAGGCGCTCGGCTCTGACTATATCGTAGTCGGCCGCCCGATTACCGCGGCAGAAGACCCCGTAGCGGCATATGAAAGATGCATGAAAGAGTTTGTAGGATAAAAAAAGGGGAGGAACAAAAATGCAAAAGCAGATAGCAAAAGACTTACTTTCAATCAAGGCCGTATTCTTTAGACCTGACGAGCCTTTCACATGGGCCAGCGGCATTAAAAGCCCCGTCTACTGTGACAATCGCCTCACGCTTACAGCACCCGAGGTGCGTACGCACATTGAAAACGGTCTTGCAAGCCTTATTAAAGAACATTACCCCGAAGCGGAAGTTCTTATGGGCACTTCCACCGCGGGCATTGCCCACGCCGCCATCACGGCGCACATTTTAGATATGCCGATGGGCTATGTCCGCTCCGGCAAAAAGGACCACGGCAGACAGAACCAGATTGAAGGTCGCCTTGAAAAGGGACAGAAGGTTGTAGTTGTGGAAGACCTTATCTCCACAGGCGGCAGCGTTATCGAGGTTGTGGAGGTGCTCCGCGAGGCAGGCGCCGAGGTTTTGGGCGTTGTCAGCATCTTTACCTACGGCATGAAAAAAGGCCTTGTACGTCTCGAAGAAGCCAATGTGAAGAACATTTCGCTCACGAATTTTGACGTTATCGCCGAAATAGCCGCCGAAGAAGGCTACATTCGTGAAGAGGACGTTGCACGTCTCATCGCATTCCGAAATAACCCGTCCGATGAATCCTGGATACAGGGGGCGGCAAAATGAAACGCAGTGTAATGGACATCCTCGATTTATCCATCGCCGAGGTTGACGCGCTACTGGAGACGGCCGAGGATATTATGGATCATCCGAAAAAGTATGCAGAAAAATGCCACGGCAAAAAGCTGGCCACGCTCTTTTTTGAGCCGAGTACCCGTACGCGCCTCAGCTTTGAAGCGGCCATGTACGAGCTTGGCGGCAATGTGCTCGGCTTTTCTGAGCCGAATAGCTCCTCTGCATCTAAAGGCGAGAGCATGGCAGATACGGCAAAAGTACTGAGCTGTTATGCTGATATTTTAGCGATTCGCCACCCGAAGGCAGGCGCGCCGTTTGTAGCGGCTCAAAATGCATCTGTACCTGTCATCAATGCAGGGGATGGCGGCCATTGCCACCCCACACAAACACTTGCGGACCTTTTAACAATTCGCAGAAAGAAAGGAACGCTCGAAAATCTCACCGTCGGCTTTTGCGGAGACCTGAAATACGGCAGAACCGTACATTCTCTCATCGCCGCACTTTCGAGATATCCGGGCACAAAATTCGTGCTGATTTCGCCCGAAGAGCTTTCCGTTCCGAGTTATGTAAAAAGAGAAATTCTCGATGCACAGAATATCGAGTACCGTCAGGCTACGAGCCTCGAAGCGGTGCTGCCGGACCTCGACATTCTCTACATGACGCGTATTCAAAGAGAACGGTTTGAAAATCCCGAGGAGTACGAGCGGCTCAAAGATAGCTATATCTTAACGGCAGATAAGCTCTCTCACGGGAGAGAGTCGCTTATCGTAATGCATCCGCTGCCGCGCGTAAACGAAATCAGTGTTTCGGTGGATGACGATCCGCGCGCCTGTTACTTCCTGCAGGTGCTCTGCGGAAAGTACATGCGTATGGCGCTTATTTTAAAGCTACTCGAAAGCGCAGATGAAGATGTGGCACCTTTTGCTGAGGATGTGGTAATCGATAGACTCGAGTGCCAAAATCCCGCCTGTATCACCTCTTGTGAGCAGGAACTGCCGCATACATTCCGCCTTGTAAATGCAGAGAAGAAGATTTATCGCTGCGTCTACTGTGAGGAAAAAGTTACAGATAAATAACGGCATACAAAAAGGGCCTATCCAATGCGGATAGGCCCTTACTATTTTTGCTTTTATTTCGACTGGTACTTATATGTGGGAACGGCTTCAGAAAGAATTTTCTTAATGGTTTCCGTATCCTCCGGAAGCGCGCTTTCAAGTTTCTCCAGCTTTTCACGAAGCTCTTCGGGACTTACGTTCAGCGGCTGCCCTACAAAGATTTTGCTGTGCGCTGTTTTGGAAAGACCCTCTTCTGCCATCAAAAGCTCTTCATAAAGCTTTTCGCCGGGGCGGAGGCCGGTAAACTCAATTTTTATATCCTTATTCGGACGATAGCCGGAGAGGCGAATCATTTTTTGCGCAAGTTCATAAATGCGAACAGGGCTACCCATATCGAGAACAAATATCTCGCCGCCTTTAGCATACGCCGCGGCTTGCAGAACAAGCTGTGCGGCTTCCGGAATTGTCATAAAGAAACGCGTGATTTCCGGATGCGTGACCGTAACAGGGCCGCCGGCCAGAATCTGTCTTTTAAAACGCGGGATTACGGAGCCGTTAGAGCCGAGTACGTTACCAAAGCGAACGGCCACAAATTCTGTTTTGCTGCGTCCGCGCTTCGACTGCACAATCATTTCGCACATGCGTTTTGTGGCACCCATTACGTTTGTGGGGTTTACAGCCTTGTCGGTGGAAATCATAACGAAACGGCGCACGCCGAATTCTTCTGCACACTGCACGGTGTTATATGTACCGAAAATATTGTTTTTAATGGCTTCCCCGGGGCTGTCCTCCATAAGCGGCACATGCTTATGGGCAGCGGCGTGGAATACAATCTCGGGTTTATGGGTTCTGAAAATATCGGCAAGCCGCTTGCGGTCGCGCACGGAAGCAATCAAAACACGAAGGTCGAGATTCGGATATTTTTCAGAGAGTTCATTTTGGAACTCATATGTGGTGTTTTCGTAAATATCCACGATTACAAGACGCCGTGGATTGAATTTTGCAATTTGTCGGCAAAGCTCACTACCGATAGAGCCGCCACCGCCGGTTACCAAAACGACTTTATCATATATTTCGTCCTGCAGAAGCTGGTTATCTAAGGTAATGGGCTCACGCTCCAAAAGGTCTTCAATGGCAACTTCGCGCATCTGCGTCAAAGTATTCTTGCCATGGAGAAGCGCCTCCATACCCGGCAGAATTTTCACCTTTTTGCCGGTGGCACTGCAAATATCCAGTATATCTGTTTTGTCCTTCGGCGAAAGGTCGTAAATCGCAAAAATAATTTCTTCTACATTTTTTTCTTTTACAATACGCGGGATATCTTTCCGTGTGCCTAAAACATGGGCACCGTATATGTTTTGATGGGTTTTTTGCGTATTATCGTCAATAAGACCGACCACGTAGTAGCCAAGACGGTCACTTTCTTTAATATCGCGCAGTAGGGAAACCGCGAGTTTTCCGGCGCCGATGATTAAAACGCGCTTGCCATCCTTGCCGCCGTGCCCGCTTATCAGTTTGCATAAAAAGCGAATCGCAAAGCGGAGCCCGCAAATCAGCACTGTGATATCGATGGCCGCAGTAAAATTCAGTTTTGGATACAGCACGCCGTTTGCGAGAAATGTACCGGCAAGCATTGAGGTAATGCCGGCCAAGCCGCAGGCGAGCAAAAGGTACAGATATTCAGAGGCACTTGCATACAGCCAGTCCACATGATACATATGGAAGGCCGCCAAAATCACCACATAGGAAACGGCGGCGGCGATAATGGTGGGGAGCCCCTCGCAGAAATACCATCCAAACTCCTTGAGCGGGAATATGCTGATAATCACAAATACATACGCTAGGAAGCATAGAAGGATGTCCACGGGGAAAATGTACCGATTTCGAATATGTAATTTTATCATGCGGTTTCACATCTCCTTGTGTTCATCATGGCCTGGGCGCGTCCGCAAAAAAGCGCGTCAGCCTCTTTGGGAAATTTTTTGTGCACATAGCGAAATGCGTTTTGCATTTCACATTTTCGAGTTTTTGTGTTATGCATGTCACTGGAGAAAAGACAAGGAACGTCTCCTGAGAGAAGCTTTTTAAAAAAGCGTTTTCCATAGAAGGTGGAAACAAGACTTGCATTCAGCTGGAAAGCAATCGGCATTCCGGCAAAGTCTGCCAAAATACGTTCGGCTGCGGCATACCGTTCAATATGTGCGAGAATCGGTAAAATGCCTTTGAGCGTGAGCGAATGGAGCCACTCACTCCAGTAAGGGTTGTAATTTGTAAAGGGAAGCTCTACGAGCATGTACGGCGTTTCCCCGATACAAAGCTTTTCTATACCCGGAATGTCATGGATATCATGGTCAAGAAATACCTCCGCGCCGAGAAAAAGCTCGGGAAGCGGCAAAGCACTTTCTTCCATAGCGGCACGAAGCACCGAAACGCTTTTCTGGCGGCGCTCTAAAAAGAGCTCGAGCGCATGGTCCTTATGCAGAAACGCGTGCGGCGTCCCTACGCATGTGCGAACGCCCTGCGAAAAAGCGGAAGAAAGCATTTCGAGGCTCTCAGACACACTTTTTGCACCGTCATCCATTTCCGGCA
>JAZNJV010000179.1:0-17549 GCA_045578225.1 Clostridia bacterium | reverse complement strand
CCTTGGCAAGAGCTGCCGCATTCTTCTTGACCTGAAGCTGATAGTCCTTAAACTCAGGAGACAGCGCCTCTTTCAGGCAGACAGCCTTGCCGGCAATGACATGCATCAGGGGACCACCCTGATTGCCGGGGAATACTGCCTTATTAATCATAGCTGCGTATTCTTCCTTGCAGAGAATCATACCGCCACGCGGGCCGCGGAGCGTTTTGTGCGTTGTGGTTGTCACAAAGTCGGCGTACGGTACGGGATTGGGATGAAGCCCTGCCGCTACAAGACCGGCAATGTGTGCCATGTCAACCATAAAGTATGCGCCAACTTCTTTTGCGATTTCAGCGAACTTTGCAAAGTCAATCGTTCTCGGATATGCACTTGCACCGGCCAAAATGAGCTTCGGCTTATTTTCGATAGCCAGACGGCGAATTTCATCATAGTCAATGGTATTGGTATCTTCTGTAACACCGTAGGGAACAATGTTATAATGCTTGCCGGAAATGTTTACGGGGCTACCGTGGCTAAGATGTCCGCCGTGGGCGAGGTTCATGCTGAGAACAGTATCGCCAGGATTTAAAAAGGCAAAGAAAACAGCCAGGTTTGCCTGAGCGCCGGAATGCGGCTGCACATTTGCGTGGTCAGCACCGAAAAGCTCGCAAGCGCGTTCACGTGCAAGATTTTCCACGATATCTACACATTCGCAGCCGCCGTAATACCGCTTGCCGGGATAGCCTTCTGCGTATTTATTCGTTAAAGGGGTACCCATAGCTTCGATTACTGCATTGCTTACGAAGTTTTCGGAAGCAATCAGCTCAATTTTATTACGCTGACGGTTTACTTCAGCTTCAATTGCATCCGCAACCTGCGGATCAATTTTACGAATTTCATTTGTACTGTACATGTTAAAAACCTCCCAGAAATTATATGTAGTTATTATACATGAAAAACTTTACTTTTGCAAGCACTTTATGATAAAATATTAAAAGAAAAGGAGAGAACGAAATGGACAAAAAAGAAAAGGTAAAATACATACGGGAAAAGTTTAACGTAGAGTACCCGGATGCGGACTGCACGCTGGATTATAAAGACGCGTTTCATCTTCTCGTGGCCACACAGCTTGCGGCGCAGTGCACGGATGCACGCGTAAATTTAGTAACCCCTGCACTTTTTAAGCGGTTTCCCGATCCTGCGGCGTTTGCCGGTGCGGATATAGAAGAACTGGAGAACCTAATACGTTCCACTGGATTTTATCATAATAAAGCACGGAATTTAAAAGCGTGCGGCGAGGTGCTTTGCCGCGAATTCTCGGGTCGTGTGCCGGATACCATGGAAGAACTTTTGCGTCTTCCGGGCGTTGGGAGAAAAACGGCCAATTTGGTACTTGGGGATATTTTCGGCAAACCCGGCATTGTTGTCGATACACATGCAGGGCGTATTGCGAGAAGAATTGGCCTTACAAAAAATCAAAACCCCACCAAGGTGGAGTTTGATTTACTCAAAATTGTACCAAAAGACTATCAGACAAAATTTTGCCATCAGCTTGTACTGCACGGGCGCGCGGTTTGCCGCGCAGCATCACCAAAATGCACGGATTGCCCCATACGCGAAGTGTGTGCAGATTATGCCTTTAAATCCAAATAATCGCGGAGTAAAACCTCAATAATTTCGTCCCGTTCCACATGGTTTATGAGGCTGCGGGCGTTTTTGTGGCTTGTAATGTAAGTGGGATCCCCGGAAATAAGGTACCCGACCATCTGGCTTACGGGATTATATCCTTTTTCCAAAAGTGCACTGTGTACTGTGGTTAAAATATTCCGTACCTTTTGTGCAGGATCTGTTTCGATATTGAACTTCATTGTGTTTTCTTCAAAACCCATAAGTGCCACCGCCTTTTTTGCTTGATAGCTCTATTATACGCTATCTTTCTGGAAAAAGCAAGGGTTTTTCTTACAAAAATGTTAAATTTCTATGTACAAAAGGAACGGTTTTGCGCCGTTCCTTTTGTAATTCTATTCGATTCTTTCAAACGGGTCCATAGGCTTTCCGTCTTTTTCCATGGCAAAATGGAGATGTATACCTTTTTCCGAGGGTGCGGTTTCACCCATATGCCCAATTTCTGCACCGCCCAAAACGGCTGCTCCTATTTCTACAGAGACGGCAGAAAGCGAGCTATAATAACTTTTCAAGGCGTTTCCGTGGTCTAGCAGAACTGTGGTACCGTATAAAGGGTCTTCGTATATATTTTCCACGGTTCCACCTGCGCAAGCGAACACAATATCATTTTCAGAAGGCAGAAAATCAATGCCGAGATGACAACGCCAAATACCAAGCGGTTCAAATTTCACGAGTTCTGTGTCTGAAAACGGGCGATGTACTTCTCCGGTGGCCGGAAGAAGAAAGTTTTTCGGCGAGGGAATAGGGGAAGATGAGGGCGCAGGCGCCGAGATGGGCACGGACGCTTCTGCAGGGGGCGTAGGCTCGGGCGTACTCTCGTTTTTGGGGACAGGTTCATTTTTGAAAATACCGGGTGTGGTGATGGGCGATGCGGTGGGGCGAATCTCAGAAACAACAGCCACCTCTTCTTTTCCAGCGCTTTCGTTTTGCATTGCTTTATACATTTGCGAGGCCAGTATCGCGAGCGCCACGCAGCCTATAGCAATCCAGGTGTTCTTTTTTGTGTTTTTCATGGTGAAACACTCCTCTCTTTTTGGTATTTTCACCCGAAAAAGGTGCAAATATACAAAAATGTATATTCTGCATCTTCCGGTAAACACTAGAAGAAAAGGAGGCGAGTGTATGCAAATTCGAACTGACCTCGCGCTTGAAAGCGCCGAGATATATTGGGAAACGGCAAAAGAAAAAAAGATTCCCGGTGTGGAATACACGGAAAGTGGAGAAGAGGTACGCACAACGCGTGTAGAGGTGTTAGATGAAGAAGGAGCAAAAGTAATTGGAAAGCCGTGTGGCCGGTATGTAACGATTGAAATGCCGCCGCTACTCGAAAGCGACCCATCCATTTTAAAAGAAGCCGCAAGGCAACTCGCAAAAGAAATTTCCGAAATGGCGCATGACCCTGGCCTTACACTTGTGGCGGGCCTTGGAAATGGCGAAATTACGCCAGATTCCCTGGGACCTAAAGTGATACCGAAACTGGTGGTGACCAGGCATCTTTTTTCGCATCTCCCGAAAGCCACGGAAAGACTTGCACCGGTTTGTGCGCTTGCACCGGGCGTTCTAGGGATTACGGGCATTGAAACAGGCGAAATTATAAAAGGCGTTGCAGAACGTGTAAAGCCGGACCTTGTAATTGTTGTAGATGCGCTTGCTTCCCGAAAAACAGAGCGCGTCGGCACAACCATTCAACTTGCGGACACCGGCATTTCTCCCGGGAGTGGGGTTGGAAATAAACGAAAGGCTATAAACCGAGAAACCATCGGCGTACCCGTTTTGGCGGTAGGTGTTCCCATGGTAGTGGATGCGGCAACGATTGCAAACGATACGATTGATCTTGTAATGGATGCACTCGTGCAAAATGCAGATGGCGCGTTTTACGAGACACTCCAATCCCTTGATCGTGAAGAAAAACATGCACTAATTATAGAGTCTTTGCCGAAGGAAATGCGCGGTATGATGGTTACGCCTAAAGATATAGATGCGCTTTCCGAAAAAGTGGCGCACATCGTGGCTACCGGCATCAATATGGCGCTCCATAAAGATATAACCGAAGAGGAGATCACTGCTTTCGTAGGTTAGTATAAAAGAAGTTGCACACAAAAGGCGCCTAAAAGTATACCCGTAAAATCTGCGAGTAGAGCGCTCTTTAGGGTGTGTCTTGTGTCTTTTGCGTGCGTGGCGGCGAAGTATACGGAGAGTGTGTAAAAAGTGGTTTCGGTAGCACCGGAAATTACAGAGGCCACGCGCCCGGGCAAGCTATCTGGCCCGTAGACCCTGAAAATATCATTTAATACAGCGAAAGAAGCGCCGCCGGAAACAGGGCGAAGTAGCGCAAGTGGGATAACTTCTGAGGGGAATCCAATGTGGCCTGCCAAAGCGGCAAGTGAGGAAGATAATAGTTCAATGGCGCCGGAAGCGCGAAGCATGCTTACGGCTGTGACAAGACCGATAATGGAGGGCAAAACGGAGAACGAAGTTTCAAGTCCCGTTTTTGCCCCCTTTATAAAGGTATCAAAGATAGACACGTTTTTAAATAGACCGCTCAGAATAATGGCGGAAATGGTAACAGGAAGAACAAAATCAGAAAACTGCATAGTTAGCCTCGCTTTTGAAAAAATTTAGCGCTCAGTATGCCGACAAGCATGGCAGCGGCGGAAACAATCCAAATGGGAAGGATGATTTCCGCAGGATTTTGCGAGCCGTTTGTTTGGCGCAGGAGCAGAAGCGTTGTAGGTATGAATTGAAGCGACGCGGTGTTAATAAGTACAAACATGCACATTTCATTTGAGGCACGCGCTCTCTCGTGGTTTCGTGCATCTAAAAGGCGCATGGCACGAAGTCCAAGGGGCGTTGCGGCATTTCCCATACCAAGAAGATTTGCGGCCATGTTCATGACGATGGCACCGGCGGCGGGGTCCTCTTTTGGAAGACGCGGGAACAGAAGCCGAAGCACGGGACGAAGGGCTCTGGAAAGAAAACGAATAACGCCGCTCTTTTCCGCAATTTCCATAAGACCCGACCAAAAACACATGACGCCAAGCATCCCCAAAACGAGCGAGGCACCTTCTCCCGCGCCGCTTATGGCCGCCTCTGCCACATCTCCGAGGTGGCCTGTAAAAAAGCCAATAATCACAGAAGCTAAAAGCATAAAGGCCCAAATGTAATTTAGCATACGCATCCCTCCCGGATAAGCGTATGCTAAAAAAATTACATTATGAAAGAAATTTATTTTTCAGACACTGACTTTGCATCGCGCATGGAAGGTGAATTTATAAGCCCGCCTCCCTCATCAAAACGGGAACCATGACAGGGACAATCCCAAGAGTGCTCTGCCGCGTTCCACTTGAGTGCACATCCAAGATGTGGACAGCGCTTTTTGGTGGGGGTAAGAAGATTGATTGTGGATTCAGCACCGTTTATAAACAGCTGTGGTTTGCATATGTTTCTGGAAGGGGAAAATACAGGGGCGTATGCATTTCGCTTTTCTTGCACGAAATCGGTCAAGATTTTGGCGGCGACCATGGAGTTTGTCATACCCCACTTGTTAAATCCTGATGCCACAAACAGGTGCGGCGTGCTTTTGGAGTATTGCCCGATATAGGGGATGCCGTCAAGACTTATGCAATCTTGTGTGGCCCATCGGTATTTGGGCAAGGCACTTGGAAAAGCAGATTTTGAAAGTGCTTCTGCTTCTTTCCATGCACTGCTTTTTTTGCCGGTTCTGTGTCCACCACTGCCAACAAGGAGGAACCCGTTGTGATTTCGAAAGGAAAGCCCTGTATCACTTTCGTCTACAAACATGCCGCACACATCCGGCGCATTTTCAAAAGCCGTAACATAGGATCTATGTTGATAGAGCTTTAAAAAGTAACTGCCATGTGTGTTTAAAAAAGGAAAATGCGTGGTTACAATAATTTTGTCGGCTCGAATTTTGCCGCCGGCGAAAAAGGCGGTATTCTTGTCAAGACCCGTAATAAAAGTATTTTCATATATAGTAAGGTTTTTCGCAAAACCGGCAATGAACTTTAGGGGATGAAACTGTGCCTGCTCCGGAAAACGAACGGCCCCGAGTGTTTTAATGGGGAGCGTTGGCGTTTCTGCGAACGTGGCAGGAAAGCCGAGGCCTGCGACGGCCTTCACTTCTTCTTCAATTTGTTTCCGGCTTTTCAGAGAGTAGGTAAAGGCATCTTTTTCTTCCAAGTCGCACGGGATATCCGCACATAGTTTTCTATATTCTTTTAGTGCCTCACGTCCGGCCTCTAAATACATTTTGGTCTTTTCTTGCCCTTGGGATTTAAGAAGCTTTTGGTAGATAAGACCGTGCTGGAAAGTGATTTTGGCGGTCGTATTTTTGGTGACGCCCGAAGCGATTTTGCCGCCTTCCACCAAAGCATACTTTACGCCTTCCTTTTCGAGAAACAAAGCGCAAAGAAGACCAGCCATACCGCCGCCGATAATCAGGACATCCGTCTTTATATCTTTAGAAAGCGAAGGAAAGGAGGGAAGAGATACACCATCTTGCCAGATAGATTTTTGCATATAAAACCTCCGGAATTTGTTTTGTACTAGTATGTGCATTTCCGAAAATAAAAACCCGTCGAAAGGCAAAAAAATTCCCGCGCGCTTTTTTGAAAAAAATTCCGAAATCCTCTTGACAATAGAGGAATAAAGTGGTATCTTAATATTAGCACTCGGGGGAGGTGAGTGCTAATTTTGTGAATAAGAAGTGATGATATGCAGCTTAGCGAAAGAAAAAAACTGATTTTAAATGCAATCGTGAGTGAGTATATCGAAACGGCCGAGCCGGTAAGTAGCGTAACAATCGTGAATAAATATAATGCCGGATGCTCGTCTGCTACAGTGCGGAACGAGATGGCAGAGCTTGAGGATATGGGATACCTTGATAAACCGCACACCTCCGCCGGAAGAATGCCTTCTGGGCGCGGATATCGCTTTTATGTAGACTCGCTATTTCCGTACAAAACGTCCGAAAGCTCCGGCGCAAAACTGCGTAGAGCCTTTTTGTCGCAGCTTACGGAAGCGGATGACGTTATTGAAAAGGCTTCTGAATTTATTTCACGCTTTACGAATTATACCGTAATTGCCTCGGATTCTTTCGAGAACATGCCGCGACGTGTGTACACGGGCGGTGTTGTGAACATCTTTAATCATCCGGAGTATAAGAATTTGGAGAAGGCACGGCGCCTTATCAGCTTCATTGATAGCCGCGAGAGCATTTATCGCGTTATTTCCGAAATGGATGGCGGAGAGCATTTGCGCATTATAATCGGGGATGAGAATACGTATGATGATTTGAAGGATTGTAGCGTTGTCATTTCGCATTATCACGATGCGAGAGGAAGACGCGGCGGCCTTGGCATCATAGGGCCTACCCGTATGCATTATGCGCAGGTAGTAGATTCGCTTGCCACCGTTACAGAAATGATTCAGAAGCTGATCGCAGAAAAGGAGAGATAGAAAAGAGCATGAGTGAAGAAACAAAGAATATAGAGATGGAAGCCGAGGAGTCTGTGGCAGAAGAAGCGGTAGCGCCGGATTTTGCCAAAGAGGTAGAAGAATATAAGGACAGGCTTCTTCGCCTTACGGCTGAGTTTGATAACTTTAGAAAGCGTACGGCAAAAGAAAAGGAAACCTTGTTTTCGGATGGACGTGCCGACTGTGTTTTAGCCTTTTTGCCGCTCGTGGATAACATGGAGCGCTTTATGGAAGCGGCCATGGAGGAGAGTGAGGATAGCCCCTTAAGGCAAGGCCTCGAAAAGGTCTGCAAACAGCTTGGGGACATTTTAGAATCCCTGAAAGTAGAGGAAATTCCCGCAGTGGGCGAAAAGTTCGATCCGAATGTGCACAATGCGGTAATGCATATTGAAGATGAAACGATAGATGACGAAACCGTGGTAGAACAATTTCAAAAGGGATACACCATCGGGGGCAAAGTTCTTCGTTTCAGCATGGTAAAAGTAGCAAACTAATTTGAAGAAAGAAGGAATATAAAATGGCAAAAATTATTGGTATTGACCTTGGTACAACCAACTCTTGTGTTGCAGTTATGGAAGGTGGCGAACCGGTTGTTATCGCAAACGCTGAAGGCGCAAGAACAACCCCGTCTGTAGTTGCCTTTACAAAAGATAATGAACGCCTTGTAGGTCAGGTTGCAAAGAGACAGGCAATCACAAATCCCGAACGCACAGTTATCTCTATTAAAAGAGATATGGGCACGGACAAGCGCGTTGCTATCGATGGCAAAAATTACACACCGCAGGAAATTTCTGCAATGGTACTGCAGAAGCTGAAGGCAGATGCAGAAAGCTATATCGGCGAAACGGTAAGCCAGGCGGTAATCACGGTACCTGCATATTTCTCTGACGCACAGCGCCAGGCCACAAAGGACGCTGGCAGAATTGCAGGCCTTGAAGTACTTCGTATTATCAACGAGCCGACAGCTGCCGCTCTTGCCTACGGCATGGATAAAGACGGCGACCAGAAAATTATGGTATATGACCTTGGCGGCGGTACTTTCGACGTTTCCATTCTCGAAATTGGCGACGGTGTTTTCGAAGTTTTGGCTACCTGCGGTAACAACCGCCTCGGTGGTGATGACTTTGATGAGAGAATCATCAACTACATTTGCGAAGAGTTTAAAAAGGAACAGGGCATTGACCTTAAAAATGACAAAATGGCCATGCAGCGCCTGAAGGAAGCCGCAGAAAAGGCAAAAATCGAGCTTTCCGGTGTTACCTCTTCTAACATTAACCTTCCGTTTATCACAGCCGACGGCTCCGGCCCGAAGCATCTTGACATGACGCTCACACGCGCGAAATTCAATGAAATCACCGCAGACCTTGTAGAAAAGACCATGGGCCCGTCGCGCGATGCTTTAAGCCAGGCAGGTCTTACCGGTAGCCAGATTGATAAAGTTTTAATGGTTGGCGGCTCGAGCCGTATTCCGGCCGTATACGAAGCTGTAAAGGCACTTACCGGAAAAGAACCGCATAAGGGCATTAACCCTGACGAATGCGTAGCCGTGGGTGCTGCCATTCAGGCCGGTGTTTTGGCCGGTGACGTGCAGGACTTGGTTCTCTTGGACGTAACGCCCCTTTCGCTCGGTCTTGAAACGCTTGGCGGCGTATTTACGAAGCTGATTGACAGAAACACCACCATTCCCACAAAGAAGAGCCAGATTTTCTCCACGGCCGCAGATGGACAGACAAGCGTAGAAATCCATGTTCTGCAGGGTGAAAGAGAAATGGCGGCTTATAATAAGACGCTCGGTCGTTTCTCTTTAAACGACATTCCGGCAGCTCCGCGCGGTGTTCCGCAGATTGAAGTTACCTTCGATATTGATGCAAACGGTATCGTACACGTTTCTGCAAAAGACATGGGCACTGGCAATGTGCAGGATATTACGATTACTGCTTCCGGCAATCTTTCCGATGACGAAATCGAGAAGGCTGTAAAAGAAGCTGAGAAGTACGCAGAAGAAGACAAGAAGAAGAAGGAAGAAATTGATATCCGCAATAACGGTGATCAGCTCGTATACCAGACGGAAAAAACGATGAACGACCTTGGTGATAAGCTTTCCGAAGAAGATAAGAGTGCAATCACGCCGCTTCTCGATGCTCTTAAGGAAGCACTTAAAGGTACAGATACAGAAGCGATTAAATCCGCGAGTGAAGCGCTTAGCCAGAAGTTCTATGAAATTTCTGCAAAGCTGTATCAAAACGCAAATCCGGGTGCAGCACCGGGTGCAGCACCGGGCGCAGATATGGGCGCTGAGGGCGCCGCTCCGGGTGGAGAAAACGTATATGATGCAGACTACAAGGTAGTGGACGACGATAAATAAGATGCACTTTGGGCGGCCTCGTGGCCGCCCATGTGTAGTGGGAGATAAAGTATGGCAAAAAGAGATTATTATGAGGTGCTGGGCGTAGAAAAAGGCGCCAGCGAAGATGAACTTAAAAAAGCGTTTCGCCGAAAAGCGAAGGAGTTTCATCCCGACCTCAATAAGGACAATCCGGAAGCCGAAGGAAAATTCAAAGAAGTCAACGAAGCTTATGAGGTTCTAAGCGATCCTGAAAAAAGAAGTCGATATGATCAGTTTGGGCACGCAGGCGTAGATCCGTCGGCCGGCGGAGCGGGTGGTGCTGGCGGTTTTGGCGGCTTCGGTGGCTTTGGCGGCATTGACATGGAAGATATTTTCGGCAGCATTTTTGGAGGCGGCTTTGGTGGCGGAAGAGCAAGACAAAACCGTCCGGAAAAGGGCAGAACCATTCAGCAGAGCGTAACGATTACTTTCGAAGAAGCGGCCTTTGGCACGGAAAAAACGATTCGTGTAATCCGCATGGAAAACTGTGACGAATGTGGTGGAAACGGCGCAAAGAAGGGAACGCAGCCGGAAACCTGCCCCACTTGCCGCGGAACCGGTCAGGTGCGTATGTCTATGGGCTTTATGAGCACTGCCAGAACGTGTGATACCTGCCGTGGTACCGGTAAAATTATAAAAGAACCCTGTTCGAAGTGTCAGGGCTACGGGCAGGTACGTCGCGACCGCACAATTGACGTGAAAATTCCGGCCGGCATTGCGGATGGGCAGGCAATTTCCATTCGCGGAGAAGGCGATCATGGAAAACGTGGTGGCCCTGCGGGCGATATTATCTTGGAAATTCATGTAAAGGAACATCCGCTTTTCCAAAGACGGGGAGATGACGTAATTTGCCACATGCCGATTACATTCGCGGAAGCGGCACTTGGCGCGGAAATGGAAGTGCCCACACTGGACGGTAATGTGCGGTATACAGTGCCGGAAGGTACGCAAACCGGAAGCGTTTTCCGCCTTCGTGAAAAAGGCGTTCCGCATATAAATGGGCGTGGACGCGGTGACCAATTGGTATATGTCCAGATTGAAGTGCCCAAAAACCTGTCTGCGCCGCAAAAAGAACTTCTCAAACAGTTTGCGGATGCAACCGGCATGAAGAATTATAAAAACAAACAGAAGTTCGCGGATAAAATTCGAAACTATCTGGGAGGCGAAAAATGAAAGAATACGTAATTCGTAAAGTGGACAAAAGACCCGAAAATTGGGATGGCTTTGAAAAGGCGAAAATCGATACCTTTTCTTGGATGGATAACGGATATGCACCCAGAGTGGAAGCGGCGCTTTGCTATGATAGTGAGGCAATCTATGTGAAGTTCTGGGCGTATGAGAAAGAAATTCGCTGCGTTCATCACGCACATGGCGAAAACGTGTACGAGGATAGCTGTGTGGAGTTCTTTTTAAGGCCCACGTCGGACCCCCGATACTTAAATCTTGAGACGAATGCGCTCGGATATATGCTGATTGGTCTTGGTACCGAATCGGAAGGCCGACAGGATATTCTTGCCAAAGACGAAGAAATGCAGTTTGAAACCTCGGTGAAAGACGCAGAAAGCTATCAGGATGATATGTGGACGCTTTCATATAGAGTTCCGTTCTCATTTCTCGCGAGATACTATCCTGGCGTAAATGTTGTAGAAGAAGGGCTTCGCGGTAACCTTTTAAAATGCGGAGACTTTACAAAATACGAGCATTACGGCATGTGGAGCCCAGTGGAAAATGAAACGCCGCAATTCCACATCCCCGAGTTCTTCGGGAAATTTACATTTGAAAAGTAATAAAAATGGACTGAAGGCCAAAGGCTTTCAGTCCATTTTATGTATATACGTATTTACTGGATTTGCGCGGCTTTTACCGTGTTTTTCATAAGCATCGCAATGGTCATGGGGCCAACACCGCCCGGAACAGGCGTAATTGCGGCGGCCTTTTCCTTCACGGCATCGAAATCCACGTCGCCACAAAGCTTACCTTCTTCGTTTCGGTTCATGCCGACGTCAATGACCACAGCGCCTTCCTTTACCATGTCGGCTGTTACGAACTTGGCGCGCCCGACGGCGGCCACCAAAATGTCGGCACGGCGGCAAACGTCGGCAAGGTTTTTCGTGCGAGAGTGGCAAATGGTAACAGTGCCGTTTGCATGGAGGAGGAGCATGCCCTGGGGTTTACCTACGATATTACTTCTGCCGATTACCACACATTCCTTTCCGGCCGGGTCAATACCGCTTTCGCGAATTAGTTCCATGACGCCGGCAGGGGTGCAGGGGAGAAAGTCATAGTTGCCAATCATAATTTTTCCCACGTTTACGGGGTGGAAGGCATCCACGTCCTTCTTTGGGTCAATGGCAAGGAGCACTCTTTCCTCAGAGATGTGCTTCGGGAGAGGAAGCTGGCAGAGAATGCCGCTGATTTCGGGGCGTGCGTTGAGTGTTTCAATTAAGGCAATCAGTTCTTTTTCTGTGGTTTCTGCGGGAAGCGCATGCTCTTCGGAATACACACCAATCTCACCACAAGCCTTTTTCTTGGAGTTTACATATACGCGAGAGGCAGGGTCATCCCCTACGATAATTACGGCAAGACCGGGGAAGATTCCCTTCTCTTTTAAAGCCGCAACTTCATCGCGCAGTTCGTTTTTTACGCGAGTCGATACTTCTTTTCCGTTTAAAAGTTTCATGTTTTGTACCCTCATTTCCTAATAATTTTGTAACTAAATCACTTCTGCCCATTTTGATAAGACCTTCTCGGGCAATTTTTCTATTTTCGGGCTTGTACATCTGGAGAAGTGCCCTTTGCAGTCTTTTTTCATTTTCCGTGCGCGGCACATATACAGGCTCACCTGTAAGCGGGTGGATGCCGGTATAGAACATAGCCGTCGAAAGTGTGCCGGGCGTAGGATAAAAATCCTGTACTTGTTCCGGATGAATATGATGCTTTTGCATGTAGACGGAAAGCTCCACGGCATCATCAATCGTACAGCCGGGATGACTTGACATAAAGTACGGAACAAGAAATTGTCTATCATTATGCTTCCTGAATTTTTCGGCAAAGTTCTCATATACACGCGCGCTCGGTTTACCCATGCAGCGCAAGGTGTTTTCGGCAATGTGCTCCGGTGCTATGCGAAGTTGGCCGCTAATGTGATGCGCACAAAGCGTAGAGAAAAACGCGTTGTTTTTTTCTTTTTCCAGATAATCGTATCGAATGCCAGAGCGGATAAACACTTTTTTTACACCAGGTAATTTGCGAAGCGCAGAAAGCATTTTAAGGTATTTTTCGTGTGATACGCGCAAATTTTTACAAGGGGTGGGGAAAAGGCATTGCCGGTCTTTGCAAAGACCGTGCGTAAGCTGTTTATCACAAGCCGGCTGCATGAAATTCGCAGTTGGACCACCAACATCGTGAATATAGCCTTTAAAATTCGGGTCATGCGTCATGCCTTCGGCTTCCCGAACTACAGAGTCTATGCTTCTGCTTTGTACGATACGCCCCTGATGAAAGGCGAGAGAGCAGAAGTTGCAGCTTCCAAAGCAGCCGCGGTTTGCGGTAATACTGAAGAGAATTTCGGAAAGTGCCGGAATTTCTTCTTGGTAAGAAGGGTGCGCAGCGCGCATGTAGGGAAGCTCATAAACCGCATCGAGTTCTCTTTCGGAAAGGGGCATGCACGGCGGATTTTGCACCAGGAAGCGGTTATCATGCTGCTGTGCGAGCGTTTTTCCGTTTATCGGGTCCTGATTTATATATTGCAGCTTTGCGGCATTGGCATAGGCTGCTTTGTTTTCCGTAATTTCGGAAAAAGAAGGAAGAAACACCGCATCTTCCGGTGGGACGCTGGTAACATACGCCGTTCCCGGCACCCATGTGATTTCAGAAACGGGGATACCGCCGGCGAGCGCATGCGCGACTTCTACAATAGGACGTTCTCCCATGCCATAAATTAAAAGCGGTGCGCGGCTATCAAATAAAATGCTGCGGCGCACTTTATTATCCCAATAATCATAATGCGCAAAGCGGCGGAGACTCGGCTCAATACCGCCGAGGATAATCGGCATATCTTTTCCGAAGGCGCGCCGCGCAAGGTTGGCATATACAATGGCACAGCGGTCCGGCCTTCCACCGAAAGCACCGCCAGGGGCATATGCGTCGGTGGAACGTTTTTTCTTTGCTGCCGTGTAATTACTTACCATGGAGTCAAGATTTCCGCAGGAAAGCAAAACGCCGAGCTTTGGGGCGGGAAACGCTGCAAAATCGGCTTCTGTATCAAAGTGCGGCCGCGCGAGGATTGCCACACGAAACCCTTCTTTTTCGAGTACACGGGAAATAATGGCCGCGCCGAAGGATGGGTGGTCGATATATGCATCTGCACTTATCAGTAGAAAATCATATTCCGCCCAGCCGCGTGCCTGGATTTCAGCGGGGGAAATAGGTAAAAACGGCATGGAACATCTCCTAACAAATCTCGGCGATGATATACTCGCCGGCAATAAAAATAACCTTTGCACGGGTCTCGGGCGTAAGAAGCGGTAAAAGTATTTCCGCAGGCACTGTTCCTTCGGCAAGTGTCTGCTTACTTTGCGCCACAGACCCAACCTTCCCGTATCGGGGCGCATATACTGCGATGGCGCTTCCGTCATAAACATTTTCGGCCTCGTGCAAAAGCGTAAGTACACGCCCTACCGCAAAGGGAAGAAGACCGAAATAATGTTTTTGCCCGGTAATAGTAATGTACAACGCCATAAATGCACCGCCTCTTTTACTTTATATATCAGTATACCACATGCAAAAGGATTTTGCAATCAAAAAAGGAAGGTTTTTGAAGCCTTCCTTTTTCGTTCTATTTTCTCGCAAATTGCATTGTACCCATTATTTTTCCTTCCATTCCGGGAGGGAGAATGTACTGGTATTCTATTCCAAGCGCCTCCATGCCCTGTCGCCACAAAACGGGGAAGTAAATAATATCCTTGTAGAAGAGAAGGGGATAGTAAGCGTCCGTGCTTTTATAGGCGGTTCCGTTTATGGTAAGCGTGCCGGTATAGAGCGCGGCGGTATCATAAGTGCTGTCCGGCATAACGGAATCACCAAGCGGCGGCGCGCACGGTTCTTCTCCCATAGAAAGCACAAGGCCGGTTTCCGGCGCCCATGCGGTGATAATGCCAAGTGCACGGCAAACATCATACGTAAGCGGGAAGTAGGCAAGTCCTTGGTAATTGATAAACGGATAGGCAAGGTCGCGGTTGTCATACGTGGTATCGTTTATCCGAATCATGTTCTGGCTTTTCAAAACAGGATAGGATGCTTCGTGCCGGTAGATGATAGGAGAGAGAATGTTACCTTCCTTGTCGATCGTGCCGGTGCGGATAAAGGTGTTCCAGTAGTAGCCTTGTTCCGCGATGCCAACCTCCGCTACGCCATTTTTAAAGTGAGAAGCGGTAGAATATTGATGTGGCACGACGAGCGTACCGTCACGGTTTATATACCCGCGTATCCAGTTTTCGTCAGAAACCACAGCGAGCCCCTCTGAAAAATCGGCGGCACCTCTGTAGATGGGCGGAATAACGATATTCCAGTTTTCATCGAAAAAGCCCGCGTGCCCGTCTATGTAGAAAAGCGCTCGCCCTTCTACGGGATTTCGGATTTCATGATAGATGGTGGGGACAAGGATATTCCCTTCTTTGTCCGTTACTCCCATGTTTTCATACATCCATACGGGTCCGCCCATTCCAGGAGAAGGAATTTGGCGCGCGTTTGCAGATACGATACGGTAGTCACCGAGATCATGCACAATATGAAGCGTATTTTCTGCGGAAAGAACCGGGAGAGATGAGATGGTAAGACAAAGTGTGAGAATGAGGGAAAGAATTTGAATTTTCTTTTTCATAGAAGACTCCTTTCTTGTGTTAAACTGTCACAATATGAAGCCCCGCGCGCCGAATAGGCTCAAGCTCGTCCTCCGTTGCTTTTTGATTCGTAACGAGCACCTCTGCCACATGCATAGGGGCGATTCGGGTGAGGGCTGTACGGCCGATTTTGGTGTAATCCGCCGCAATAGTGGTGCTTCCGGAAAGCGCAAGCATCTGGCGACAGATTTCGGCCTCTTGGTTATAGTAGGTTGTAAACCCGTTTTCTGCATGAATTCCGTCTACAGATAAAATGAGTTTGTCGGCATGGTAGGTCTTTAGCTGATGCAGGGCGTCATCGCCGTACGTAAACTGATATTTCGTATTTACAAGTCCGCCGAGAAGCACAACGTTGAAGTTTGCGTTGCCGGAGGCCTCGAGTGCGATTGCGATAGAATTTGTTATGATGCTAATATTTTGCCGCGCATTGAGTGCGCGAAGAACAAAGAGAGTAGTAGTGCCTGAATTCATCATAACGGTATCATTATCCTTGATTGTTTCGGCAACATATTCGGCAATCGCCCTTTTTTCTGCCTCGTTTGTGCCGGAACGCTGGTTGAAATTCATGCTGTAATATGTTTTGTAGGAGCTGACGGCGCCGCCGTGCACGCGGGACAAGAGCCCACGGGATTCGAGGTCGGCAAGGTCAATGCGAATCGAGACTTCTGAAATATCAAAAAGGTGCGCAAGGTCAGAAACACGCACTTTTCCGTGCTCGTGCAAAAGCTCCAAAATTTGTTCTCTACGCTGCTGTGCAGAAAGTTCCAAGCTGTGTTCCTCCTTTTTATCAGCCGCCAATGGCTGCCATATCTACAAGAGTGTATTCCGAGGGGATGCTGTGCATGGCGTCTTTATGTCCCTTAGAAAGCTCTATGATTTCGTAGAGCACGAAACTGTTGCTTTGCAGCACTTCAATGCCGGCGAGGCGTGCCTCGCGCAAATAGAAGCGCATGGTTTCACCGGAAGGTGTGGTGTATTCATCAAAGTGAAGCGTTTCGCCAAGAAAGGCACCACGGTCACTTTTTACAAACGTAATCCCTTCGGCTGAAATGGTTTCGCCGGCCATTTTGCTAGCGGAAGGCGCCACTTCCACACCGCTTGTGATAACATATTTCGTTTGGTGGTCAATCATATACGTAATGCCATCTTTTATTACTGTGTTGTAGAGCATGCCGTCAGTTAAAGTTTCCATGGCGGTACTCTCTTCGGATACGGAAACGGAGAATTCGTTTATGCCGTTTTCACCCTCGATCTTTGCCTTCATGAAATAGTCTCCACTTTTTATGATATCGACATATGTTTTAGAGGAAACTTGTACATTTTCAACATCCGGTGCAGGTTCTTCGGTAGGTATACCAGGCGCAGCGCTGGCCTTAGGCGTCAGTGTCTCCTTGGGAACAGGGGCACCGGTAGAGTTGCAACCGCTAAGGCAAATACAAAGTACGATGAGCAACAAAAATAATCGTTTCATATCGTTCTTCCTTTCCGTAAGTATATGAATAGTATATCATTTACGGATTGAAAATTCAATATCATTCATCAATTTGTTACCAAAGCGTAAAGAACATGTGAGTAGAAGATATGAAAATAATAACCTCCTTCCTGTATATCTTCAAACGTAGTATAACATAATATCTAAAATTACGCAAGTGCGTATACGCAAAAATGTAAAATATTTTAAAATAACCATTGGAGGTGTTTGGGATGGATGTAAAAGATGTTGTGGCTTTGCGTTTTCAGACATTATGCAATGAGCGAAATATCAAGATAAATGAGCTGGCCAATATTTCTGGGGTTACGCCGTCCACCGCGTACAGCATGATGGATAAAAATCGAAGAGACATTTCGATTCGAACAATTAAAAAATTTTGCGATGGCTTAGAAATTACATTGGGAGAATTTTTTTCCACAGAAGATTTTGATGCGTTAGAACAGGAAATCCAATAATTATCTGCAGTTTCGTTGCTCGCGCGCATGAAAAAATAAAAAGTGACCGTCAAAATTGACAGTCACTTTTTATATTTGTAGGATTATTTTTCGTTTTTGTAGATTTCTTTGAAGTACTTATATGTATCTACCTTGAGTTCGCCACAAGCGTATTC
>JAZNJV010000178.1:0-5584 GCA_045578225.1 Clostridia bacterium | reverse complement strand
CTTGTCCGTGGGGACGGATCTGGAAGAGTACAGAGGTAAAGCGATACAAATGCATTTACTTGTGGTTTTGAAAAAATGTAAAAGATTTCAAAAAAACTATTGACAAATCAAAAAAGGAAGAGTATAATGCATTTAGAAATTTGAATATCACAAATAACGACTGTGACGAGGACGGTCGGATTGCAAAGCTTAGAGAGAGTTGTCGGGTGGTGCAAGACAATGGCGGGGCTTTCCAGTGACCTATCACCTCCGAGTCGAAGGACCGAAAGGCAATGCCAAGTAGACTCCTTCCGTAATGCTGCGTTAAGGCAAAGGGCTTGTTAGAGCTCGGTGAGTGACGGGACGTATTGTTTCCGTAATTTGAGTGGTACCGCGGGTTGTTAAACTCGTCTCAAAGATAGCTTTGAGACGGGTTTTTTGTTTTATTCAAATTCGTAACCAAATTTCAATTTGTCAAAATGAAAGGAGACAAAACAATGGATTACAGTTTGAAAGAAGTAGCAGGCAGAATCCAAGATCTGCGCGTGGCAAAAGGATACACACAGGAAGAACTTGCAAAGCTTTGCGGTGTATCGACGGAGGAGTATGCGGTTTTAGAAAAAGGTGAAAAAGACTTTAGCTTCACCTTCATCTATAAATGCGCTAAAGCATGCGGCGTTGAGGTTGTTGATCTTTTGGAAGGCACCAGCACTACGCTTACATCCTTTGCCATCACAAGACGCGGCGAGGGTCTTAAAATTGTAAAAAAGCACGGTGTGGAATATAACAACCTTGCACCTAAGTTCAAAGAAAAACTGGCAGAACCTTTCCTTGTAAAATTCCCGTATCTGGAAGAGGAACAGAATGCGCCCATGCAATTAAACTCGCATAACGGACAGGAATTTGACGTCATTGTGAAGGGTTCTCTCAAAGTACAGGTCGGAAATCATGTAGATATCCTGCACGAAGGAGATTCTATTTTCTATAACAGCCTTATCCCGCACGGCATGGTTGCCGCTTCCGAAGGCGGCTGCGAATTCCATGCAGTTGTATTAAATCCGCAGGATGGAAGAGTAAGCGAGGAATATCCGGAAGCCCCGATGATCGCGGCAAAAGTAGCGGCACAGAAAGCAAAATCTGAAACGGTCGCAGATAAATATGTGGAATCCTCCTATGATGAAAACGGCGTATTTAACGGTATCCAATTTAAAAATGACGATACCTTCAATTTTGCATTCGATTGCGTGGATGCAATAGCGGAAAAGACGCCGGACAAACTCGCCATGCTGTGGGTTGCCAATGACAAGACAGACAGAAGATTCACCTTCAGCGATATGAAGAAGTATTCTGCAAAAACAGCAAACTACTTTGAATCCCTCGGCATCCAAAAAGGCGATACCGTAATGCTTGTGCTGAAAAGACATTACCAGTTCTGGTTCTGCATGCTGGCGCTTCATAAAATCGGTGCTATCGCAATCCCGGCAACCAATCAGCTGGTAGAACATGACTTCACATACAGATATAAAGCCGCAAAAGTAAAAGCAATCGTTTGCACCGCGGATGGGGATGTAGCAACAGAAGCCGAGAAGGCAGCTGCAGAATTTCCCGGAATGGTTAAGGTTTTAGTGGGCGGCCAGAAAGAAGGCTGGAATGATTTCAACGTAGAAATGGAGCGCTTCAGCACGCACTATAACCGCACCGAAAATACACCTTGCGGGAACGACCCGATGCTGATGCTCTTTACATCCGGCACAACAGGATATCCCCGCATTGCAACGCATTCGTATAAATACGCACTCGGCCATTATCCCACTGCAAAGCATTGGCACAATGTAAATCCCGACGGGCTTCACTTCACCATCTCCGACACCGGCTGGGGCAAGGCGCTTTGGGGCAAGCTTTACGGACAATGGCTTTGCGAAGCAGGCGTGTTTACCTATGATTTTGACAGATTCCATTCGGAAGACATTTTGCCGATGTTTGCGAAGTATCACATCACAACCTTCTGCGCACCGCCTACGATGTATCGTTTCTTTATCAAAGAGGATTTGTCGAAATATGACCTTTCTTCGATTGAATATGCGACCACTGCCGGCGAAGCTTTAAATCCTGAAGTATTTAACCAGTTCAAAAAGGCTACCGGTCTTACCATCATGGAAGGCTTCGGTCAGACGGAAACCACACTTTCTATCGCGAATTTTGTAGGCTCTACGCCCAAAATCGGTTCCATGGGCCGGCCGAGTCCCCTTTACGATGTTGTGGTTTTGGATCCGGATGGCAACGAATGCAAGACCGGTGATACCGGTGAAATCTGCATCCGCGTAAAGGATACGGTTCCTTGCGGCCTCTTTATCGGATATTATTTGGATGAAGAAAAAACAAAAGAAGTATGGCATGACGGCTATTACCACACCGGCGACCAGGCAACCATGGACGAAGACGGCTACCTCTGGTACGTGGGTCGCATTGACGATGTTATCAAATCTTCCGGCTACCGCATCGGGCCTTTCGAAATCGAAAGCGTTATCATGGAGCTTCCGTATGTTTTGGAATGTGCCATCACGCCTGTACCTGATGAAGTACGCGGGCAGATTGTAAAAGCCACTATTGTACTTACAAAAGGCACCGAAGGCACGGATGCGCTCAAGAAAGAAATTCAGGAATATGTAAAGACGCATACAGCGCCTTATAAATATCCGAGAATCGATGAATTCGTTGCGGAGCTTCCCAAAACCATCAGCGGCAAGGTTCGCCGTGTGGAAATCCGCAAGAACGACCTGGAAAAAATGAATAAATAGGCAAAAGCGCAGCGCAAAAACGAGGTGATTGAAGTGAAAAAGACGTACGTGACTTCTATGCCAAACCATATCGGTGCATTTTTGAAGGCGAGTAAATGCTTTTCGCTATTGGGAATTAACATTACCCGTGTAAGCTATAACAAAGCGGTTGATTCTCACACCTTATTTATTGATGCGGAAGGCACAGCGGAACAATTACAAAAGGCAGACGCGGAGCTTGAGAAAATCGGGTACCTGCAGAGTAACACTACCAAAACCAGCATTGTGTTAATAGAATTCTGTCTCCAGGATGTTCCGGGAAGTGTAACGGATGTATTGACGCTCATAGATGCATTTAATTTCAATATTTCTTACATTAGTTCCCAGGAAAACGGAACAGAGTATCAATATTTCAAAATGGGACTCTATGTGGATGATTTTGATAAGATTGCAGACTTCTTGAAAGAAGCCGAAAAACTTTGTAAGGTTCGCGTAATAGACTACAATAGTTCCGAAAAGGTCTATGATAACAGTATCTTTTATAACACGTATGTTTTGGGTTTGTCGCAGGGTATGGGGCTTTCAGAAGAAGTCAGCCGCGAGCTTTTGGTACACGTGAATCTTGCCATGCAGACGCTCGATGAACAAGGCTTATCCCCGTACCGCACGTTTGACAGCATCAGTAAGTTTGCAGAGCTTTTGGGCGCTTCAAAGGGGAAAAATTTTAACCCGCGCATAAGCACGCATACGATAACGGAAAATACGGAAATCACTCTAATTGAGCCGCCTTGCGGAAGCAATACCCTTATCATAAAAAGCAACGATAAGGTGCTATTTGTAGATAGCGGCTACGCTTGTTACAGCGAGGAAATGCGAAAGGTGTTTCGAAAAATACTTCCTGCGTTTGAGACGATGGAAAAAACAATCCTTGTAACGCATGCGGATGTAGACCACTGCGGATTATTACCTGTTTTTGACAAGGTACTTACAAGTGCGAAAACGGCGCAATGTCTTAAAAATGAATATGATGGTAAAAACGGATACAGAGAATCGAACCCTCTTCATAAGCCGTATATAAATATCTGTAAGATTCTAACCGCATATAAAGCCGTAGAACCTGACAAGATAGAGGTGCTTTGGAAAGACGCAGAAGGCTTGACCGAGCCGCTTACCCAAATCGGATTTTTCGACTTTGGAGAATTACATTTTGAGGTATATGAAGGAAGAGGCGGCCATTTGCCCGGTGAGATTGTACTGCTTGACTATGCAAAGCATATTGCCATAACTGGGGATATTTACGTAAACACGCACGGTTTGACGGCCGAGCAAGCGGAATATAATCAATATGCCCCAATTTTGATGACCTCTGTCGATACCGATCCCACATTGTGTTTGGAGGAGAGAAAAGCAATCATGCAAAGGCTTGGGGTGGGCAGTTGGCAAATCTTTGGCGCGCATGGGTTTAAAAAGGAGTATTCTGTTACTGTGTAATCCACATATAAACGCAACAAAATTTCGCTTTTCTATTGCAATATTTGGCAAACTGTGATATGCTACTATAAAACTAAATAAGAAACGGGAGCTTGTAATACGGGCTGAGAGGAAGGTATAACCTTCGACCGAGAACCTGATTTGGATAATGCCAACGTAGGGATGCCGAAAGCATAGGCTTTAGGAATAACAAAGGAAAAAAGGAAGTTACCAAATCGGTAACTTCCTTTTTTGTTTTCTTGTTTTGGAGGTGAAATGCGTGGTAAAAATTAACGGAGAGCAGCTGGATATTGCCGGTAAAACAATGCAGGAATACCTTCTGTCTGTAGGGTATGATACAAAACGTGTTGCAGTAGAGCGAAACGGCGATATACTTCCAAAGTCTGCATATGCGAAAACAATCCTACAGGACGGCGATAGTCTTGAGATTGTACGTTTTGTGGGAGGTGGTTAATATGATACCAACAAAAGATGAGTGGAGAAAAGCACTACAGGAAAGGCACGGCGTAGAGCTGCAAAAGAAATTTTCGGCCGCGAGTATCGCTGTATGCGGCCTTGGGGGCCTTGGCTCCAGCATTGCCATCGCTCTTGCTCGTGCAGGGGTGGGAAAACTGATGCTGATTGACTTTGATAAGGTGGATATAACCAATCTGCATCGACAGCAATATAAGATAGAGCAGATTGGGAAATATAAAACAGAAGCCTTACGAGAGAATCTGGCGGAAATCAACCCATATCTTCATGTCGAAACCCACACGGTAAGGCTTTCCGGCCGCAACTTTCAGGATGTGCTGTCCGGTGCGGATATCATTTGTGAAGCCTTTGATACTCCGGAGGCGAAAGCCGCGCTTGTAAATTTTGTTTTGGAAGCCATGCCTGACAAATATATCGTAGCAGCATCCGGAATGGCAGGGATGGGAAGCTGTAACGGCATTAAAACCAGAAAGGTATCCAAACGATTTTATCTCTGTGGGGATGAAACAAGCGATATAGAAGACGGAATGGGCCTTGTATCTGCAAGGGTACTGCTTTGTGCGGCGCATCAGGCACACACCGCGCTTAGAATCCTTGCGGGGGAATTTGAAGTTTAGAAAGAAGGAATGAAAAATGCAGAACGATACGCTCGTGATCGGCGGGCATGAATTTACTTCCCGTTTTATATTGGGTTCGGGGAAATATTCAGTAAACCTTATTGAAGCGGCGGTAAAGGATGCAGGCGCGGAAATTATTACGCTTGCAGTTCGCCGCGCAAATACAAAGGAACAGGAAAATATAATAGATTACATACCGAAGGGTGTTACCCTTTTGCCAAACACAAGCGGAGCAAGAAATGCCGA
>JAZNJV010000177.1:0-3709 GCA_045578225.1 Clostridia bacterium | reverse complement strand
AGATTTTGAAATCCATACGGACGCCGAAATACTTTCGGAAGCGCTACTTGCGCATGACCTCATCGCGGGCGAGATGGGCGCGTATGGCCTTTATGTGAAAACGGTGAACGGCATTTTGGCGGATTACAATGTCACAAAAAGCTACTGGGCGCTTACGAAGGACGGCGCGTATGTAAATAGCGGTGTGGACGGCGTTTCCATTTCAGACGGCGAGCAATACGAGCTCACCTACACGGAAGCCGAATAGGAAGGATTTTTAAGACATGAGAGGAAAGACAGCGCGGCTTTTTGCCTTTTTACTTTGCGCCTTACTCCTGTTTTCGGCGTGCGACGCGCCGCGTGACGCGTATGTGCCCCTTTCAAACGGGATTTTTGAGGCGGAAAACAACAATGTACCCACCTTTGCCGAAGCGGAAATTACCACCGAGGCATTTGAAAGCTACTCCGAGCTCGATGCGCTCGGCCGGTGCGGCGCGGCGGTGGCGTGCCTTGGGGTCGAGCTTATGCCGACAGAGGAGCGCGGCGCCATCGGGCAAATAAAACCCACGGGGTGGCAGATGGCAAAGTATGACATCGTGGACGGAAAGTATCTGTATAATCGCTGTCATCTTATCGGGTACCAGCTTTCGGGCGAGAATGCGAACGAGAAAAATTTAATTACAGGCACGCGCCATATGAATACAGAGGGGATGCTCCCGTTTGAAAATATGGTGGCAGAGTACATCAAAGAAACGAAGAACCACGTGATGTACCGCGTGACGCCTGTGTTTGAGGGAAACGAGCTTCTCGCGCGCGGTGTACGAATGGAAGCGTATTCCGTAGAAGACGAGGGCGAAGGTATTTCCTTTAATGTATTCGTCTACAACACGCAGCCCGGCATTGAAATTTCCTATGCCGACGGCAAAAGCCGCATCATGGGCGGCGAGGCGGATGCGGAGGCAGAGACGGGAACCTACGTTTTAAACACAAACACGAAAAAGTTTCACCTTCCCACGTGCCCGTCTGCCAAAGATATGAAAGAGAAAAACAAAGAGGAATATACGGGAAGCCGCGCGGCGCTTCTTATAAGGCAGTATGCCCCTTGCGGTGCGTGCAATCCCTAAAAAAGGGTGTTTTGCGTTGAAACAATCAAACCAAAAGCTAAAACTTTTATATCTCGCCAAGATTCTCCTTGAAAAAACGGACGAGGAGCATACCATCACCGTGCCCGAAATGATAGCGGAGCTGGAGTCACTTGGTATTTCGGCGGAGCGGAAAAGTATTTATGATGACATTCGGTATCTCGAGCTTTTCGGCCTTGATATTTGCACGAATAAAACACGCACCACGAATTACTACATAGCAAGCCGCGCATTTGAGCTTCCGGAGCTGAAACTGCTTGTGGACAGCGTGCAGGCTTCGAAATTCATTACGCAAAAGAAAAGTCTTGAGCTCATTTCGAAGATTGAAAAGCTGACAAGCCGCGAAAACGCGAAAAAACTACAGCGGCAGGTGTTTATCACAAACCGCGTAAAAACCCCCAACGAGCAGATTTATTATAATGTGGATAAAATTCACGAGGCGATTGCAGAAAATAAGCAAATCACCTTTCGCTACTTTACTCTCGATGTGGACAAGAAAAAGGTGTACCGCAAAAACGGGGCACTATACAAGGAATCACCCGTATCGCTTACGTGGGACGACGAGAATTATTACCTCATCACCTATAAAGAAAAATATGATAATTACACGCACTACCGCGTAGATAAAATGGAGGGCATTGCAAAGACGGAGGAAGACCGCGTGCTCGCGAGTACGCCTTTTGACCTTTCAAGCTACACAAAAACGATGTTCAGTATGTACGGCGGTGCGGAAACCGATGTTTCCATAGAGTTTACAAACGACCTCGTCGGTGCTGTGTTTGACAGATTCGGCACAGACATCCCCATTTTGAAAAAGGGGGAGGACCGCTTCCAATGCCGCGTGCGCGTGGCGGTAAGTCCGCACTTTTTGGCGTGGGTTATGAGCTTTGGGAAGCGTGCGAGGATTCTCTCGCCCGAGCAAGTGGTGCAAGACATGCATGCACGTATAAAGGATATAGCCGAAATGTATGAAACGGAGGAGTAACAAAATGAAAAAAGGGATAGAAATTATTCTTGGGGCCATCTTAATTGCGGCAGGTGTCATCTATATTTTAGGCGCTTTCGGGATTGCGGACATACACTTTTCGTTTGACGGATGGTGGGCATTCTTTATCATTGTTCCGTGCTTTTGCGGACTTTTGAAAGGCGAAGAAAAATTCCGGAATTTTGTGGGTCTTATGATAGGTGTCCTTCTGCTTTTGGCTGCGCAGAACATCATAGAGTATGCGATGGTATGGAAGGTCCTTGTGCCGGGTCTCATCATTATGCTTGGCATTAAGCTGATTGTGAAAACGACTGCCACCCCCAAAGCACGGGAAGAAAAGGAAAACATGGCCGCGTTTTGCACGAGAACGGTCGACTATACAGACGAAGAAATCACCGTGGCCAAAATCGGTGCCGTGTTCGGCGGCGCAACCTGCAATCTCACGGACGCAAAAATCCAAGACGGCAGTCAGATTGCCGTGTTTTGTGCCTTTGGCGGGGCCGACATTATTGTGCCGGAAAATGTGCGCGTAAAAATCAATGCCTTTTGCCTGTTTGGCGGAATAAGCGATAAACGAGCTGGTGCGGCTACCCCGAAAGAAGGGGCAACGCTTGTCGTTAACGGCTTTTGCCTTTTTGGCGGCGCCGACATAAAAAACAGTAAAATGGAAAAATGAAATGCGTGCAGATAGAGTAAACCGCGAATATACTGGGCCTGAACTTGAAAGAGCGTTTAAAATCGGAGGGATACCATGAGAACAAGACAAGATGTGATAGATTTTTGCCTGTCGCTTAGTGACACATACGAAGACTATCCCTTCCACGACTTTAACTGGACCGTAATGCGGCACAAAGGCAACAAAAAGATGTTTGCCGCCATCTGCGAGCGCCTCGGCAACATCTGGGTCAATGTAAAATGTGACCCGAATCTTACCTATATGTGGCGAAGCACGTACAAGTCGGTCGTTCCTGCCTATCATATGAATAAATGGCACTGGAATTCCATTATACTTGACGGGAGCATCCCTAAAGATGAAATTAAGAATATGATTTGCGATAGTTTTATGGCAACGAAACCCGCAAAAAAGGACAAATAAAATGTGGTGCGATCACCTTTCTCTGCTCTAAAGATACTGCAAGTATTGAACCCATGGGCCGCGCAGACGAAGCAAAATTGCAACCGATTTGACAAAATGAAAAATTTGTCTTATAATCATTCTGTAAGCTTGCAAGCGATTTTGCTTGTGTAAGCTCCAGTATCTCTTTGCAGATGTGGGTATACAGAATGACAAAATGCGCGATAAGTGTTTCTGTATCCGAGCATGTCTGCAGGATGCAGAATTTTTATTTTAAGGAGATGTGGATATGCAAACACTCAAACTTATCGCAAAATCTTTTAAAAAGATGGAAGACCCTACAGAGTCCTCTACAGGGCACATTAAATATGTGTGCTATGTAAAGGCGAATAGTATCCCAAAAGAAATGGACGAGTGGTTTTCCACCAACCCCCGAGAGCAGAAAATGACAACAAACGTAGCCAAGAAGATTAACGAAAGCCTTCGGGATAACGAAAAATTCCATGAACTAAACAGAGGTGTACTCAT
>JAZNJV010000176.1:0-13493 GCA_045578225.1 Clostridia bacterium | reverse complement strand
CTCCTTGCCGCTGATTTTGCGAAGGCGTTCGCACACCTCACGGTCACGGAAGGGTACGTAGTCCCCCGGGACAAACTTAAAATCTGTCGGCGGATCAAAAATAATGTTGTTCATTGCCAAATCGCTCCTTTTAGTATTGTTTTTCGCAGTTACTTCATGTTTCGTCTTCATTATAACACCGTATTTTGCCCCGTGTCAATCAAATTGGATACGAAAAATTTTCGTTTTTTCCCCTTGAAAAACCGCATCTTCTATGATATTATTATATTGTAATACACTATATTACGAAAATTTTCGGAGGCGCGTATGAATCTTGCCAAGCTTGCAAAACTCGCCCATGTTTCCGTTTCTACTGTTTCCAAAGCCTTCTCCGGCAGTCGGGAAATTAGCGAAGAAACGCGGGAAATGATTTTAAACCTTGCAAAAGAAACGGGCTGTTTTGAAAAATATTATAAGCCGAAATACGGGCGAAAGCTCATTGCCGTCATTTGTCCGGAGCTTTTGGGCGTACATTATTCTGCCATGGCCACCTGCATTGAAAGAAACATCGCCGAAAAAGGCGGTACGATGCTGCTTTCCTTTAGTAACTTCTCGCCCAAGGCGCAAAGAGAGCTGATTGAATATTACACTACGTTTGCCCATACGGACGGCATTATTGTCATTGAGCCGACAGAAAAAATTCGTACAAGTTCCAAAATCCCGATTGTACAAATCTCGCTCGGCGAAGACACCGGAAATGTGCATACGGTGAATATGGAAATTGCGCCCGGTATGCGTGCGGCACTTCGCCATTTAAAGCAGATGGGGCACACCAAAATTGGATTTATCGGTGAAACGCACACGCCTATGGAATACGAAGTTTTCTGCACCTATATGAAAGAAAACGAACTTGCCGTTTTGCCGGAATTTCTTTCCATAAACGAGCATCGTTTTTATGATTGCGGCTATTATGGTATGGAAGAACTTCTGAAAAGAGCGGAACGACCGACCGCTGTTTTTGGTGCATACAGCCATGTTTCCCTTGGCATGCTGCAAAAGCTACGCGAAGCACAGCTTCGCGTGCCGGAAGATATTTCCGTCCTTTGTATGGACGATATTGAGGTCAGCCCCTATCGAGATGTGGAGCTTGCCTCCATCCGCATGCATCTGACAACGCTTTGCGACGAGGCGGTATCGCTTCTCTACCAGAGCTTCCAAAGCGGCGCCAGCCCCATAAAACACACCATAACGATTGAGCGCGACTTTTCGCCCGGCGCGTCCATCGCGGATATTTCCTGAAAATAAACAAAAAACACCCGGCAATTAGACGGGTGTTTTTGTTTTAGGTCGCACTTCCAAAAAACGAATAGATACTAAATAAAATCGACAAGATTCTTTCGAACCTTGTCGATTTTTGGTGACCCCTACGAGAATCGAACTCGTGTTACCGCCGTGAAAGGGCGATGTCTTAACCGCTTGACCAAGGGGCCGTATATGGTAGCGGCGAGTGGGCTCGAACCACCGACCTAACGGGTATGAACCGTTTGCTCTAGCCAACTGAGCTACACCGCCACATGACCTTTACGCCTTAAGCGCAGGTATTAGTATACTACAAAAAATTTACTTTGTCAAGTAATTTTTTTATTTTTTTCTTTTTTTATTTTTCACCTCCTCTTTTGGTCTATTTTGAAGCCTCGTCCCATATACTGTACAAACGATTTTGGAAAGGAAGAACGCCAATGCTTGACGAAAAACGATTTACCAAAACGCCCCCGAAAGAGGCCATGCACAATTTGATTTTAGAAAACCGCAAAAAGCTTACGCTTTCGGGCATCGAGGATGTGGACAGCTTTGACGAGGAAAGCATCTCGCTCTTTACCGATACAGGGATGCTTACAGTCAAAGGCGAAGAATTGCATATCAATAAGCTAAGTGTAGAAAGCGGCGAGGTTTCGATTGAAGGGCATATTGATTCGCTCGTGTATTCGGACGAGGAAAGCGGCAAAACGCGCGGCATCGGGTTTTTGGCGCGACTGTTTCGGTAAAAGATGGCAGTTTCGGTTACAAATCAGACGCTTATTTTCCTGTACTCCCTCGCAGCCGGTGCGGCGGGGGGTATTCTTTTTGATATCTTTCGCACCGCGCGGCGGCTTCGGCGCGCCGGCACCGTTTGGGTAAGTGTGCAGGATCTTCTTTTTTGGTTCCTGACCGCCATCGCCGCCTTTACGTTTTTATACTATGTGAATTTCGGAGAGCCGCGGTGGTACATCTTTTTCGGTATTTTCCTCGGCGCGCTTTTCTACTATCTTTTATTCCGAAACCACATGGTTTCCTTTCTTTTATGGCTCGCACATACGCTTTTCGCACTTCTGTCTTTTCTTCTCAGACTTCTTCTCTTCCCCGTGCGCCTTTTGTGCCGCATTCTCTCGCCCGTTTTCTTTTTCGTATGGGCGCCGTGCCATGCAGCGGGGCGCCGTATCTCGCGCCGGTGCCGCTCTTTTTCGGGTAGCGCACAAAGGGGAATGAAAAAAATAAAAAAAAGATTGAAAATGTACTAAAAAACCCTTTACAAACGCGCCTTCTTCATGTATAATACAGGATAAGTGGGGTAATAGCATGAACAAGAGAAAAAAACAAGGCCAACCGAAGAGAAAACTGAATATTCACGTTTGCTTCATGATAGGTCTTATCATGTATCTTTGTTATGCATTGATTTCTCAGCAAACCTCTCTTCATTCGTCGAATGCGAAGATCGCAGGGCTCGAAGCGGAAATTGTTTCTGCAGAAAGTCGGCTCGCAGAGGTGCAGGATATGGATGCCTTTTCGAAGTCGGACGAATATATCGAGAGAGTGGCTCGGGAAAAATTGGGACTTGTCCTTCCCGATGAAACTGTTTTCGTGGATGTAACCGGTCGCTAGTCTCCGGTTTTTCCGCCGTTTTTCCGTTTCATAGAAGGAATATGTTCCGAAGACTCCTTGTGTTATTCTAGTTTCCGAAGGGAGAAGCATACGTTTATGTCGGTTGAGGTTGGAACAATTCTGGAAGGCCGTGTGGAAGGCATCACAAATTTCGGCGCTTTTGTAAATGTTGGGGACGGGAAGACAGGCCTCGTTCATATTTCGGAAGTTGCCACCGCGTATGTAAAAGACATTCGCGAATTTCTTACGGAGGGGCAAACGGTACGCGTGAAGGTCATGTCCGTAGAACCGAACGGCAAAATCGCCCTCTCCATCAAAAAAGCCATCGAAGAGGAGAGACCGGCCCGCCCGCGCACGAACAGCTCTCGCCCGTCACGTCCGGGGCGCCCGATGGAATTTGATTTTTCCAGAAAGCGCGAAAGCACGGGTGACAGCTTTGAGGATTTATTACTCCAATTTAAGCATGACAGTGATGAACGCATGCAGTCGATGAAGCGCGGCAACGAGCCTCGCCGCACAAACCGCCGCGGCAACAACTGATTGTACATATACTTCTGCCCCCTTTTTCTAAAGCGGGCAGTTTGTTTTACGAATACTTTTCTTTTTTCCGTGGTACGCTATCCTTAAAAAGGAGGCGTTTCCATGACAAAATCCCAAAAGGCACGAAACCGAAAAAATCCAAAGCCGTATGAGACCTATGCCCTCGCCGAAGAAGCTGTGCGCGATCCGGAAACCGGCGCCGCGCGGCCGAGTGAGGAAAATGTTATCATCATGCGGGAGTGGTCAGAGGAAAACAAGCTATAAATCGGTGCCTTCGCGGCACCGTTTTTGAATATTTAGGAGGTACATAAAATGGGACTTACTTTGGCGCAAAAAATCATCCAGAAGCATCTTGTTTCCGGCGAAATGAAAGCCGGTAATGAGATTTCTATCCGTATCGACCAAACGCTGACGCAGGACTCTACCGGCACGATGGCCTATTTGCAGTTTGAAGCAATGGGCATTCCGAAGGTAAAGACGAAGAAATCCGTAGCATATATCGACCACAACACCATTCAGGCCGGTTTTGAAAATGCGGATGACCATAAATATATCCAGACCGTAACGGCAAAGCATGGCATTTACTTCTCCCGCCCCGGTAACGGCATCTGCCATCAGGTGCACCTCGAGCGCTTTGGTGTGCCGAGTTACACCCTTTTAGGGTCAGACAGCCACACGCCTACAGGTGGCGGCATTGGTATGCTTGCCATTGGCGCGGGCGGTCTTGATGTAGCGGTTGCCATGGGTGGCGGCGCATACTTTTTGGCCATGCCCAAGATGGTACGCGTAAACCTTACTGGTAAGCTTTCCGGCTGGGTTTCTGCCAAAGACGTCATTTTAGAAGTACTTCGCATTTTAAGCGTTAAAGGCGGCGTTGGCAAAATTATTGAATATGCAGGCGAAGGCGTAGCTACGCTTTCCGTTCCCGAGCGCGCCACCATTACCAACATGGGCGCAGAGCTTGGCGCCACCACTTCGATTTTCCCGAGTGATGAAGTCACTCGTGCATTCCTTCGTGCGCAAGGCCGCGAAGAGGACTTTACGCCGCTTTCTGCGGACGCAGATGCCGTATATGACGAGGAAATCACGATTGACCTTTCCTCGCTTTCTTCGCTCACCGCGATGCCGCATAGTCCTGACAACGTAAAGAGCGTAAAAGAACTGGAAGGCCTCGCCGTTGACCAGGTATTTATCGGTAGCTGCACGAACTCTTCTTACACCGATATGATGAAAACGGCCGCTATCTTAAAGGGCAAAACCGTGCATCCGAACGTCAGCCTTGTTATCGGCCCCGGTTCCAAACAGGTGCTCCAGATGCTCGCAGAAAATGGCGCACTTGCCGATATGATTGCCGCCGGTGCCCGTATTTTGGAATGTGCTTGCGGTCCGTGTATCGGTATGGGACAGGCACCGAAATCGAATGCGATTTCTCTGCGTACCAACAACCGTAACTTCGAAGGCCGAAGCGGCACCAAATCCGCGCAGGTATATATTGTAAGCCCCGAAACGGCGGCCCTTTCCGCCATCACCGGCAAGCTTACCGACCCCGCAGTGCTCGGCGAACGTCTTGAAATTGAAATGCCAAAGGCTTTCATTGCCGAGGATAATATGGTTGTGGCCCCCGCCCCGGAAGGACAGGAACCGGAGGTTGTACGCGGCCCGAACATTAAGGAGTTCCCGATCAATAAGCCGCTGCCCGAAAAGGTGGAAGGCAAAGTGCTGATTCGCGTGGAAGATAACATCACCACCGACCATATTATGCCGTCGAACGCTTCGCTTCTCCCCTTCCGTTCGAACATCCCGCATCTTTCCTCGTATTGCCTTACGCCCTGTGACCCCGATTTCCCGGCTCGTGCTAAGGAAAATGGCGGCGGCATTATCGTGGGCGGCTCCAATTACGGCCAAGGCTCAAGCCGTGAACATGCCGCGCTCGTCCCCCTATATCTTGGCGTACGCGCTGTAATCGCGAAAAGCTTTGCCCGTATCCACATGGCAAACCTTATAAATTCCGGCATTCTGCCGCTTACCTTTGCAAACGAAGCAGACTATGACAGTGTTTCGATGGAAGATCTTCTTGAAATTGAAAATGCACCCGCACAGCTTCTTTCCGGTGAAGTCATTACCGTGAAAAATGTAACGCGCGGCACCGCGTTTGAAACGACGCTTTCGCTCTCGCCGCGTCAGAAGGAAATTTTACTCGCAGGCGGCCTTTTAAACTACACAAAGAATAACGCCTAAAAACTCAAAAATGGCTGTAAACTCTATGTTTTACAGCCATTTTTGTGTATAGAATGCCTTGACTTTCTCATTCTTTCTTGGTACAATTAGAATGTATTTACTTTATAAGGAAGGAGTCTTTCATATGAAAGCCATTATTACGGTTTTGGGGTGTGACCGCATCGGTATTATCGCAGGGGTCACCGCCTCGCTCGCCAAAAACAACATAAATATTCTGGACATCAGCCAAACAATTATGCAGGATATTTTCACCATGATTATGCTGACGGATATTTCCGAAAGCCAGAAAACGCTCGCCGAGGTGGAAGAAGAAATGGAAAAGCTCTCGAAAGAAATCGGCGTTTCCATCACTGTACAGCATGCTGACCTTTTCCACTCCATGCATAGAATTTAAGGGGGCACTGCCGTGATCAATACATCTGAAATTTTAGAAACCATTTCAATGATTCGCCAGGAGCATCTCGATGTGCGTACCATTACCATGGGTATATCGCTTCTCGACTGTATCCACGGCGATGCTGCGCGTACGGCCGATGCCGTATATGATAAGATTATGCGCCGTGCCGGTCGTCTTGTAGAAACGGGCGAAGCGATTGAAAAGGAATACGGTATCCCAATTATCAATAAGCGCGTCTCCGTTACGCCTATTTCCATTATCGGGCAGGCTTCGGGCGGCTATGTAGGTCTTGCGCGCGCACTGGACCGCGCGGCAGAAGGCACAGGTATAAACTTTATCGGTGGCTATTCCGCACTTGTACAAAAAGGCATAACGCGCGGCGAGGAGGATTTTCTCGAAACCATCCCCGAGGCGCTTTCGGAAACAAAGCTTGTATGCTCGAGCGTAAACGTCGCTTCCACAAAAGCCGGCATCAATATGGATGCTGTGGCTCGTATGGGGCGTATTATAAAAGAAACGGCCGCACGCACGGCCGATAGCGGCGGCATGGGCTGTGCAAAGCTCGTGGTCTTTGCAAACGCTGTGGAGGATAACCCCTTTATGGCCGGCGCTTTTCATGGCGCGGGTGAGCCGGAATGCGTTATAAACGTTGGCGTAAGCGGCCCGGGCGTTGTAAAGTGCGCCCTTGAGAAGGTGCGCGGTGCTGACCTTGGCACGGTGGCTGAAACAATTAAGAAAACAGCCTTTAAAATTACCCGAATGG
Organism: Clostridia bacterium; assembly: GCA_045578225.1. Classification (GTDB taxonomy): domain Bacteria; phylum Bacillota; class Clostridia; order UMGS1883; family UMGS1540; genus SIG447. The sequence continues at coordinate 6,657 of JAZNJV010000176.1, read as the reverse complement.
GCCAGCTTGTGGCAACCGAAGCTTCCCGCCGCCTTGGGGTTCCGTTTGGAATTGTAGACTTATCGCTTGCCCCGACGCCTGCCGTTGGCGATAGCGTTGCCCATATTTTAGAAGAAATCGGTCTTGAAAAATGCGGTGCGCCGGGAACTACTGCGGCGCTGGCGCTACTGAATGACGCCGTGAAAAAAGGCGGTGTGATGGCTTCTTCCTATGTAGGCGGCCTCAGCGGCGCCTTCATCCCTGTAAGCGAAGATGCCGGCATGATTGATGCCGTTCGCTGTGGCGCGCTTTCTCTTGAAAAGCTCGAAGCAATGACGTGCGTGTGCTCGGTAGGCATTGATATGGTAGCCGTTCCCGGAGATACCACGGCCGAAACGATTTCCGGTATTTTGGCAGACGAGGTGGCGCTCGGCGTTGTGAATACGAAAACCACCGCCCTTCGCATTATCCCCGCCCCCGGCAAAAAGGTGGGCGATACGGTAGATTTCGGCGGTCTACTCGGCACAGCCCCCGTTATGCCCGTAAATGCCTTTAGCTGTGATGCTATGATTGCCCGCGGCGGCCGTATTCCGGCCCCGATGCACAGCCTCAAAAACTAAGTATACACCGAAGCAAAAACTCGTAACGCCCTATTTTTGGGTTTTACGAGGTTTTTTTTAACTTTTTTGCAAAAAAAGCTTGCAATCAATTGGAAAATATTGTAAAATATTATTGGAAAATATTTCCAGAGGAGGTTTTTGAGAATGGCAGATAAGATGAAAGTCTTACTCACAGATGATGATGCAAATTTTACTGTTTTGCTGCAAGATACACTGGAAAAAACCCCTGATTTTACGGTGGTAGGAATTGCCCGTGACGGGCAGGAGGCCATTTCGCTTACGGAAAAACTGCATCCCGACCTTGTACTTATGGACATCGTGATGCCGAAGATGGACGGCATCAGCGCACTTTGTGAGATTAAGCGTCTCCCTCTTCCCGTGCGGCCGCGCGTGGTCATGCTTTCCGCCGCGATGCACGATACGACCATGCGCATGTGCATGGCGGAGGGTGCAGATTTTTGCATGATGAAGCCGATTGACCCCGAGCGCCTTCCCGAGCGGCTCCGCCGGCTCTCCGCACCGATGGAACCCGTTACCCCACCGGAAATTCCGAAAGATGCGGAGAATCGCCGCCGCGCGATTGAGCGCTCAGTAACAGATACCATTCACGCCGTGGGCATTCCCGCCAACATTAAAGGGTACCAATATCTTCGCGATGCAATTATGATGTCGATTGCCGACGCTGAGCTTATCGGCGCCATTACAAAGCAGCTGTATCCAAAGGTTGCCGGACGGCATAACACTTCCCCCTCACGTGTGGAGCGTGCGATACGCCATGCGATTGAGGTAGCCTGCATGCGTGGAAATGATGAAGTGCTCTACCGTCTTTTCGGCTATACGGTCAATAACAATAAAGGGAAACCGACAAACTCTGAATTCATTGCGCTCATCGCCGATAAATTGCGCCTCGATTTACAAGTAAGCTAACTTCCATACCCCATACCCCACTTTTTAAAAAGTGCCGCAGCATGACTGCGGTGCTTTTTATGTGCATTTTATATAGTTTTTGCGTTTTACTTTACAAAAAAAAGACAAAAATGTCAAAATTCCTTTACAAAGACTTTCGGAATATGGTATAATAAGTCGAAACACAAAAACATCTTTAATTCGGTGCAGCGACATCGGCAAGAGATATAGGAAAACACGCCTTGTCCCTGCTCGGGGCAAGGTGTTTTTAGTAAAAGGAGGAATTTTGAAAATGAAAATGGTCTTCGGTGTCAAGGACAAACCCAAGTTCGGACAGCTTCTCATCTTTGCCCTGCAGCAGCTCCTCGCCATCATGGCAGCCACTCTCGTGGTTCCCGTAATTGTAGGTAACGGCATGCAGCCGGCCGCCGCACTTTTCGGTGCCGGTATCGGTACGCTCGTGTACGTACTTTTCACACGCGCAAACAGTCCTGTATTCCTTGGTAGCTCTTTTGCCTTTATTGGCTCTATGTGCGCTGCCTTTGCGGGTGCTGTAAGCGTACAGGTAGGCTACGCCGGTCTTTTAATCGGTGCCGCCTTTGCTGCGCTCGTATACGTTGTAATTGCTATTATCGTAAAGTTTGCCGGCGTTCGCTGGATTAACAAGATTATGCCGGCTGTGGTTATCGGGCCTACCGTTGCGATTATCGGTCTTTCCCTCGCAGGCAATGCCGTTGGCGATTTAATGAAGGTACCTGCCGCTACTGGCTCTCCGTATGTAGCACTTATCTGCGGTCTGATTACGCTTGGCGTAACCATGGTCTGCTCTACATATGGTAAGAAAATGGTAAAGCTCATTCCGTTTATCATCGGTATCGTTGCAGGGTACGTCGCCGCCACCATCTTCTATTTCATCGGCACGGCCACCGCGAACCCCGCCCTTATCGTAATTGACTTTTCCGCTTTTTCCGCTATGGAAAGCATTTTCGCACTTCCGGACTTTACGTTCCTGACGGCTATGGAAGGCTTTAAGGCCATCGACGGTGCCTACATCGGCACTGTGGCTGCTGCCTATATTCCCGTTGCGTTTGTTGTATTTGCAGAGCACATTGCTGACCACAAGAATTTAAGCTCCATTATCGAGCAGGATCTTCTTGAAAACCCGGGTCTCCACCGCACACTTTTGGGTGACGGTATCGGCTCTTTTGCAGGTGCTATCTTTGGCGGCTGCCCGAATACTACCTACGGCGAATCCGTTGGCTGCGTTGCGATTACCAAGAACGCTTCCGTAGCTACCATTATTGCTGCCGCTATCGGGGCACTTCTCATTTCCTTTGTAAGCCCCTTCGTTGCCTTTGTAAACTCCATTCCCTCCTGCGTAATGGGCGGCGTTTGTATGGCACTTTATGGCTTCATCGCAGTATCCGGTCTTAAGATGATTCGCGATATCGATCTTGACAAAAACCGCAACCTCTTCGTTGTAAGTGTAATTTTGATTGCCGGTATCGGCGGTCTTTCCCTCACTTTCGGGCAGGTACAAATCACAAATATTGCTACTGCTTTAATTTTGGGCATCCTTACAAACCTTCTCCTTTGCAAAGCAGAAGACTAATCTAGAAACGTACGAAAGGCAGGCTGCCCTTTTGGCAGCCTCTTTTCTTTGGTGAACAGCATGAAATTCAAAACCGTTTTATACGACGAAAACATTTTAGCGCGAAGCCTCAAGCGCATCGCCCACGAAATTCTGGAAAACACGGAGGATGCCGAAAAGCTTTGCCTTGTAGGCATCAAAACGCGCGGCGTGCCAATCGCTTCTCGCCTTGCGGAGTTCATATGGCAAATCGAAAATATTCGCGTTCCTGTGGGTATTTTGGACATTACGCTCTACCGTGATGACCGTGCCGCCACCCCCGACCCCGTTGTGGCCGAAAGCCAGATTGATTTTGACATTACGGGGCGTGACGTCATTTTAACCGACGACGTTCTCTACACAGGGCGCACCGCACGCGCGGCGCTCGATGCGCTTATGCGCTTTGGAAGACCTGCGCGCATAAAGCTTGCCACGCTTGTGGACCGCGGCCACCGTGAGCTTCCGATTCGCCCCGACTTTGTCGGCAAAAACATTCCCACCGCCAAAAGCGAAATTGTACGAGTTTCCCTTCGCGAAACGGACGGCGAGGATGTCATCTCCCTCTACGAAAGATAACGCAAAAATGCGCATCTGCCTATGGCAGATGCGCATTTTATTGTAAGGGGTTCAGAAAACAAAAAGGACGCTTTACGGCAGAAAACAAATCGGCCACAGCGCCGGACGACAAGGCGCACGTATAGAAAAAGGCATATATAAGCAAGGGACTCTCACAGCGCATGTGAGAGTCCCTTATGTTTATATACTTTTTTATCGCACTTCATCCAGCGTTTTAGCCTCTGTATGCTCTACCGGACGCCATACAACTTTCTTAAAAAGAGCAATAACAGAAATCGGCACATAGGTAAAGAGGAACACGGGGAACAAAATGAGATACCAGATTTTCTTCCATGCGGTTGCCTTAATCTTGTGCCATTCGGTGATAACCGTAAGGGTGCCCATCAGCATAAACATCGCATAAAAGCTGCCGAGAGCACTAAAAATGGCGCTTCCCGTGGCCACGCGAACGGCATCGCCGATTTGCGGCGTGCAGAACGAAGCAATGTAAATGGAAAAGTTAATTAAAATGGTCAAAAGCGTAACGAGATACGCCGGTGCCACCGTCATGAACATATCAAAGCACGGAAGCGCCTTTCGGCGGCTTGTAAAGATATTCTTCCAAAGTCTTCCGCCGTAATTGCCAATAACCTGATAAAATCCTTTTGCCCATCTTAGGCGTTGATCCCACGACTGCCTCATCGTGGTGGGCTGTTCGTCATACAAAACCGCATATTCGCAGTACCCGATTTTCTCCCCGTGAATTACGCTGTCAATGGTGAATTCAATGTCCTCGGTGAGAAGATGGTGCTTCCAGCCGTTATTTTTCGCAATAATATCTCGGTGGACCAAAAAGCCTGTGCCGGAAATTGCGCAACTGGAGCCGAGGCGCATGCGCGGATTATTCAAATACCGTGCCTCTCGCATAAACCAAAGGGCATATCCTGCAGAAATCCAGTTATCGTCATAGTTTTTGGAGTTTCTGTAGCTTGTAAGAATGCGGTGGCCCCCGTCAAACATCTTATTCATTTCCGCAATGAAGTTTTCATCGAGAAGATTATCTGCGTCTAAAACGCAGTAGCCTTCATACGCGTCAAACGTACCGTTTGCCATCATCGCCTTAAAGAGAAAATCCAGGGCGTAGCCTTTGCCGATTTTAGCAGTGTCGTTCCGCTCGTAGACAATTGCACCCTTTTGGCGGCAAATTTCAGCCGTGTCATCCGTACAGTTATCCGCAATGACGATAACATCCAACGCATCTTTCGGATAATTCTGGTTCTGAATACTGGTAATTAGATGCCCGATAACCGTCCGTTCGTTTCGCGCCGCAATAATTACGGCAAATTTATGAAAAGCCTTCGGTGGAGTATCATTATGCACGGGTTTTCTGTAAATGAACCCTACGATGGCATAAATGACCTGATAGGCATACATTAAAGTGAATGCAACGAATACGCATACATTGAAGACTCTTACAAACTGTTCCATATTTCGCTCCTTCTCTTTATACACAAAACATTCTCATCTTTTGTGGCCAATCTTCTCTGTGGTCACCTTCTTGAAGTGTATCACAAAGCGCCCCGCCTGTCAAGTCTTTCCTTACAAAAGGCGCAAGAGACACTCTGCGATAAACACAGAAAGAGAGGCAGACACCGCCACAAACAAAAGACTCTTTTCAAAATAAGCCGCAAGGAGTGCCGCCAGAAAACCGATAAGGGCCGACAAGGGGCTATCAGTTGCATAAAAAATGGCCGGCACTGTCATCGCAGTCAGCACCGCGTACGGAATATAATACAAAAAAGAAAGCAGAAAGCGGTTTCGTATTTTCCGTTTTACAAGCACTAACGGCACCATGCGTACCAAATATGTAACGCCGGCCGTAAGGAGTAAATATCCCAAAAACTGTATACTAGGCATTTTCCGCCTCCTCTATGTGTACTACGGGTGCTACCGCCGCCAAAATCGCGCTTGAGAGGACAGCACAGAGAATCATGGCAAATCCGCGTGGCACCCGGGAAAGCACCGGTACATAGTAAAATAAGCAGCTTAAAAGCGCCGCCAGTAGGACGCACGCCGCAGTGGGGCGGCTTTTCTTTGTGCTCGGCAGTACAATGGCCACAAACATGCCGTAAATGGCAATGCCAAGCGCAGAAACGAGGATATGCGGCAAAATATCGCCCGCTACAGCCCCGAGGAGTGTACCCGTGCTCCAGCCGATATACGGCGTTAAAATGAGCCCGTGCATGTACCGTCTTGTCACGTCCCCACTTTGCGACGAGGCCACGGCAAAAACTTCATCTGTATTTACAAAGGCAATCAGAAAACGGTCTCGCATGCGAATGTCTCCCCCGAGTTTTTGCGAAAGAGAAAGGGACATAAGCGCGTAGCGCGCGTTGATGACAAGCTGTAAAAGCGCAAGCTCCACCGCGCTCTTCCCCATTGCGATGATGGGGACAGCAGCAAACTGCCCTGCACTTGTGACATTCGTCATAGAAAGAAGCAGGGCCTCCAAAATGCGAAGGCCGCTTCCAACTGCAAAAATTCCGAAGGCGAACGAAACGGACAAATACCCGAAGCAAATGGGCAAGCCGTCGCGAACGCCGCGCATAAATTCACTGTTTTTCTTCATACTTTCACGTCCGTTATGTAAAATTTCCTGCATGCTTCGTTACGGCAGGGGGGGTAAGTATCTTTTTACCTTTAGAAAAAAGCAGCAGCATTACGAAAAGGCTGATCATAAACTCGGGGATAAGATACGAGCATTGATACACGAAAGAATAGAGCCAAGGGCTTTGCCCGGAAGGCGCAAACGTCTTAAAAATGACGGCGCCACTTACAAAGGAGCAGAGGAACCGCCCACTCACAGCGGCAGTAGTACCGAGGGCTACGCCCCATGCGTTTTTCGGAAATAACCCCGAAAGCCCCATGCACATAAAAGCAAAAACATAGTCAAGAAAAATAGAAAGC
>JAZNJV010000175.1:0-2544 GCA_045578225.1 Clostridia bacterium | reverse complement strand
GGCCGCCCACCCCGCCCCCCGCCGCCCCCTCGGGGGCGCACATGTGCGCCCCACAAAAAGGCCACGCGCGGCCGACCGCATATCGCCTTACCGATATGCACTTAGCAGAGGCCATCGGGCGTGGACGACAGGGTGTCGGCGGGTTGGGCGAGGAAGCACCATCGCAACGGGCGTCACCGCACCTCTTGCGGCGCACCCACGACGCGACGACCGCACCCCCGCTCTGCGTGGGGTGTGGGGAGGAACGGCGCATAAGTGCCCGCCTCCCTGTGGTGCGGTGTGCCGTGTCCCTATTACTTGATATAGGGACAGTATTTCGTCTATGCCCTCGAGAGTATGCTTCTCCCGAGAACAACGACCCCCGATGGGGTGCGGTGCAATACGATTGTGAAGCGATACCCAACGGGGCGCGTTTCAATCGTAGCCGCCAATAGGAATATATTCCGTATTGCGGGCTATGAAGCCGCGCGCGGTGCGAAGCCGACGCGCGCGGAAGTCCCCTTTCTCTCGCCCGAGGCCGAGGCCGAGGAAAAAGAGCGCGAATACGCGCGATTAGAGCGGAACGCGATAGAGGGCGACGGCGGCCTGTCGGCCGCCGAACAAGCCCGCGTAGCGGGCAACCTCGCGCGCGCACAGCGCAGAGCGAGGGCCGCCGTGCGAGATTTGGCGTTAGCCAACCCGATGAAGTATTTTGTTACGCTGACATTCGACAAAGAGCGTGTCGCGCGTTGGGATGACCGCGAGGTCATGCGCGTCACGCGGAATTGGCTCGACAATTCCGTCCGTCGTCATGGTCTTGCTTATGTACTCGTTCCCGAGCGCCACAAGGACGGTGCAATCCATTTTCATGGGTTTTTCAACGACGCTTTTTGTGGCGTTGACAGTGGGCACAGGACGGCGAATGGGAACATAATATACAATCTCCCCGCGTGGCCTTGGGGTTTCACCACAGCGATGGAGGTCTACGGCGAGTACGCCGCCGCCGTGTCTTATGTATGCAAATACATAAGCAAAGGCGGCGAGAAGGTGTGCGGTCGTTGGTACTACCACGGAGGGGCGTTGCAACGCCCCGAAGTGGAGTACTGCCATAGCGATTGGGATGAAATTTCCGAGGGCTTGGAGGCGGTAGCCGTGCCCGCACTCGACGGCGTCGAGTTGGTATATATGCAAACAGATGTTTGATTTTTTAAGGAGGTCTTAATTGAAGTATGCGAGAAGTGTATATCCTTATCAAGCCCACGCAAGAGGGCGCTTGCGTCTTGTCGGGGCGCGACGGTCGGGTGCTGACATTCTACGACGGGTTACTCGCGCGGAAGTTAGCCGAGGGCTATTCCACGACGGGGGAGATGGTCGAGGCGGTAGCCGTAGACCTCGACGCGGAGGAGATAATTTTGCCCCGTGAAACGGTAGAAGAATTTTCACTTGACAATTTCGGATTGTCGCGTGACGAGCGAAGCCGCGCGGCGAGGGCGTTTCCCGCCCCTTGGGAGGGAAATGGCCTCGCAGAAATCACGGGCAGGGAGGTGCGCGCGTGACCACCGAATATCTGTTGGATAGGGAGGTTGGGCACGTTTTGGCGGCTCTCATGCCGCAAAATGCGCTCATCTTCCGTGTGATTTTACGCACGGGCGCGAGAATCAGCGATGTTTTGAGCCTCAAAACAGAGCAAATAAAGCCCTCGTTTTGGTATACCGAGGGAAAGACGGGAAAGCGCCGTCAGATGGGGCTTGGCGAGGAGTTATGCTCCGAGATTTTGGCACAGGCGGGGAAGGTGTGGGCGTTCCCGTCGCCCCGTAGTGGTGGGCACAAGACGAGACAGGCAGTTTGGGCAGATGTGAAACGGGCACAGAAAGCATTTCGCCTGCCGCAGAACATCGGCACGCACTCTGCCCGCAAGGTCTACGCGGTGCGGCTCATGGAGAGGTATGGCGACATTGCCCGAGTGCGCCGTGCGCTGAATCATAGCAGTAATAGCGTGACCGCGATATATGCGATGGCTGACCAATTACTCGCCGCGAAGCGAAAGCGGGGGTAACGGGGGTCAAGACCCCCGTTGTATGCCCAAAACAGCAGGCAGAAGTTAAGTCGCACTTGACATCACGGCTTGCACCGTGCTATCATAGGGACGACAACGGTGGTTTTCTTGGTTACCCAAGCCGCCGCCGTACGACGCAGAAAGGAGGACGGGCAGGCGGGCAAAAATTAAACAACAACGGATATTTTGTTGACAGTGTCCGAGCGCATTTGCGAGGACTGCAAGATTCTAAACCCTTTTGAGCGCCACGCCTCGCGTGTGCTGTGAGGAGGGGGCGCGGGAAGATAAGCGGCGAAGGCCGTTTTCTTTAAGGGTTTGGAATTCAACAAAATAATATACCGTTTTGTTTAATTTCCCGCTGTCTGTTAGACGGCGGGTTTTTTGCTTTTAGACGAAAGCGGCGGCCACTCGGCCGCAGAGTTGCACAGCACCCCCCGTGGGGGCGACGCGGGACGGCGGCGGGGGAGGCGGTCGTAGCGTCGGCGCGTTAGGGAAGTCGGAGGCCAAGC
>JAZNJV010000174.1:0-5306 GCA_045578225.1 Clostridia bacterium | reverse complement strand
ACCACGCCCACGTTCGGCTCAATTGTGCAGAACGGGTAATTTGCGGCCCCTGCGCCCGCATGGGTAATTGCATTAAAAAGTGTACTCTTCCCGACATTAGGAAGCCCCACAATGCCAAGCTTCATGTTTCTCCATCTCCTTATTGTAAAAGCATTTGCCTATACGCGTCTACGCCTTCGGTTTTTCGAAGGATATGCGCCCGAGGCGTGCGCCGCGGCATTCATCTACCACAACGCTTGCGGCTCTTTCCGTATCCGGCTCGCCGCCCGAAATGCAAAACTTCCTCTTTTCCGCCACCTTGCATAAAAGGCCGTAGCCGTCAAGGTCACGAATATCGTCCATACCGTACCGCTCTAAAAGCGCCGAAGGGTAATTTTCGCGCAAGAACAGAAGAAGCTCTACCGCAAGTTCTTCCATGTCAAACACAGTGTCGCGAATGGCGCCGCAAAACGCAAGGTTTCGTCCCTCGTGTTCCCCTTCGAATTTCTGCCAAAGCATACCGGGCGTATCGAGAAGCTCGTATCCGTTTCGAAGGGTAACCCATTGCTTACCGGTGGTGACGCCGGGGCGGTCCCCCGTTTTGGCGCTGGCACGACCGGACAAATTATTGATAAATGTGGATTTGCCCACATTGGGAATGCCCGTAATCATCATGCGAACCGGGCGTCCCTTCATATTTTTTTCAGCACGCCGCAAAAGAAGCTCTTCGAGAGCTTCTTCTACCGCGTCCATTACATTTTTCCAAATCTTCTCGTCACGACTGTTTATGAAAACCACGCTCTGCCCCTGTTTTTCGTAGTGCTTTTTCCAAAGGGCATTGATCTTGGGGTCGGCAAGGTCCGCTTTATTTAAAACGAGTACCCTTGGCTTATTCCCTAAAAGCGTATTTAAATAGGGATTGCGGCTCGAAGTAGGGATACGTGCATCCGCAATTTCTACCACCACATCCGTAAGCTTTAAGTTTTCTGTTATGAGACGTGCCGTTTTGGCCATATGGCCGGGAAACCATTGAATCTGCATCACGGTTTTCCTATGCGGCTAAAAGGCCAAATGCGAAATACAGCTTCCCCAAGCACATGGTCAAAGGGAATGAAACCCACGCTCGCATCGCGGCTATCGCGGCTGTTGGGACGGTTATCTCCCATTACGAAAACATGACCTTCCGGCACAGTATATTCTCCTTCGCCGATGTTTTGCGCATAAAATTCGGAGCTAATATAGGCTTCTTCCTGTTCTTCGCCGTTTACATACAAAGTAACGCTTCTATCGGCTGCAGCTTCAAACGACAGCACATCGCCGGGCATACCGATAATACGCTTAATATATGGTGCACCGCTGCCGTTATCGGGGTCTACAACCACAATGTCGCCCTCGCTTGGCGCATACCCGAGGCGAATCATCACAAGGCGTTCCCCGTGTGCGAGCGTCGGGTCCATCGAAGCGCCATCCACGCGCACAAGCGTGAATACAAAATTGCGCAGAATATACGTGATGATAAGCGCCACCAAAATACAGGCAATCCATTCTAAAATTTCGCGACCGATGCTCTTTTTTTCTTTTTCTTCCATTTCGCTTACCTCCCGATATTGAAAAAGGGACACAAACGGTCCCTTTTTACAATCTTATAAACGTTCTTTAACTTTGGCTGCCTTACCAACTCTGCCACGCAGGTAGTAGAGTTTTGCACGACGAACCTTACCATGACGAATTACGTCAATCTTATCGATGTTCGGCGAGTGGAGCGGGAAAATCTTTTCAACGCCAACGCCGGACGCAATACGTCTTACCGTGATGGTTTCGCTGATGCCGCCGTTCTTTCTGGCAATCAGAGTGCCTTCGAACATCTGGATTCTTTCCTTATTACCTTCTTTGACCTTGAGGTGAAGACGAATTGTATCACCAATTTCAAGCACAGGCAGGTCGGTTCTGAGCTGTTCATTCGTAATTGCGCGAATGGTATCCATTATATTTCCTCTCTTTCTTTAGGCATTCATGGACACAATCATATGTTCTCAGAGGAATACCCATAATCACAGTATGTCATTATAGCATACTTTTTTTCAAAATGCAAGCTTTTTCCAAAAAATATTTATTTTTCTTTTATATCGAGGGGCTCTTCCGCATCACCGCTGTCTCTACGGTATTCGAGCGGCGAGATGCCGAGTATCTTTTTAAACTGCTTACTAAAAGCGGCGGCATCTGTGTAGCCGAGCATAATGCCGATTTCACCGACGGACAAACTCGTCTGCGAAAGAAGCTCTTTCGCGCGGCGCGTACGCACCTGAATTTTGTATGCGTGCGGCGATACGCCTACCACCTCTTTGAAAACGCGCATGAAATAGTATTTGCTAAGGTTACACATCTTCGCATACTTTTCATTGTCTGTATCATCAAAGTAATGGTGATTGATGTGCTCGATAACGCTTTGCACATCGGCATACCGTTTGTCGGGCATCTCGGGTTTGCTTTCGGCAATGCGAAGAGACATGGCGGAAAGAAGCTGTACGAGCCTTCGGTTTGCATAGAGTTCATAGTTTTCACGCTGTACCTGCAGTTCCCCGATAATGCTGCGCATAATACCGCAAACGGTTTCAGATTTCCCAATGCGAAAGACATTGCCTCCCGTAAAGCCGAGGCTATTTAAAAGCTCCTCGGCGCCGCGGCCCGCAAAATGTATCCAGTAGACTTCGGGCATATCTTCCTCATAGTAGAAATACATCTGCGGTTCAAACGGGCGGTACAACACCATTTCGCCCTCTTCTACCCATCTTTTTTCTCCGTTTACGATGATTTGAATTCTGTTTTTGGTGACATACAGAATATTATAATCAGTTCTTCCTGTGGGGCGCACGCTTTGATACGTATAATCGGCCACCTGGTAGTACCCACAAATATTCACGGCGAGATAGGCGTAACTGGTACGCCCCTTCTCATCGCGTTCCTCATCATAAAATGCGTTTTTTCCTACGTTTTCAACTCGCATACCGAGTCCCCCGTCTTCCGCACATATTATGCGTTTTTATGTTCCTTATACCCAAGTGCAAATAAAATGACGCTCTGCTCTTTATCGTGTGTGGTGCTGACAGGACGAATACGTACAATTTTCTTTTCCGGATACGGATTCTTCCATTCGTATACGTACGCCGTCTTTCCGTCTTCCACAATCGTGTCTGCAAAGTATAAAACAGATGTCATCCATGCGTCCGCAATCTTTCTGTGCGGCGCAATCGCTTCGGCGTTTTCTACTTCGTCATCAATTTCTGCCGTGCGTTCGCCAAGATAGCGTACCTGACGCGCATAGGACATTGCCACATCGCCTGCCGTGATGCCGTATGTTGCATTGGCAAGTTCTCTTGTGCCATCTTCGTACAAAATTTCGTGCGTGGCGGCCGACCAGCGCGGCATATTGGTACAGTAATATGTGGAATCCGACATCGGGGATTCGTCCCAATGCGGAGCATTGATAAAGCTGTAGCTCATAAAGTGCTGTTCCGGCTTTTTAAAAGCTTCGCAAAGCACGAGGCTATCGGCGTAAATGTCGGTTTCAAGCACCATATGCGTGGTATCTACGGGAACACCCGAGAGACTCCCTACGGCGTCTAAAACTGCCTTTGCATTTTCGCCGTAGCACACAGCCTTGTCCTTCGAAATTGCGTATGCATCGCCCTCTGCCTTATACAAAACGGAAACGGGCGCATCGATTGCTTTTTCGCCGCGCATAACGGCACGCACCTTTTCGGTATGGGCCATAGCGTTTTTAAGGTATTCATCATAAACGGCATCGCTATATTCACCGCCCCAGAAAATCTGCGCGGAGAAAATCATATCGAAGAGAACGCCGTTTCTGCCGAGTGTAAATTCATCCGGCGTGCACCAGGTGGAAATTTCGGCACCTTCCACATTTTTGGAGCGGATGTCCCAATTGCCGAAGGGAAGTCCCCAGAAATTACCAAACCAAACTTCGTGGCCGGGTGCTTTGTAGTGTTCCTCTGTGTTATGCCCTACGCTGTGATGCCAGTCGAGCATAATGATGTCGCGCGGAAGTGTGTCAAATGCCTGATTCATGCGAAGCATTCTATAGGGTCTTCCGTAGTCATCCACGCGGTCAATTGCATATCGAGAGTCACTTGCCGAAGGTGCGCAGCTTTCGCACCACATCATAATGCGGATACCACGCTCGGCATAAAAATCGTGCAGTTTATTGATTTCATAGGAGAGAATTTCGTGCCCCGTCTTATCTTTGCAGCGCGGGCATTCGCCCATGATGCGGATTTCATCATGCCCAATAGACACGATTTCCGGCTCGAAAACAGAGATAACTTCTTCCGCCACATCAAAATACAAGGTATAGCTTTCCTCGTTCATCGGGCAATAGGTATCCGGGAAAAGATCCTCGGGACATTCTGCAATTTCCGGATGGGAAAGCGTTAAATAGTACGCATGGCTAAGTGCCTGAATTTCAGGGATTACAACAAGACCAAGGTCTTTTGCATACTGTACAAGGTCACGAACAGCTTCCTGAGAAAGGATCTGCCCTCTTGCCTGTTCATAGTGTGTGCTATCCTTCCAGTATTTATCCGACCACTGGAAGTTCTGCGGGCCGCCCGGGAATTTGTTTACAATCATATCTACAAAATTCAACCAGCCGCGGTTGATTTCGGGGTGCTTTTTATATTCCATCGCACCACCGACTTCGATAATAACGGTGTTAAATTTCAGATAGCTTAACACATCGAAAAGGCGCTTGCATTCATCCATATATTCCATGGCCGGCATATAAAGATGGACGCCACGGTATTTTTTGTACGGTGCATCCGCAATCGTCGCGCACGGCACATTGCCTTCTCCATCCATACACTGCAAAAGTGTTTCCGCAGCGTTGAGATACCCACGTCTGTCCGCGGCGCAAATAGAAACCTTCTCGCTTGTAATTTCAATGGTGTAGCCTTCGCGTTCTCCTTCTTTATACGAGAATGTAACTGCACCGTTTTCCGCATTCTTTGTGGCAGCACGTGCAGAAAGAAGCTCTGCCGCGCGCGCAGCTTCGGGACAAAGTGCCGAAACGGTTGCCCCCTCAAGGTGAAACTGGCCGCTCTGCACCTTTACAGATTGCGGTTTCGGAAAAATATTCATTCGTGTTCTCTCCTTTATTGCATTTTATTGACAGCCTCAAAGAACGGATGTTCTTTATTTTCTTCATACCAAAGGGGTGTATCTACAAATTGTACTGTATCTTCTGCTTCAAACATTTCAAACACTACAATTTCATTTTCTTCTTTTAAAAGCTCGCCCGGTACATACAAAAC
>JAZNJV010000173.1:0-1771 GCA_045578225.1 Clostridia bacterium | reverse complement strand
TGTGGTTTATGAAAAAGAAACAGGATAGCCTTCCCACGCCCGTTCTCACCATCTCCGCGCTCCTTGTGCTGCTTGCATCCCTTCTGGTTGGCGCGGTGATACAGGGAACGCTGCTTTCCGGGCTTTCCTATTACATCAATAATTCCATTTTCCGCGGCATTAAGCTTTCGCTTCTTATCCCCGTATTTTATACGGCTGTACTCTATTACTTCCTGTTTGTTAAAACAGAAAAGACAAGCCTTTTGGAAGACGCGAAAAAGCTTCTCTTTTCCGATATTAAGGTGTATTGGGTAGCCGTCGGCGCGGTCATCTTAGCGGTAGGCGCGTACTACATTATTCGAAGCGGCAACGTAAATTCGATAAGCAGCCTCGAACAGGCGCTTCGCACAGGGATTACGGAAATTTTCCCCGCCCGTCCGCGTACCAAGGAATTTTTAATCGGGTACCCTGCGGCCTTGCTTTTCGTGTATTACCGAAAGCATACAAATTGCCATCTTATCAGCTGGATTTTGGCGGTGGCTGCTTCCATTTTGGCGGCATCTGTCACCAATAGCTTCTGCCATGTCTTTACGGACTTTTCCATCATTTTCACACGCACTGTAAACGGCCTTTTGGTCGGTGCGGCGGTATCGCTGGTTGCCATCGTGGCGAATGCGGTTCTCTTGAAAGTCCTCGCGCAGATAAAGGCGCTGTATATGAGAAAAATGGAGATGAAATAATGGCGGATATTGTAATTTCCGGGTATCACGGCTTTAAGAACAGCGGTGACGAGGCACTCCTTTTTGCCATTTTGAATACCCTTCGGAAAAAACAACCGAATCTTACGTTTACCGTGCTTTCCAAAACGCCCGAGGAAACGGCGCGGGTGTACGGCGTGCATGCCGTCTCGCGGTATAATTTCCTTGAGGTGTGGCGCGAAATGAAGAAAGCGAAGATGCTTCTGTTTGGCGGCGGCAGTCTTTTGCAGGACGTGACAAGCAGCAAATCGCTTCTCTATTATTTGGGGATTCTTTGCATGGCGCAAAAGTGCGGCCTCAAAACGATGCTGTACGCGAACGGCGTAGGGCCTATTTTGAAAAAGCGAAACCGCTTTCTGTGCACAAAAATTTTAAACCGCACGAATCTTATCACCCTTCGGGACGATAAGTCCGACGAGGAGCTTCGCGCCCTTTCGGTCACGGCGCCCGAAATTATTATAACGGCTGACCCCGCTTTTACGCTCGACCCTGCGGGCGCGCTCTCCGGTAAATATTTTACCGATATGGCAGGTGTGCCGCGAGATGCACGTCTTTTAGTCGTTTCGATACGCGACTGGAAGCAAAACAGCCCACGTTTTGCAGAAGAGATGGCCGCCCTTTGCGACGAAATGGCCGAGCGGCACGGGCTTTCCACTTTGTTTGTACCCATGCAGTATCCGGCAGACCTTGCCATTGCCGAACGCGTGGCAGAAAATATGAAAACGGCGGCATACCGCATAAAACGCGAGCTTTCCGTACCGGAAATGTTTTCTGTTTTGGCAGAGGCAGAGGTGCTTATCGGGATGCGCTTGCATTCTTTGATTTATGCAACAACTCTTGCCGTGCCCGCCATGGCGATTGTGTACGACCCGAAGATTAGCGCGTTTATGGAATCGCTCTGCCAGCCGGAATGTATAGAGGCTTCCACGTTTTCCAAAGAGGAGGCGGGGGGAAAGATGGAACGCATCTTAAAAGAACACGCAAAACGAAAAGAAGAGCTTCGCGCCCGAAACGCGGTGCTTCGGCAAATGGCA
>JAZNJV010000172.1:0-8811 GCA_045578225.1 Clostridia bacterium | reverse complement strand
AGTCCGGAAGCCTCTTCTTCCACGCGAACTGCACCGAGTGTGATTTCCTTTATTTTTTTATAATCGAGTTTCATAGTTTTATTTCCTATGCGCTAAAAACAGCGGACGATTACAGTCTTCGTGTGACCTTTTCGATTTTTTCTGCGAAGAAGGCTTCATAGCGGCCTTCGTCAAGTGCGGTGCGGATTTGTTCCATAAGGTTATTATAGAAATAGAGGTTATGGAGTACACAAAGGCGCATGCCGAGCATCTCCCCTGCGCGGAGAAGGTGACGAATATACGCGCGCGAATACCGCTGACAGGCAGGGCACTCGCACCCTTCCTCAATGGGTGCGGGGTCGCGCATATATTTAGCGTTATTGAGATTTATAATGCCTTCGTTTGTGAACATATAGCCGTGGCGCGCGTTGCGGCTTGGCATAACGCAATCGAAAAAGTCGATACCGCGGCGAACGCCTTCCAAAATATTGGCCGGTGTGCCGACGCCCATAAGATAACGCGGGCGGTCTTTCGGCATATACGGCTCTACCGCATCGATAATGCGGTACATATCCTCGTGGCTCTCGCCCACGGCAAGACCGCCGATGGCGTAACCGGGTAAATCGAGCTTTGCGATTTCCTTCATATGTTCGACGCGAAGGTCAGCATACGTGCCGCCCTGATTGATACCGAAAAGAAGCTGGTTTGGATTGTGTGTGCCTTCCTGTGCGTTAAGACGCTGAAGGCGTTCTTTACAGCGGACGAGCCACCTTGTGGTGCGCTCTACCGATTTCTTTGTATAGTCATACGGCGAGGGATTTTCCACACACTCATCAAACGCCATTGCGATAGTGGAGCCGAGGTTTGACTGAATCTGCATGCTCTCCTCAGGGCCCATGAAAATGCGCTTGCCGTCGATATGCGACTGGAAATACACGCCTTCTTCTTTGATTTGGCGAAGCTTTGCGAGGGAAAAGACCTGAAAGCCGCCACTATCGGTTAAAATGGGACCATTCCAATCCATAAAGCGGTGGAGACCCCCCATATCGCGAACGACCTCGTCCCCGGGCCGCACATGCAGATGATATGTATTACAAAGCGCGACCTGGCATCTTACGCGAGAAAGGTCTTCACTCGAAACGCCGCCTTTAATCGCCGCCGCCGTGCCCACGTTCATAAACACCGGCGTTTGCACTGTGCCGTGTACCGTTTCAAATTGGCCGCGGCGCGCTCTATTTTCTGTTTTAAGAAGTGTAAACATAAAACCCTCCTACCGTTCTAAGAACATAGCATCGCCGAAGCTAAAGAAGCGATAGCGCTCCCCTACGGCCTCATTATAGGCGCGAAGTACATCTTCTCTGCCGGCGAAGGCGCTAATCAGCATCAAAAGTGTGGACTTAGGAAGATGAAAATTCGTAATAATGGCGTCGGTCGCTTTAAAGCGGTAGCCGGGATATATGAAAATATCCGTATTGCCGCTCGCCGCTCGCATATGTCCGTTTTCATCGGCTACCGTTTCCACGGTGCGCACGCTTGTGGTGCCACAGCAAATCACTCTGCCGCCGCGTGCACGACATGCGTTTATTTTCTCTGCCGCTTCTTCGGAAACGGTGTAATACTCGCTATGCATTTTATGCTCAGTAATTTCCTCCACCTTTACGGGACGGAAGGTGCCAAGACCTACGTGCAAGGTTAAAAAGGCAGTATCTACCCCTTTTTTACGAATCGCATCTAGGAATTCTTCGGTAAAGTGGAGACCTGCCGTAGACACCACCGCAAAACCGCGTTCTCGCGCGTACACCGTTTGGTACATTTCTTTATCCTCAAGCGTTTTCGTAATATAATGCGGCAGAGGCATTTCGCCAAGACGGTCGAGTATCTCCTCAAATACGCCCTCATACGAGAAGGACACAATGCGGTTGCCGCCTTCGACAACCTCCAAAATCTCTGCCTCTAAAACATCGCCGAACACAAATTTTGCGCCCGGCTTTGCCTTTTTACCGGGGCGAAGGGCCACCTCCCATATATTGAGGTCTATACGCTTTAAAAGCAAAAACTCAATCGCGCCGCCCGTATCCTTTTTCTGTCCGTAGAGCCTTGCGGGGATGACGCGCGTGTCATTGAGGACAAGGCAATCGCCCTCTCGCACAATGTCTAAAAGGTCGGTAAACGTGCCGTGTGTAATTTTTCCCCCGATAAGCGTAAGGAGCCTTGCGGCCGTGCGGTCACTTAAAGGCTCCTGTGCAATCAGCTCTTCGGGTAATGTGTAATCAAAATCCGTAAGCTTCACTTTTTATTCTCCGTAGTTATACCCCATCAAAAGGAGTTTTTTGTTCTGTTCAAGGATTGCATCCTTGCCCTGCGGCACGCACTTTGCAACGCCTTTTACAAGACCGTCAAAATCCACGCAGCCGGTAGCTTTTACGAATGCGCCCGTCATAATCATATTAGCAAGCTTTCTTGCGCCTGCTTCGTCCGCCATTTTGGTGGCGGGAATGCGAATCACAGTTACGTCCTTACGTTCTACCTCTTCTTCAATCAAAGAAGAGTCCACAAGGATAAGACCACCGGGAACTACGCTATTTTCAAACTTGCGAAGGGACGGCAAATTCATGGCGATGAGCGCTGTCGGCTTCGTAATCAGCGGCGAGGCTACAGGGCCCTCCGACATGATAACATGGCAGTTTGCCGTGCCACCACGTACCTCAGGGCCGTAGGACGGAAGCCAGGAAATTTCATAGCCATTTACAAGGCCGGTATACGCAAGCACTTTTCCTGCAAACAGAATACCCTGTCCGCCGAAGCCTGCAATTACAATTTCATTACTTTTCATCGGTTTCTGCCCCCTTATCCTTATAAACACCAAGCGGATAGTAATCCAGCACTTCACCGCCAAGACGCTTCAGCGCCTCTGCCGGCGGCAATGCCCAGTATGTGGGACATGCGGAGAGTACTTCTACAAGGCTGAAGCCGCGGCCTTCCAGCTGATACTGAAATGCCTTTTTAATCGCGGCCTTCGCTTCGCGAATATGCTTTACACTATCTACCGCAGTACGGGCAAGGTATGCCGCGCCGCTCGTCTGCGCGAGAAGCTCGCAAACGCGAAGCGGATAGCCTTGGGTCTTTACATCGCGGCCGTACGGCGAGGTCTGTGTAACCTGACCTTCGAGCGTGGTGGGTGCCATCTGGCCGCCCGTCATACCATATACGCCGTTATTTACAAAGATAACGGTAATGTTTTCACCACGGGAAGCGGCGTGTACTGTTTCCGCAGTACCGATAGCGGCAAGGTCACCATCGCCCTGATAGGTAAATACCACTCTATTCGGAAGAGCGCGCTTAATACCTGTGGCAACGGCCGGAGCACGGCCGTGTGCGGCCTGTTCCATATCACAGCCGAAATAGTTATAAGAGAATACCGAGCAACCAACGGAAGCTACGCCTACGGTTTCGCCGATTATACCGAGTTCGTCAATAACCTCCGCAACAAGGCGGTGGATGATGCCGTGTGTACAACCGGGGCAGTAGTGCAGTTCAACGTCATTGAGTGCCTTCGGGCGTTCAAATACTTTTGTCATCTTACTTCCCCTCCTTCATTGCGCGAATCGCATCGCAAATTTCGTCCGGTGTGGGTACGATACCGCCGGTGCGACCAAAGAAGCCAACCGGCTTTTTGCCGTTTACGGCGAGGCGAACGTCTTCCACCATCTGACCCATGCTCATTTCAACGGAAAGGAATGCCTTTGCCGTTTCAGCGGCCTTCTCAAAGGCAGCCGTGGGGAACGGCCAGAGCGTAATGGGACGAATAAGACCTACGCGGATGCCTTCCGCACGAAGGGTAGCGATAGCTGTTTTGGCAACACGTGCCATCGTGCCGTAGGCCGCGATAATATAGTCAGCGTCTTCCGTCATATACTCTTCGACGCGGACTTCGTTCTTTTCTACTTCTTTATAGCGTTCATAGCGCTCGAGTACGAGCTTTTCAAGGTCAGCCGCTTCAATATACAGGGAGTTAATGATATTGCGCGGGCGCTTGCCTTCTGTACCGTTTGCGGCCCATGTTTTTTCGGGAAGGGTTCTGCCCGTTTTAGCGCCGAATTCTACCGGCTCCATCATCTGACCGAGCATGCCGTCACCTAAGATCATGACGGGCATACGATACTGGTCAGCAATATCAAAAGCTTCCTGTGTGATATCTACAAGCTCCTGAATCGAGCTCGGGGCGAATACGATGAGGTGATAGTCACCATGACCGCCGCCTTTTACCGTCTGGAAATAGTCACTCTGTGCCGGCTGAATACCACCGAGGCCGGGGCCGCCGCGCACGATATTTACGATTACACAAGGAAGGTCACTCCCTACTATGTAGGAAAGGCCTTCTTGCTTAAGGCTGATACCGGGGCTTGAGGACGAGGTCATAACACGGGCACCAGCACCGGCTGCGCCGTATACCATGTTGATTGCCGAAACCTCACTCTCGGCCTGCAGGAACGTACCACCGATTTTCGGCATACGCTTTGCCATATATGCGGAAACTTCTGTCTGGGGGGTAATCGGGTACCCGAAGAACAGACGGCATCCTGCCTGGATAGCCGCTTCTGCCAGCGCTTCGTTTCCTTTCATTAAAACTTTATCTGCCATTTTCCTCTTCCTTTCCTGTTTATTTTTCTACCTCGATGACTGCGTCCGGGCAAATGGTGGCGCAGAATGCACAACCGATGCATTCGTCCATCTTTACTACCTCCGCCGGATGGAAACCCTTCTTATTGAGTCTATCCTGTGCCATCACAACGATGTGCTTGGGGCAAACTGTTGTACAAAGTTCGCAGCCCTTGCAGCGATCCTCTCGAAATGTTACCTTTGCCATATCCATCTTCCTTTCGTATTAAAATGGCGATTTGATATATAAAGTAAGTTGCAGTGTGGGATTCCCCACTGCCACTTCTATACCCTCTTTTACTGCCGTATACCCGATGGGTATACCTGTCTTTCTGCTGACTTCTTCCGTGACTTTCTGCCCTTCTAAAACAATTTCGGGCGTCGTCTCCGGTCCTAGATTCGTCGCATTCACAAGACGCGTTATGCGAAGGCGCGAAGCCGCCTCCACCTCTCTTAAAATCTCGATGCACCCTTCCGCCGTTCGCGTAAGCGGCCGCCTTGCGTTTATGACGAAGTACATATCATATGGCTCCTTCTCAAAGTACGGATAGTACTGCCCGAGAGCCAGCGCCCCGTCTTCATCGCCGCCCACATCAAAAAATGCGGTTTCTTCCCGATTTGCAAAAACCGAAAAGATTTCACTTGGCAAAACAGGAAGGTCTACATTCGTGTTTGCAAAGCGCGGCAAAATCACGCGCACGCCTTTCTCTGTCAAGATGCTTTTCGCATCCGCAGTGCGATAGTAGGGATTGACAGTATCCATATCCACGATTGTGGTTTTTCCTTCGTTTTGCATTGCGAGATTGAGTGCAAATTCAGTTTTTCCGCTGCCAAAATGGCCGGTTATGATATTTAATCTTTTCATAATAATTTAGTATAGCACATCGTATTCTAAAAGTCAACCGATTTAGACGGAAAAAGCCAAAAAAAGCGTGGCATTCCCCCTTTTTCTTGACTTCCTTTCTCACCTATGGTACAATAGCCTCGCAAAGGAGGTAAGAATATGCGAATGGTACTACAGCGCGTTCAAAATGCAGCCGTTTCGGTAGATGGCAAGACTGTGGGCGCGATTAGAAAAGGTCTTATGCTGCTTTTAGGTGTGGGACAAGGAGATACAAAGGAAGCCGCCGATTGGCTTTTACAAAAGCTTTCCGTACTTCGCCTTTTTGAGGACGAGAACGGAAAAACCAATCTTTCCCTTCGGGATATTGGGGGCGACCTTTTAGTCGTTTCCCAGTTTACTTTATATGCAGACTGTCAAAAAGGCAGCCGGCCCAGCTTTACAGAAGCTGCACCGCCTGCCCTTGCAAACGAACTTTACGAATATTTTGTTAACGGATGCCGCGAAATCTTCCCCAAAGTGGAAACCGGCGAATTTGGCGCGCACATGGAAATTTCCATGCTTTGTGACGGGCCTTTTACCGTCACCCTCTCCCGTTAAAGCTCTAAAGACTTAACAAAGGAGCAACCTCTAAACACCGTCATCAAATCCACGGGGTTAAATTTTCCAGGAATTCTTGTTTGAATATCCAAAGAAAGGTCGCCGTTTTTCTCCACTTCCATTTTAATATTGGTAATCTCAATCTCGTGCTTTTCTAAAAGCGTCTGTACTTCCTGTACGGCTTCTTCGGTGTTTATAATTGTCATACGAATTTGCTCAGCCGTAGGAATATGCAGAACCTTCCAGTGCTTATGTAAAAATACCTGTGCAAACAAAATAACAAGTGTACCCATAATGCCAAGAATGTACATGCCGCCGCCAATTGCCATACCGATTGCGGAAATGGCCCAGATACCGGCAGCTGTAGTAAGACCGTTTATGGTGTACTTTCGTACGAAGATCATGCCCGCGCCAAGGAAACCGACACCGGAAACAACAGAAGCTGCCACGCGCGATACATCGACAGAATGGCCCGGAAGGCTTGCCACATCCATGAACCCATATTTCGAAACCATCATAACGAGTGCCGCCGCCATCGCTACAATAAAGTGCGTACGAATACCGGCCTCTTTCATGCGGCTCTTTCTCTCATACCCTACGACCGCGCCGCAAATACCGGCGAGAAGTAACCGCCCGAAAAACTCCAATTCCATGTACCAATCCATCTTATTTTGGTCCCCCTTCAAAAAATAATATCATTTATTTTACTATATTAGCATGCTTCTGTCAAGCATTTTTTGTGTTTTTTTCACAACGCCAGAAAACCGCAAGGAAATCTTTCGATTTCCTTGCGGTTTTCTTTTATATTATCTTTCAATCGTTTCCGCAGCCGCAGCCTTCGCCACTTTCACTTCGCATGGGCGGAAAAAATTCGTCAACGGGGAAATTCAGCTTTTCGAAAAGCTCACAGGGATTGCTTTCCGTAGACGTCTGGCATTCCTTATCCGGCACACAGAAATCGTAAGCCGGAATCAAAAGCTGTACGTCACGCATGAGCTTTACGATAGAGAATAGACCGAGAGAAACATATACGCGCTTCATCTCGCCCGACAAAACGAGCGCATCGTCAAAGAGTTTTTGTACGCTGCGCGGTACGTTTTCCATATTGACCTCGCATCCCTTTTCGCATGCACAGGCACAAGCACAAGGCTCACAGGCATCTACAAGCTTTGCAGAAAGCACAATCGGGTCAATGGCCGAAACGACCGCTTTGGGTAAATTGGCGCGCTGCCATTCTGAAAGATCCTCTTCGCACTCGCCGCTGTCGGTCGACGTGAAGACCTTGGAATTGCCTTCCGATCCGAAAAGTACAACCTTTTTGTCGTATGTTGCAAGGCCGCAAACACGCGTCGGCGTGCATACGTTTGTATACACATCCAGCGTAATCTTGAAGAAGAACTTCATGTCCACCGTATAAAAACCCTTATTAAACGGCACGGGCTCCACAGTCGGGAACGCCCAGATGAGTTCTGCATTTTTCGATTTTACGCTGACCGCACGGTCTACCAGGCTCTGCCCGGGACCGCACAGGTATACTCGCAGGTTTTCAATGCATTCCTTATCTCTGCAAGAATCATAAATTTGTTCGGTTTGAATGCAAACCGCTTCTTTACAATTGTCCACGCTATTATACCTCCTGTTTTAGATGTGGGTTTCAATACATAGTATGGAGGTTTTCTAAAATACGTGCTGTTTTTTTCAAAAAACATAAAAAAGGACAGACACATGTCTGTCCCTTTTTCTAAAGGTTACACGTTGAAGCGGAAGACAACCACGTCGCCATCCTGCATCACATATTCCTTGCCCTCGCTTCGAATAAGGCCTTTTTCTTTGGCCGCCGTGGTGCTTCCGAGCGAGACAAGCGTGTCATACCCGATCACCTCAGCGCGAATAAAGCCGCGTTCAAAGTCAGAGTGGATTTTTCCTGCGGCGCCGGGCGCCTTGGTGCCGCGCGTAATCGTCCATGCGCGTACTTCCTTAGGCCCTGCGGTGAGGAAGCTGATGAGGCCTAGAAGAGCGTAGCTCTTTTCTACGAGGCGATCAAGTCCCGACGCAGAAAGCCCCATTTCTTCCAAAAACATCTGCTTTTCTTCGCCCGAAAGGTCAGCAATTTCTTCTTCTATTTTTGCAGAAATCGGTAATACCTCGGCATTCTCTGCCTTGGCGATTTCAGAGAGCTCGTCCATATAAGGATTATCGTGCAGGCCGTCTTCCGAAACATTAGCCGCATAAATAACAGGCTTTATGGTAAGAAGCGCAATTTCTTTTAAAATTTCTTCTTCCTCTTCCGAAAACGTCATACTTCTTGCAGGAAGTCCCTTCTCAAGGGTTTCAATAATACGCGAGAGAAGTGCTGCTTCCGTAGCATACTTTTTCTCACCCGTTTTCACCATTTTAGCTACTCTTTCATGGCGTTTCGTTACCATTTCAAGGTCCGCAAAAATGAGCTCTAAATTGATCGTTTCTGTATCGCGTCTCGGGCTTACGCTACCGTCTACGTGCACAATATTGCTGTCATCAAAGCAGCGTACCACGTGAACAATCGCGTCTACCTCGCGAATATGCGCTAAGAACTTGTTGCCGAGGCCCTCCCCACGGGACGCGCCTTTTACAAGGCCGGCGATATCTACGAATTCTATATAGGCAGGCGTAACCTTCTCAGGTGTGTACATCTCTGCCAGCACATCCAGACGCTTATCCGGCACCGCTACCACGCCCACGTTCGGCTCAAT
>JAZNJV010000171.1:0-3834 GCA_045578225.1 Clostridia bacterium | reverse complement strand
GGCAGTTTATAAAGAGTTTGGGCCGCAGGCATGTCCCCCGCGTAATCCTCACGGACGAAAACGGCTGTAATTTCGCCGCCGAAGCTTCTTGCATCCCGCACAATCCGCTCACCCTCAAGGACGGTTTCACCGCACTTTTTCCGGTAGGCCGCCGTACTAAGCTTTCGAATATGTTTTATAATCGGGTTTTCTGCACTTGTGATTTCTATCATACGTTTACGCTGTCCTTTTTGGCTCTTTCCTTATACGAAATACGAAAAAAGCCGCCGCAAAGCATGATACTCTCATATCTTTGCAGCAGCTTCCTTTTTTATAAGCTTGCCTTTGCTTTTTCAACTAACGCCTTGAAAGCGTCTGCATCATGGATGGCAATTTCAGAAAGCATCTTACGATTGATTTCGATGCCAGCCTTCTTAAGACCATTCATAAGCTGAGAATAGTTGATACCGTTCATTTTTGCAGCTGCAGAAATACGGGTGATCCAAAGTCTTCTGAAATCGCGCTTCTTCTGCTTTCTGCCGATGTATGCGTATACGAGCGATTTCATAACCGCCTGGTTCGCAACGCGGAAATTCTTAGACTTATGTCCTCTGTATCCTTTTGCTAACTTTAATATCTTCTTACGTCTTTTTCTTGTGCTTAAAGCGCCTTTTACGCGTGCCATTTCCTACTCCTCCTATTATTTATACGGTATAAGCTTCTTGATTGTTACGGCATTCGGAATCGATGCGTATGCCGTCTTACGAAGTCTTCTCTTACGCTTTGTAGACTTCTTGTTCAAAATATGGCTTTTGTATGCCTTTCCTCTCTTTACCTTGCCGGATTTTGTAAGGCTGAAACGCTTCGCCGCACCTCTGTGCGTCTTTAACTTCGGCATGTTACTCTCTCCTTTTCTAAGTGATATATTCAAAGCCTTTTGGCTTTCAATCAGTTTTTCGGTAATATAAACATCGTCATACTTCTGCCCTCAAGCTTCGGGAGCTTATCGACAGAACCGACTTCGCTTACTGTGTCTGCAAATTTCTTTAAGATTTCTTCGCCAAGGGAAGCATGATGCAGTTCGCGGCCGCGGAAACGAACGCTAACCTTCACCTTATCCCCTGCGCCCAAAAACTTAATGGCGTTTTTGGCTTTGGTCTGAAAATCATGGTCGTCAATAGACGGGGAAAGCCGCACCTCTTTAATAGCCACAACCTTCTGGTTCTTTCTGGCCTCTTTTTCCTTTTTGGCAGCTTCGAACTTATATTTGCCATAGTCCATAATCTTGCAAACCGGCGGCTTTGCCTGCGGCGCAATTTTGACCAAGTCTAAATTCTTATCATACGCAATCTTCTGCGCTTCCTTGGTAGCCATGATACCAAGCTGTGACCCGTCGCTGTCAATGAGACGAACCTCCTTATCGCGGATTTCCTCATTGATCATAACTTCCTTACTGATAAACAGCACCTCCCAAAAATTATAAAAGCGGAATTGCGCAGCAAGCAATTCCGCCTTCTAAAGCCGGTGAAATATCAACCGTATGCGTACGAAAAACGATACGGTGAGGGCAATGCCCTACTTGCTACCTATGTAGAATACCATATATTCTCTTATTTGTCAAGACTTTTTTGAAAATTTTATCCCCAAAAAAGCGTGAGTGCTTTCATTTCATCATCAAGCCGCGAGATGGCAAGGCGACGTTCCGTCATGGAGTCTTCCATATACTGCCGGTAATAGCCCATGCCCTCGGCAATATTTTCTCCTCTTTCGACAGAAGCCGCAAGAAGCAGAGCCGTTTCCCCTGCATAGCGCATATTAACCATGGCCCACCAAAGCTCCTGTGCAGAAGTATCAAACCCATACGGTTCCTTGAAAACCTTGAAGGCTTCCATGTTCTTTATATAGTCATTATAAAACGCCTGATACGTTTCTACCGTTTTTTTATCATACTTCCCTGCCTCCAGCATTTTTACAAGCGGCTCGAGCGCAAGGTCTGCTTTGGAAAGGAATAAAAGATTCCCATAAAACTGTGTGCGGATATAGGCAATTTCATCTTCGAAATATTCTGCTTCCATACAAAACACATCGGCGCTTTTCGTATTGGCATCAAACTGTGCCTCGCCCACAATGGCCAAATCACGAAGACGAACGGCCGTGCGACCACCAATGTTGTAAGAAGGAATCTCCTTACCGCGAAAAACCGTGCGGATATCGGTTTGGTAGACATCATATATTTTCGTGCCCACGGGTCTCGCTTCATACACAGGCACAAGAGGCGTGAGCGGTTTTATAAAGTCTTTATAGAAAGAAACCGTCCTTGTGGCCTCGTCCCAATTTACGACATACCCGAAATTTTCAAGGTCACGCACGACAACCGCGGTGTACCCGTCAATATTATAAGACGGCACCTGCAGATAATCAATATATGCATGTATATCCGTGGCATAGGCCGCGCCGATGATTTGCGCATCGACTCCCGTGCACAGGCCGCATAGAAGCAGCAGTATGCAAATAATTCTCTTCACGGCACTATCCTCCTATATATTTGCGTGCGTCTTACTCGTCTCCCTCCGAAGGGGCCGCAGTGGGCGCCTCTGTCGGACGGCTAGACTCTGTGGGGATCGGTTTTTCCGTTTCCACGGGTCCCTCTGTCGGTACCGCAGAAGGTGTGGGGGTCGGATCCTCTCCTACCGGCGGTAACGAGGGATCATCCGTCGGCGTCGGAGACGGAACAGCCTCGCCGGTGCCCACATGGATAATGCGAAGCGCGCCGCGATAATTGCTTCGGCAAAGATATTCTCTATCGACCTCTTCTCCATCTTTCTTCGTAATCTTATACGTATCCACAATATAGCCGGAGGTGCCTTCCTCTTCTACCTTTTCTTCGCCAAGCGGCAATGTGGGGTCATCCACGCGGCGTTCCGGCGGCGCAGTGTGCCCAATTGTTACCGTCTCAAACGAAACGCTCTTCGATTTATCTTCTTTGTACCCCATAATCGCCATATACATTTTGCCGTTTTCTGCAGAACAAACTACTTTTATGGGGTATCCTGTCGTATTCTTGAAGCGGAAGTCAATATTTCCGTAGTCAACCGTGGCATCACGACCAAGCGGCACATACGAAACTGTGAGCTGGTGGTTGACGCGTTCCACAATTTCCAAATCTGCGAAAACCACAGCATTAAAGAGCGTGGAGGAAACCTGACAGATGCCGCCACCAACGCCAGGAACAGATTCCCCGTTCATATATACGGTGGCTTCCTGGAAACCTTCGCTATAGCTTCTTTCCCCTACAACGTCATTATAGGAGAACACTTCGTCCGGCGCCAAAACGGTGCCGTTAATTTTATTCGATGCCAGGGCAATATTCTTGCTTCTGCCCACCTGTGCCGTATTAAAGGTAGTGGAATACTCACCGATGACCTCGGAGAAAAGCTTCGCCTCGATATCTTCAAGGGTAACCGAAGGCTCCTGCACGGTAAGCGGAATTTCAAAGCTTACGCCGTAACCGGTGTGGTTATCGATGATTTCTTGCGCTTTTTTCTTGTCAAAAGAAATGCCGAGCGTATGCGGATGGATTTCCACCTTGCCATCTTCAATCGCGTAGTATGCATCGGAAGCTTCGGAAAACACAGCCGCAAAAAGCGTTTCCGCAGTAAGCGGCGCAGGGGTTCTCGATTCTTTCTTAAATACAATCGGCTTTTTGTAATCGCCTCCACTAATGGTCTCTAAAATCGCATCCGAAACTGTGGATTTGTCCGGCAAAAGACCGGGGCGGCCCGTGGTGACTAAAAGTACATCCTCCTGCACTTCCCACGTATGCTCCTGCACCTTTTCGCCGATACCCGTCATGAG
>JAZNJV010000170.1:0-4883 GCA_045578225.1 Clostridia bacterium | reverse complement strand
GTACCTTCCGTAGCTTCAATGTTAAAGCCTAGGTTATAGAAGCGGCGGATAAGAGGCAGTGCCTCCGGCTTATCCTTATCGGCAATCGTGGCAAATACTGTGCCGTAGTTCTGCAGATGCATGCCCGAAGCCTGCAAGGCTTTATAAAGGGCGCGGTTTAATTTATCATCATACCCAATCGCCTCGCCTGTGGACTTCATTTCCGGCGAGAGGTACGCGTCAAGACCGCGGATTTTGTTCGAGGAGAATACCGGCACCTTTACATAGTAGCGGTTCTTTTCTTCGGGGTACAGGTCGAAAATGCCCTGTTCTTTCAGGCTCTTGCCAAGGATGACTTCCGTAGCAATATCCGCAAGGCTATAGCCTGTGGCCTTCGAGAGGAAGGGCACCGTACGCGAGGAGCGCGGATTGACTTCGATGATATATACATCGTCCCTTTCGTCTACAATAAACTGGATATTGTAAAGGCCGACAATGCCGATGCCAAGACCGAGCTTTTTGGCGTATCCCAAAATAGTGCCTTTTACTTTATCGGAGATACTGAATGCAGGATATACACTTATCGAGTCGCCACTATGTACGCCCGTGCGTTCTACCAGTTCCATGATGCCGGGGACGAATACGTCGCGTCCGTCACAAATAGCGTCAACCTCGACTTCTTTGCCCTGGATATATTTATCAACCAAAACAGGCTTGTCCTCATCAATCGCAACCGCCGTTTTGAGGTAGTGGCGAAGCTGCTCCTCGCCGCCTACAATCTGCATGGCGCGGCCACCGAGCACGAAGCTCGGGCGCACGAGTACGGGGTAGCCGATTTCGGCGGCAGCACGAACGCCGTCTTCAATCTTCGTAACGGCTCTGCCCTTCGGCTGCGGAATGTGCAGTTCTTCGAGGATTTTCTCGAAGCTATCGCGGTTTTCGGCGCGTTCGATTGCATCGCAATCCGTGCCGATGATGCGGATGCCGCGGTCGCGAAGCGGTGCGGCAAGGTTAATCGCCGTCTGCCCACCGAGGGAGGCGATAACGCCCTCCGCCTTTTCCATTTCGAGGATGTTCATAACGTCCTCTGTGCAAAGCGGTTCAAAGTAGTGCTTATCGGCCGTTGTATAGTCGGTAGAAACCGTTTCGGGGTTATTGTTAATAATAATAGCTTCATAGCCGGAGTTTTTAATAGTGGTGGCAGCATGCACGGTCGAATAGTCAAACTCTACGCCCTGGCCGATACGGATAGGCCCTGCACCGAGCACCACAATTTTCTTCTTATCCGTCACAACAGACGCATTCTCGCCCGTATAGGTGGAATAGAAATACGGAATGTAGGCATCCGTATGGAAGGTATCCACCATTTTGTAAACAGGGAACATATTTTCCTTCTTGCGAAGGGCAAAGATGGAAAGCTCATCCGTATTCCAAAGCTTTGCGATGTATTTATCAGAAAAGCCCATCTTCTTGGCGGCTAAAAGCGTCTCTACATCGCCGCTCTTTTCTGCAATTTCCGTTTCCATCTTCACGATGCGCCGGATGCTTTCGAGGAAGAATGGCGTAATTTTCGTAATTTCGTGGAGTGTGGCCACATCGGTGCCGAGGCGCATAAGAGCCGCTACGGCGAAAATTGTATCGTCCTTAAATTCTGTTATATATGCAAGAAGTTCTTCACGCGTCATGCCGTCAAACTTCGGCAGGTGGAAGTGGTATGCACCCGTTTCAAGAGAACGAACAGATTTCAAAAGACATTCTTCTAAATTTGTGCCGATGCCCATAACCTCGCCCGTGGCCTTCATCTGCGTGCCAAGGGTATTCGGCGCGGAGGCGAATTTATCAAACGGGAAGCGCGGAAGCTTTGCGATGACATAGTCAAGCCGCGGCTCCTTTGCCGCTGTGGTGTTTGCAATCTGGATTTCCGAAAGCGTCATGCCCACGGCGATTTTTGCCGTAACACGCGCAATCGGGTAGCCGCTCGCCTTCGAGGCGAGTGCAGACGAGCGCGAAACGCGCGGGTTTACCTCGATGAGGTAGTATTCACTCGTCGTCGGATGCAGGGCAAACTGTACGTTACAGCCGCCTTCGATTTTGAGGGCGCGGATAATTTTAATGGCGCTGTCATTGAGCATTTTCTCGTTTTCTTTCGAAAGCGTCATAATCGGTGCCACAACCACCGAGTCGCCCGTGTGTACGCCAACAGGGTCTACATTTTCCATGCCGCAGATGGTGATGGCCGTATCCTCCGCATCGCGCATAACTTCAAACTCAATTTCCTTATAGCCACGTACGCTCTTTTCGATAAGAACCTGGTGTACAGGCGAAAGCTTAAAGGCGTTCGTGCCGATTTCGATAAGTTCCTCTTCATTGTTGGCAAAGCCGCCACCCGTGCCGCCTAAAGTAAACGCGGGGCGAAGCACTACAGGATAGCCGATTTCGGCCGCCGCGCGGCGTGCCTCGTCTAAATCATATGTAATTTCGGAAGGAATCGTGGGCTCGCCGATTTCCTTGCAGAGTTCTTTGAAAAGCTCGCGGTCCTCCGCGCGCTCAATGCTCTCACTCGTGGTGCCGAGAAGCTCCACTTCGCATTCCTTCAAAACGCCCTTCTTCTCAAGCTGCATCGCAAGATTCAGCCCCGTCTGGCCGCCGATGCCCGGTACAATCGCGTCGGGTCTTTCATAGCGCAAAATTTTGGCGATGTATTCCAGCGTGAGCGGCTCCATATACACCTTATCCGCAATCGTGGTATCCGTCATAATCGTTGCGGGGTTTGAGTTGCAAAGCACGACCTCGTACCCTTCTTCTTTCAGCGCAAGGCAAGCCTGCGTGCCGGCGTAGTCAAATTCAGCCGCCTGGCCGATTACAATCGGCCCAGAGCCGATAATTAAGATTTTTTTAATGTCTTTTCTTTTTGCCACGGTAATATCCTCCTATCTTTCATATACAACCTTGCCGCCTACTACGGTAAGGTAATTGACCCCATACAGTTCTTCGCCTAAAAACGGCGTAGCCTTGCCCATCGAGAGAAATTCCTCCGCGGAAACCTTGCGGCTTTCCCCAAGGTTCCAAACAGAGAACTCTTCCCCGAACGGAATGCCAAACCGCTCACGCGGGCGGATGCACATAAGCTCGACAAGGCGTTCCATCGTCATTTTTCCTGTTTTTACAAAGTATGTATACATCGCAGGGAAGGAAGTTTCAATCCCCACAATGCCAAAAGCGCTCTTTTCAAGGCCGCGTCCCTTTTCCTCTGCGGAATGGGGGGCGTGGTCGGTCGCTATCATGTCAATCGTCCCGTCCAGTACCCCTTCGATAAGGGCCTCGCGGTCTTCACGGCTTCGAAGCGGCGGATTCATTTTAAAGCGTCCGTCCTCTAAAAGGTCGTTTTCGTCAAAAATAAGATAATGTGGTGCCGTTTCGCATGTGATATTCACACCTTCGTGTTTTGCCTCACGAATGAGCGCCACGCTCTCCTTTGTAGAAATATGGCATACATGGTAGGCACATCCCGTTTCCTTTACAAGGCGAATGTCACGCTTGATGGGCGCATACTCACTCTCCGAAGATATGCCGCGATGCCCATGTGCGGCCGCATACGCGCCGTCGTGTATATAGCCGCCAAAAAGAAGGCTATTGTCCTCACAATGTGCCGCGATGACCTTGCCGCATTTTTTCGCAAGGCACATCGCCTCGCGCATCATGCTTTCGCTCTGCACGCCGCGGCCATCGTCCGAAAACGCAATCGCGTCCATCTCCTCCATGTCAGAAAGCACTTCACCGCATTCGCCCTTCGTAATGCTGCCGAGCGGGTACACGCCGATTGCAGCGTCCCGCGCGATGATTTCCTTTTGCAGCTGAAGATTTTCGCGGCTATCGGGTACGGGGTCTAAATTCGGCATAGTGCATACCGCCGTAAACCCGCCGTGTGCCGCCGCGCGGCTGCCCGATAAAATCGTTTCTTTATACGAAAAACCCGGCTCACGAAAATGCACATGCACATCGCAAAAGCCGGGTAAAATCATACTATCTTCCAAATGAGAAAAATGGGGCGCAAAGCGACGGATAAACGCTGCTTTTCCGGCGCTCGAATCATTTTTCTTCAGCATGTTCTTTATCTCTTGCATTCTAGGTTCCTTTCCATACAAAAAGCAAGACGCGCCAAAAAATACAGCCCAAAGCTGCACCTTTTCACAATCTTGCCGACGTCACTGCATCGCACTTAAAGATTTATCTTATATATTGTACCACTCTCCCCTCTCTTTGTCAAGGGAAAACTCCATCTTTTCTCAAAAAGAAAACAAAATAAATTATTTTTCCCGAAAACAGTTGACACCGCCCGCTTTTTTTGCTATAATACTTTTGTTTCATGCAGGGAGAGGTGTCCGAGCGGTTTAAGGAGCTGGTCTTGAAAACCAGTGACTCGAAAGAGCCGTGGGTTCGAATCCCACCTTCTCCGCCACATTCCGTCTCCTGCAAGCATCGCCACCAATGGCCCGTCGCCTTCATCGGCCTGCCTTGCAGGATTGGCGGCGCGGAAATTTGAATAAAGTATATGGAGAAGTACCCAAGTAGGTCGAAGGGGCTCCCCTGCTAAGGGAGTAGGCTGGGAAACTGGTGCGAGAGTTCGAATCTCTCCTTCTCCGCCAAAAGACGACAAGTTTCGACTTGTCGTCTTTTACTTTTTACCTATTCACTCTTCACTATTCCTTAAATATTAAAAGTGTATTTATATAAAACTTAACTTCTCCGCCAAGCAAAAAGAGATACCGTTTCACGGTATCTCTTTTTGCTTGATAGAACAAAGAAAAGTCGAACTCGTAGAGTTCGTCGGAGCAGGCGCAAAGGCACTTTGCGGTCTGCGGAGTCTCGAGCACGGCAGGATTTTTCGGGTTACCGCTTCGCGG
>JAZNJV010000169.1:0-5571 GCA_045578225.1 Clostridia bacterium | reverse complement strand
GAATAAAAAGGTGTAACCCGCACGGGTTACACCTTTTTCGTATACATATTTTGCATAGCGCGGTAGGCATCTTTTTGCCTTTCCGAAAGACGCGGCGCGTTTTCGATATAGTCCAGAATACACGCTCTTCTCCAAGGCTCTATCGGTTTTTGAAGCTCCTTTTGCAGAAGAGGCGTTGCCTCTTCGCCCTTTACGCCGAGACTCGGCAAAATGCCGTTCTCCATATAATAGACGGAAAGAAACTTGCGTGTACTTTCAAAGCGGGCGTCGCTACAGGGATGCTTCGCTGCCTCTGCATCTAAAATTCCAAACTCTGGCAAAAGCGCACGTTCGGCGGTGGTGATATGCGTGTCCCATAGGGGGAGACGCGGATTTTCAAAGCCAAGATGACGCAGAATGTGATCGGCCATTAAAATGTGGCAAATGTTTTCCGGGTGCACACGGTCTGGCCCTAAAAGGCTAGGGAGGATGCGGCGGTTATTCCTTTCAGAAAGAAAAGAATACAGGTCAATTACGTTTGGAAGCTGTGCACAAAGTGCCGTGGCGGCACGTGCGATCTGTTTGTCGAACCCATGGTAGTAGGGGGCGGGATAACACGATGATTCCTCATGCGGTGGCGATGTGAGGAAAATATGAGGAACTGCGGCAAACGTTTTGGAAAGAGCCTGTATGTTTTCAAGATAAGCGGCAAGCGCTGCATCTCGCTTTTTTTGAAGCGCCTCTGTTACTTTTGCAGTATCGGAAAACAGAACACGCTGCAGGTCATTGGTGCCAAACAAAAAGAACACATGCGTTGGGCGATAGTATTCCAGAATCCTATCTGCAGACCGAAGCGCGGAGACAACCGTCGCGCCCGGCATGCTGATGTTATGGAAGAGAATTTCTCTCTCCTGAAAATACAAAGCGAAAAAATCAATTAGAATACGCGTAAATTTGTCGGCCGCCATAATGCTGTCGCCGATAAAACAAACAGAACTTCTCTCGGGGAAAACCATTTTCGGACCTCCTTTTACATTTCAGCGTGGGAGGCCATGCTGTAAAACATATCATCTCCAATAATGATATGATCAATCACAGAAATATCGAGAGGGCGAAATGCAGCCTGCAAGCGTCTTGTAAGACCGATATCCGCATCAGAAGGCTCAATCATGCCCATAGGATGGTTATGTACTAAAATAATAGCAAATGCTTTTTGTGAGAGAACATATTCCACAACTTTGCGTGTGTCAATCATAACGCGGTAGGTAGATCCGTCTGCTACTTTCTTCATGGATAGCACACGGCGTTCTGGGTCTAGGCAGATGACATAGAAGCCTTCACTTGTCTGGTCGCCAATCATGCGGAGCGCATAGTTTCCTGCGGCGGAAGCAGTTGCAAGCTCGGGAAGACGTTCTTGCTTCCCGAGAGAATACAGATTAAAGCAGTCTTTTATGAGATGTAGAAGAAGAGCACTGTTTTTACCAACGCCTTCTACATTGCATAGCGCATCGACATCTGCATCCAAAACACCGCTGAAGGAACGAAATGTGTCCAAAAGACGGTGTGCCGTTTCGTTCGTGTTCACGCGAGGTTGAGAATAAAATAAAAGCATCTCCAACACCTCATGCGGCGCGAGCGCACCGATGCCGTTTTGAAGATACTTTTCCCGCATCCGATTACGATGTCCTTCGTGCATATCTACACCTCCAAGTATAAATAGAAAAATGAAGAACAGAGAACCAAATCCCAAATCCTTCATTTACCTATCCTATCAATATGTTTGGTGACCCCAAAGGGAATCGAACCCTTGTTTTAGCCGTGAGAGGGCTACGTCCTAGGCCGCTAGACGATGGGGCCGCAACACGGTATATTTTAGCATGGTTTTCCTAGAATGTCAAGAGATTTTTTCAAAAAATAAAGAATAGGGGAGGAGAAAAACTCCAGCCCTATTTCACCTTAAAGAGACACTTTAAAATTCCACCCCAAAAACGGGGCGCTTTCCACACAACAACCTTCAAAAGAAGCACCTCCCATACTTAATCACCACAAAAGAAGCACCAACCGATAATAATCAGCATAATCGCCTCAATGATGGCCAATATCCACAGAGGCAGGGCGGCTGCAAGCAATGCGCCCGTGGAAAAGGAAAAGATAATAATACCGATTGCTCTGCGCTTACCACACATTTTATGTACACCTCCGTATACTGTATGGTATGCGAAACCGGAGAAAAGGGTGCTATTTGTTTTCGAAAATTGTAGAGGGGATATAGATGGTTTCGTTTTCCGGCTTTTTCCCAAGGGTGAGCGCATCGAGCGCTGTGCGCGCGGCCGAGCGCCCCATCTCGAAGGCGTTACTTACAGAAAGAAGGCGGATACGTCCGTTTTCTATATACTGTGCATTCGCTTTTGGGTTTTCATATCCAATACAAACAATATCTTCAGAAAGCTTCAGCTTTTGAAGCGCAAGGCAAACATAATGCGTCACGCCTGTAGCACAGTACAGGCAATCGAATTTCCCCAGATATTGCGCCTTTATAGCACGCGCAATTACGGAAGCGGAAGGGGCAGAGATGTCCTCCAGTTCAATGTTGCCGATGATTTCGGCACCGCTATCCGAGATGGCGCGAATAAAGCCGTTTGTACGTAGCTGTGCACCAAGACCATTATGCACATGCAGCGCCAAAATCCGCTTTTTGTCAGGAAAAACAGAGGTGTAGGCACGGCCAAGCTGCAATCCGTCATCGTAATGATTGCTGCAGATCGTAGCAATCTGCGGCGTGGGGAGACCGTCGCTTACATACACAATCGGTTTTTCTGCTGCAAGTGCCGCGATCTTCGCTTGCACAGAAGGCGCGGAGGCAGGCGCGATAATGGCGAGGTCTAAATCTTTTATATAGTCCACAGCGTGGACCCCTTCGTGCCCGGAACCGAGTGAAGAAAAGAAGGCAAAGTGTGCGTCTATGGAAGAGGGGAGCACGCTTTGAATGCCATGATATACAGCATCCCAATAGTACGAAGGCTTTGCGGGCAAAACAATACCGACAGACGGTTTTGCGCCTGCCGTAGCTTTTGGAATGGCATCGGGACTGGCTACGGCAAATACTTTCTCACGCGTTTTGGCGTCCACGCCGCGCTTGTGATATAATGCCTTATATACAGCTGATGCACTTATGTTACATTGTTTTGCAAGTTTGTTTGTATCCATATGTATAGTATAGCAAAATGGTGAGCGGGATTTGTATATTCGTTTTCACCAAAAAAAAACTTAAATTTTATGCAGTTTGTACATGTTAATACAGACGAAAAACCGCTATAATAGTAGATAATCGGGAGACTAGTATTTTGCGTGCAGTTTCCTGAACGTGTAAGTAAAAACAAAAAAATTTGAATAAGAAAGGATGGAATCAAAATGGCAAAATCCACAGATTTCCGGTACAACACCGGTGCGGCAAAGGTGCCGTGGGCGGCAGTCGGCGAAAACTACAATGTAGAAGACCTTATGCAGATTGTCGAATTTTTAATGCAGGGCGAAGGCAAGGAATATGAGGATGCTATCAAGGCAGTTCGTGCACAGATCGAAAAGCTCGACAAAGTATCCACACCTCCCGGAAAGCTTTCTCTTGGCTCGAAGGTAGAGGCTGCAGAACAGGCTTGTGACGAGTATCTCGGCATCAGCGGCAGCGCTTTCGTTGCAAACTGCACCGCAGGTTTTGAAATTGCATATAAGTATGCAAACATCGGCCCTGGCGATGAAGTTATTGTTCCGGCAATTACATTCGTAGCTACCATGGCCTATCCGCTTGCAGTAGGCGCAAAGCTTGTATTTGCTGACGTTGATCCTGTTACCATTAACATGGATCCGGCAGACGTAGCTCGCAAGATTACTCCTAAAACAAAGATGATTGTTCCTGTACATATCGGCGGTTACCCGGTAGACATGGATCCGATTATGGAACTTGCAAGAAAGCACAACATCGTAGTATTGGAAGATGCAGCTCACGCTTTTGGTGCTCTTTATAAGGGCCGCAAGGTAGGTACTATCGGTGACTTTGCAGGCTTCAGCTTCCACGAAGTTAAGAACATCACTTCCTTCGGCGAAGGCGGTATCTTAACAACTACAATCCCCGGCTTTGCAAGCGAAATGAAGCGTGCACGCTTCTTGGGTCTTGACTTCTCTGCTCCGATTAAGAACTGGCTTTACAACATCACTCCCATTCCGGGAAAAGAAAAGCCGTTCGTTGCAGGTAACAGCTCTACAACTGAAATTCAGGGTCTTGGCCTTTCCTTGCAGCTCGCAAGAAACGAAAAGATTATCGAAGAGAGAAGAGCCGCTGCTGCATACCTTACAAAGCGCTTTGCAGAGAATGATGCAATCATTCCGCAGCAGCTTGGTGATGAAGGCACAAAGCCGACCTTCCACCTCTATCTCCTTCAGATCGATCCGGAGAAGGCCGGAGGCAACATCCAGACTCTAAAGAAGAAGCTGGAAGAAAAGAGCATCACAAACATTCCGCACTTCGGCCCCTTGTATCGTTTCGCTATTGTACAGATGATGGGTTACGATTCTGACGAAATCGCAAAGACTTGTCCGGTATGTGAAGAAGTATTCTACAACCGCTTCACACACTTGCCGCTTTACGGTCTTTCCGAAGAACAGCTCACTTACATGGCAGACACCGTGCTCGAGTGTGTTGCTGAAATGCAGGCAGAAGCAGGCAAATAATAACAACAATAAAAATCCGGAAAGGCGAGCCTTTCCGGATTTTTGTATTTATTGCAACCGTAAAAATCGCGACCATCCGCGAAGTGCCAGCATGCAAAGAACCAGACCGCCAAATGCAGCAAACAGCCACCCGAAGAGTGCGGCATTCCAGCCAAAGGTTTCCGAGATTGCGCCGATGCCGTATGTGGAGAGAGCGGTTCCTATATAAGTGCAGGCATTTAAGGTGCCGGTGAGTGTTGCGGCTTTTCCATACCGTGAGAAATAGGCAGGAATTGTGGTGATGAGCATAAGGTTTGCGCCATACATGGCCGAGGTA
Source organism: Clostridia bacterium (assembly GCA_045578225.1). Classification (GTDB taxonomy): domain Bacteria; phylum Bacillota; class Clostridia; order UMGS1883; family UMGS1540; genus SIG447. Next base: position 551 of record JAZNJV010000169.1, on the reverse strand, counting down.
ATGATTGTGCCAAAAATGAGGCTCAAAATAGGACTATCGCCGGAGAAGAACCAGATGCCGAGGCTTCCCAAAAAGGCGGCTATAAAAAAGGCCATGGAGGTTTTCACATCATTTCGAAAAACACGGTCGTTTAGAAAGGAAGCAAAGTACAGGGAGAGCATGCTGAAGATGGGCATGACTACCGTGGACAAAATAGAAACGGCACTGTCTAAATGATACGTGTCTATAATGAGTGTAGGCATCCAAGTGGTGACGCTGTCTTTTAAAATGCCGTGCAGTAAAATGGCGCCGGCTAAAAAGAAAATTCCCGAACTCGCCAAAAGACGAAGCGAAAAGCCTTCTTCTTGCACTTCGGCATGTACTTCGGCGGCGGCTTCGTATTCACCAAAAGTTTCGCGATGCTTTTCGATGCGCCGCATTCCAAAAAACCACAAAAAAGCAACCAGCGTACCTAGCCCTGCTGAAACGTAGAACACAAAGCGCCAGTTGAGTGCAGCGATACAAAAAGAAGCAAGCAGATAAACACCAATTGTCCCCGGGCTGTTTGAGGT
>JAZNJV010000168.1:0-4875 GCA_045578225.1 Clostridia bacterium | reverse complement strand
TAAAAGCATCAGCTAGCGCTTTGGTTGTTATTCTTTCCATCGAATCCGGTCGCATATTGCTCATATTCCGTTCATCCTCTCGTGTACTTCAAAATTTTAATGGAAGTATTATATCACAGTCATGCGAAAATAGCAAGGTTTTCGTGCAAAAAAGTTACTAAATAATTCTTTGTTTTCTGTGTTATACTTTCAAGAAACAGGAGGTGTTTTTCCTTATATGCAAAAACGAAAACTTCTGGAATATTTCACCATTATCGCAGGCTCATGCTGCCTTTCTCTTGGACTTGCCGTATTTTTGGCGCCCTCGCGCATGGGCGCAGGCGGGGTAAGTTCAATCGGCACGCTTCTTTTGTACTTTTTGAAAATCCCAATGTCGGTGACGACGCTAGTCATAAACGGCATTTTATTTCTTGCTGGCTATAAATTTTTAGGGCGACAATCCGTTTTTAAAACACTTTTAGGAATTCTTTTCTTTTCTCTCTCGCTCACGTTTTTCGAAACGCTTGCCCCGTTTCGGGAAGACAGGGTAGCGGCCGCCCTTTTCGGCGGCGTTTTAGTGGGCCTTGGAACAGGCCTTGTTGTGCGCGTAGAGGCTTCCACAGGTGGCAGCGATTTTGCGGCGCTGATCCTCCATCGTTTTTTTCCGCACATTTCCGTACCTCTTTTTATTATGGGAATTGACTGCGCTATTATCGCCATATCCGGCATTCTCTTCAAAAGCCTCACCGTTACCGTTTATTCCATCGGCGTTCTTTTTATCTCGATGAAAACGGCTGATGTAGTCCTCGCCTTCGGCGACGCGGCAAAGTCCATATATATTCTTTCGGAAAAAGCCGAAGAAATTGCAGGAGCCATTCAAGCCGAATTTGCCCGCGGCATCACAGGCGTTTACAGCCGCGGTATGTACACAGGCGAAAAGATGCTTATGCTTTTATCCGTGGTAAGCCCCAAACAGCTGCCTTCACTTCTCCATCTTGTGAGACAAAAAGACCCCGCGGCCTTTATCATCGTTTCCGATGTGCGCGAGGTAGTGGGCGAAGGGTTTAAAAGTGGTGCAGTTTATGACTCTATTCGCAAAAAATAGTCTACTCCCTTTCCTTTTTCCATATCCTAAAATACACAGGTGCCGCAAGTAGCGGAAAGAGCATTCCCAAAAGCATCCCGAGCTTTAGGCCGAGCTCCTGGGGCATCAGCTGAAGGTGGTCTGCAAGGCGCAAAAGTGTCGGATTTTTAAGAGCGGCATCTGTAATAATGCCTACGAGCTGCGGGCCAAAAGAAGCGCCCGAATCGCCGCCGGCGGCCATCATGGCAAAAACAAATACGCCGCCACTTGGGAACCGGTCAGACGCGACAATCAGGCTCCCCGGCCAAAGCATAGAAACGCAAAGACCTGTAGCAGCACATGCCAAAAGCGCTAAGAAAGGCACGGAAATGACCGCGCAAACAAAATAACAAAGCGCCGCGCCGATGCTTCCCAAAAACAGAATTTTCCCGGGATTTTTGCCGTATTTTCCGTACAGAGAGCGACCAAGGCCCAGCGTGACAGAAAAAAGCGCAACGCCAAAAAGATCGCCCCACACCTTGGGAATGCCGAGTGCGCCTTCGAGATAGCCTGAGGCCCACTGCCCCATAGTACACTCCGCTGCACCGCCGAGGAAAATTGCGAGAATACAAAGCCAGAGGCCACGATTTTTAAGAAGCGATAAAGCGCCTGAAACCTTCTCCGGCGTTTCCATTTTGGGGAGCTTTGTACCCCCGAAAAAAAGCACGGCCAAAAGCGGAAACGAAAGCAGTAAAAGGATAAGCTTTTGCCAGCTTTCCACCCCAAAAATGTGCAGAAACACGGTGCTTATAGCAATAACAAGAACCACGCCCCATGCATACACAGAGTGGAGCTTACTGATTTCCCGCTCCGGTTCCTCTGCTGGAATGGCGGCAATAACGGGACTTATCAAAACCTCGCCGAGACCTCCTGCCGCAGCAAATATCACCGTACCTATCACAAGACCGGGGTACGCCGCATGCGGAAAAAGTGCCGGCCACACGGCATATACCAAAAGACCCAGCATCGTTAAAAGCGGCGTGAATTTCACTGTTTTTTCGATATTAAACTTATGGGAGAAGAAGGAAAAAATCAAATCCACAGAAAGCTGCGTTACAAAATTGAGTAGTAGTAAAAGGCCCAAAAGAGAAAAAGAAATGCCGTATAGCGTGCGAAACGGCAAAAGAAGCACCGCAGAAATATTCGCCACAATAGACATACATATGTTTGTCATATAGCAAGCGCACTTAATACGTCTATAGTTCCTTTCCATGTTTCTTCCTCCCAATATCCGTATACGTAAAAATCCCCGTTCTTTCGAACGAGGATTTTTGGTGCGAGTGACGGGACTTGAACCCGTACGCCATAAGCACACGCCCCTCAAACGTGCCTGTCTGCCAGTTCCAGCACACTCGCATTTATTCAACGCTGATTAGTATAGCACAGCTTTTCATCTTTGTCAACACTTTTTTGAAAATTCTTAAAATTATTTTCTATTCCCACCCTATCCAAAAGTAATTATCTCCTTATATATAAAAAAAAGTATACAAAGTTTCCCTTTTCTATTGACATGTTACTTTTTTTCATGTATACTATTAGATGATGTGAAAATTTTTCACATTTTTGTGAAAAATCGAAGGGTGGTGACAAACTCGTATGTGGGACAGACGTGAGAAAATACTGGCCTATATCATGGAGCACGGAGAGGCTTCCATTGCCGATCTTACAGCGCTTTTCCCTACTGTTTCTTCCATGACCATTCGACGGGATTTGGAGTTTTTGGAATCGCGCGGGGACGTGGTGCGAACAAAGGGCGGCGCCAAAAGCATTAAGCACCTTTCGCTTCGCCATGAAGCGGCGTATCATCACAGAGAGCTCGAAAATGCAGATTTGAAGCGTGAAATCGCAGAAAAAGCAGCGCCTCTTTTGGTGGATAACAGCTGTATCTATTTTGATGCCGGCAGCACCATGATGCATATCGTGCAGAAGATCCCCGAAAAACCGATGTTTGCCATCACGAATGACCCGAACCTCGCCATAGAGCTTCTCAAAAACCCGAACTGCGAAGTGGCGATGACGGGCGGCAAACTCAGCCGCCGGAACATTTCGCTCACCGGTCTTGGCGCGGCGGATTTCCTTTCGGGCATTAACATCGGCACGGCGGTGATGGCCTCCTCCGGCTATTCGCCCGACCTTGGCTTTACGTGCGGCACATTTGAGGAAGCCGCCATAAAGCGTGCCGTTATCTCTGCGGCAAGCCGCGTGATCCTCGTGATGGACAGTGAAAAGTTCAGCCGAAACCATCCGTTTACCTTTGCAACAGAAAAGGACATTGATTGTTTTGTAACGGATAGTCTCGCCTCCACCACTGCCCTCTCCCACCTGACGCGGTCGGGTGTTCGTGTGTATTAAAAATATAAGACATAGAAAGGAAATGAACATGAAAACAAAAGCAGTACGTATCTACGGCAAAAACGACCTGCGCCTTGAAGAGTTCGAGCTTCCGGCAATCGCTGAAGACGAAATTCTGGCAAAAGTTGTTTCGGACTCCATCTGTATGTCCTCCTACAAAGCGGCCATTCAGGGGGGTAACCACAAGCGTGTACCGGATGATGTAGCGGAAAATCCCGTTATTATCGGGCACGAATTTTGCGGTGAAATTGTAGAAGTTGGTGCAAAATGGCAATCCGAATGGAAACCGGGCCAGAAATTCTCCATTCAGCCGGCCATCGGCTACAAAGCCACTTTAATGGCACCCGGCTACTCTTTCCCCTACATTGGTGGCAATGCTACCTATATCGTGATTCCTAAGGAATGGATGGAAGTCGGTGCGCTTCTCCACTATGATGGCGAAGCATTCTTCTATGGTTCCCTCGCCGAACCGATGAGTTGTATTGTCGGCGGTTTCCACGCAAACTACCACACAACGCCCGGCAGCTATGTACATTCTATGGGCATTACCGAAGGCGGGAACATGGCGCTTTTGGCAGGAGCCGGTCCGATGGGTCTTGGCGCAATTGACTATGCCATCCATTGTGACAGAAAGCCTTCTTTGCTGGTTGTTACGGATATTGACGATGCACGTCTTGCCCGTGCCGCCTCGATTCTCTCGCCTGAGGAAGCTGCGAAAAACGGCGTAAAGCTTATGTACATAAACACGGCTGAAAAGACGGCAGAGGACCTCATCGCTCTCACCGACGGCAAAGGCTTTGACGATGTTTTCTGCTATGCTCCGGTAAGACCGGTTGTGGAAATGAGCGATGCGATTTTAGGAAAAGACGGTTGCCTCAACTTCTTTGCAGGTCCGACAAACCCCGCCTTCAAAGCAGAGTTTAACTTCTATAATGTACACTACACCTCCACACATATTGTTGGCACCAGCGGCGGTAACACAGACGATATGAAGGAATCTCTCCGTATGATGGAAGCTGGTCTTATCAATCCGTCCGCTATGATTACCCACATCGGCGGTCTCAATGCAGCTGCTCCCACCACGCTGAACCTACCCGAAATCCGCGGTGGCAAGAAGCTGATTTACACCGGTATCGAACTGGATCTTGCGGCAATTGACGACTTTGCAAAGCTCGGCGAAACCGATCCTATGTTTGCAGCACTCGATGAAATCTGCAAGCGTCACAACGGTCTTTGGAATGCGGAGGCAGAAAAATACCTCCTCGCAAATGCCAAAGCGATCTAATCTTGCTTTTTGGCCGCGACGGGCGGCTTAAATACCCGTCTCCCCTGCCGCATAGCTTACACCGGCAAGCGGATATTTTGTAAGCAAGTCGGGCGGTCTTAGGAAGACAAACTGGTAAGACAACTCCTTGGCTCAC
>JAZNJV010000167.1:0-2336 GCA_045578225.1 Clostridia bacterium | reverse complement strand
ATAGTGTGCTTCAGGGCAGATGCGGCAACGCCGAATTCGAGTGCTTCTTTAAAGTTTTTACCGTCCAGGAATCCGCAGATAGTTCCGCCTGCAAAGCTATCACCACCGCCCACTCTGTCTACAATGGGCGCAATTCTATATTCTTTAGAATGATAGAATTCCTTTGTATCTCTTTTATATATACAGGCAGACCACCCATTATCGGATGCAGAGTGTGAAACGCGAAGCGAAGAGATTACATATTCGAAGTTAAATTTGTCCACCATTTTCTCGAAGATACTCCTGTAGCCTGCAAGTTCCAGCTCGCCGCTTGTTACATCTGTGTTTCCCGGTTGAAAACCAAGAACCTTTTCGGCGTCCTCTTCATTTCCGATGCAAATATCCACATATCGCATCAGATTTGTCATAACTCTCTGCGCTTTTTCGCTTGACCAAAGTTTCTTCCTGAAGTTGAGGTCACAGCTCACCTTTACGCCGTGTGCCTTTGCAGCTTTCAGGGCTACTTCTGTAAGATGCGCGGCACTATCGGAGATTGCAGGCGTAATGCCCGTAAAGTGAAACCAGTCGCACCCTTCAAAAATTTTATCAAAATCGAAGTCGGTTTCTGCAGCGGTAGCGATAGACGAATGTGCTCTGTCATATACCACGTTGGATGCACGCATCGCGGCGCCGGTTTCAAGAAAATATATACCGAGTCGTTCGCCTCCCCTAGCAATATTCTGCGTCTCGACGCCGTATTTGCGAAGTGCCGCTACGGCACATTCGCCAATGGGATTTTCCGGCACCTTCGTAACAAATTCGGCGGTATGCCCGTAGTTTGCAAGGGACACCGCCACATTGGCTTCTCCGCCGCCATAGCAAACCTCAAACGCATCTGCCTGTATAAACTTTTCATGGTCAGGCGTTGGGAGCCTAAGCATGATTTCTCCCATAGTTACAATCTTAGCCATTTTATTCCTCCATCTTTTCAAGCGACTCCTTCACAAAGAAGCTGCCGCCAATTGCTGCCACTTTATCAAACTTCAAAAATTCGTCTATGTTCCCCCGATCTACGCCGCCCGTGGGGATAAATTTGATTTGCGGAAACGGTGCCGCAAGTGCTTTGAGGGCCGCAAGTCCTCCGTATACATTTGCAGGAAAGAACTTGACGGTTGTGATACCCAGCGCAAGTGCCTCCATAATTTCACTCGGCGTAACGCACCCCGGATAATACGGAATATTTTTCTCTTGGCAAACCTCTGCCACCTCGGCGGACAGTCCCGGCGAAACAATGAACTCCGCACCCGCCGCGATTGCCTCCTCGCACTGTTTTTCATTGATAACAGTTCCGGCACCAACCTCCATTTCAGGATATTTTTCCGCAGCAAGCCGAATGGCCTCTGCGGCGCACGCAGTTCGAAACGTAATTTCTGCACAGTTTATTCCGTTTGCTTTTAAGGCAGGAAGAATCGTGTCCACTTCTTTAAGTTCTTTTATTACCACAACAGGTATGTATTTTTCCATGTAAGCCTCTCCTTTCACCCGTTTATCGGCCGTTTTTTGTTCCAAAAGCTTTTTGTATTCTGTGAAGTGCTTCTTCTATATCTTCATATTTGGACGCATAGCAAATACGGATATATCCCTCGCCATCCGGTCCAAAAGCGCTTCCGGGCGAAGTTACCACATGCGTTTTTTCTAAAATATATTCTGCGGTTTCTGCGGAAGACTTCCCAAACTCCGTAATATTGGGGAATACATAAAAGGCGCCTTTCGGATAGTGGCATGAAAAGCCATTGATTTGATTGAGGCCCTCCACAATCAGATGCCGATTCCGGTCGTAATACTGCACCATCTTTTGCACATCTTCTTCGCCGTTATATATCGCTTCTACCGCGGCCATTTGCATAGGTTCCGGCACACTTGCAATCATATTTTCATGGAGCTTTATGAGGTTCTCGATTATCGTTTCATTTGCACATATGTATCCAACTCTAAAACCCGTCATTGCAAAAGTTTTTGAAAAACTGTTAATTGTCAAAACATAGTCCTCAATGCCCGGAATGGAAGCGATACTTTTTTGTTCAAACCCGTCATACACCAGTTTTTCGTACGGTTCATCCGAAATGAGGAATATTTTCTTTCTTTTTACAAGTTCTGCAATCTCGGCTAAATCTTCATAGTCCAGAACCCCGCCTGTGGGGTTTGAGGGAGAGTTTATGACAATCAGCTTCGTCCTGTCTGTAATAAGAGGTTCTATGATATCGGCTGTCATTTTAAAGCCATTACTCTCATCGACTTTGGCGTAAACCGTCTTCCCGTTCACCATGTCGATCTGTCCTTTATAGTCAGGCCAGTTT
>JAZNJV010000166.1:0-3726 GCA_045578225.1 Clostridia bacterium | reverse complement strand
GGCGCCGTGTTCTCGCAGAAAGGTATCGAACTTTCGTTTGAGCTCTATGGAAAGGGAGTCCCCACCGGAAAATACGCCGAGAAGGCAGGATAAATCTACACCCTCCATATCGGGGTTTCGCAAAATCGCTTCATACAAGGTAGGCACGCCGGCAATATAATTTGGCTGTTTTTTCTTCAAAAGGCGCGCATAGCTTTGCGCGTTAAACTGCGGCACCAAAATGCAGCGGCATCCGGCGGTGAGCATCGTATGAATACAAACGCCAAGGCCAAAGCCGTGAAACATCGGCATCACCGCAAGCATCGATTGCCCTGCGCGGCACGTGCGGCTCATGGCGGCTGTCTGCACGGCGAGCGCGTTGAAGTTCAAATTGGAAAGAAGGATGCCTTTTGTGGTGCCTGTCGTGCCGCCGCTATAGAGAATGACCGCAAGGTCCTCTGCGCGCTTCTTTGCGACATATGCATCCCGAAAGCTTTCGCCTCCCTTCAAAAACGCCTGCCAACGGATGATATCGGCGTTTTCCGGAATCGGGGGGATTTTTCTCCCTTTCGTGACACGATAGCCTATCTTCATTACAGCACTCATGGCGTCCGAGACGGAGGTGATGATAAGGTTTTTAAGACCGGCTTCTTCGCGGATACTTTCGAATTTTCCATAGAACTGGTCGAGCGTGATGGCACACGTACTCTCGGCGTCCTTTAGATAAAACAGAATTTCGCCCTCGCTCGAAAGCGGATGAATCATATTCGATACGGCGCCGATTACATTCAGCGCATAAAAACAAATGACCGTTTGCGGCGTATTGGGGAGGCACACAGTAACTCTATCCCCTTCGCCGATTCCGAGGGCGCGAAATGCCCTTGCGGCTGCATGAATTTCTAAAAGGAGCGTTTTATAGTCCGTTGTGCTTCCTAAAAAATCAAGTGCTGTATAGGCAGGGTAGCGCATGCACGCTTCTTCTAAAAAGCCGTACATCGTTTTATCGGGGTACGTAAGATGGGGTGGCACGTCCCCGTAATATTTCTCCCACGGACAGTTTCTCTCGTTCATATCTAATACCTCTTTTACAAAACGCTTTATGCTTTTGCGCTTTCCTTCCTTTCTTCATACTCTACCGGCACGCTACTCGGAAGTTCCAAAAGCTCGGGGTTTTCGAGAAGATGCTTTAAAAGCTTTACGGATTTGGCATAATAATATCCGTCCGCAATGCGCTCGTCGAGCGTAAGGCCAAGCGGCAGCATTTCTGCCGTTTTTACGTTCCCGTCTTTATCTACAACGGGTTCCATATGCTTTTCGCCCACGACAACAAAAACGGAATTGGTGCCCCAGTTTGCCAGATGATGGTAGCCGGCACGAAGCTTTATGCTGCCGAGATTGGAAATGAAGACAGACGCGTGATACGGGTCGGCATACCGCAAAAAGGTGGGAAGAAGGTCGTGATACTCCAAAAAGTTTAATATGCCCACGATAAAGCGCAAAACGGGACGAGGAAAGCGCGCAAGCACGTTCATAATGCGCGTGGTATCATCCACGCTTCCTTCTTTCCTGTTTTTCGAAACGCGGCGGCAGATGGTATCATGCAAGGTGTCAATTGTGGTATCGCCGTCACAGTTTACAAGAAGAAGGATCTCGTCGCTATCATCCGAAAAAACGCGTTTTGCCACAAAGGCAAGTAAAATCTCATTTCGCGCATACAGACGGCGCCCTGCAATAAAGCGGTTGAGCTTTGGCCGCAGATACACCGTTTTGGCGATGGCCGCCGTCACCGCATGAAAAATCGTATACTTATATTCCGGATTTTCGGCATTCTTTTTTGCAAGGAATTCGTTTATCGCCGAAAGGTCTACTGATTCCTGGATAAAGGCTTCATTGTCTGTGCGGTTTGGAAGAAGATACGGCATGAATACATGCATGGCATCGAGCCCGCGTACGCGCACGCCGTCCCGTCTATCTCCCCGCTGTTTCTTTTTCTTTTCCATTATTCCTCCTCGTCCGCAAGTGCGGCGGACATCTCCGTAAACGTATGCAAAAGTGCTTTCATTTCCTTCGCACTAATGCGCATTTTTTTATAAATCTTTTCAAGGCGTTTTTCCACGGCACAAGCGGCGGCTTCGCCCGTTTCTGTAAGCGTTACAGAAACGATGCGTTCATCGTCTTCTCTTCGGCTTCGCTTCAGAAAACCCATATATGCAAGTTTCTTGCACATGGCGGACGTATTGGTGCGTGCAAGGCCAAGCTTTTCGGCAATCGTGCCGACAGACGCGTTTGGGCTTTTATGCACGCTAAAAAGAAGCTGTGCCTGCACGCTCGTGATGCCGTATCGCTTTTCGATAGGTCTAAGTGCTCTATCGAGGCAATCGTTCACAACGCGCGTAATGCGCCAAAACCGGATGCCGAATGCAGAAGCTGACATAAAAATATCCCCTTTCAAAAAATATATACTGTATATATAATATCGCATAGCCTTACTTTTGTCAAGTTTTCTAGAAAAGTAAGAGCGAAGTGTGCAGATGCACACTTCGCTCTGTTATTTATCTATCCGAATGGTATATTCGTAGTAATCCTCAAATTCAGTCTTTTTCGTTTTTGGCGTAACGCCTGCTTTTCGCACCATTTCAAGTGCTTTATCGATGGTATTTAGAAATATGCGGTAATCATTTTTCTTTCGGCGCACGCGTGGCGGGTTCTCCTTTTTCTCTTCGGGGACTTCCCCTTCCAAAAGCGCATCTATGTATGCATCGGTTGCGCGGACGTTCATATTCTTTTCTACAATCTTCATAAGCGCTTTCCATTGCATTTCCTCATCGGGAAGGCGAAGGAGCGCACGGGCGTGGCGTTCGGTGAGCTTATTGTCGGAAACGATTTTCTTAAGATACGGCGAAAGCTTTAAAATGCGGAGCTTATTCGCGACGGTGGATTGCTTCTTCCCTGTTTTCATGGCTACTTCTTCCTGCGTCATACCATGGTCGGTAATCAGGCGGTAGTACCCTTCTGCCTCCTCGAAAAACCCGAGCTCTTTTCGCTGGAGATTTTCTATAAGTGCAATGACGGCACTGTCATCATCGTTAATATTTAAAATGAGCGCCGGAATGGTAGGTTTTCGAAGTGACTTTGCCGCGCGAAGGCGCCGCTCGCCTGTTACAAGCTCATATAGGTCCCGAGAAATCCGCCGCACGGTAATCGGCTGAATGATGCCGTATTCCCGAATAGAGCCGGCAAGCTCTTCTATGGCAAGATTGTCAAAGGTCTGCCGCGGCTGATAGGGGTTTGGAATAATGGAATCCACAGGCAAATGAAACACGCGGTTTTTATCGTCCTGCAATTTAAAATTTAACATATATGCATCACCTCGGAAAAATATTACCATATTTTTCCAGTGATGTAAAGAAAAAATTTCCGACTTCTTTCGTATCAAGAAATCGGAGATTTTTGCGGTTTTCCGGCTTTTCTGGGGTACTGGCGCGGCGTTTGTCGCTTTTTCTCAATGACGATGACAACGTGCGACAAGTCTCCCCACGAAACGTCACGAATTTCGCGGATTTCTCCGCCTAAAATTTTTATGGCTTTTTCGGCGGCGGCAGCTTCCTCTCGCCCATCGCGCCCCTTGAGGGCTAAAAATACGCCGCCTAGCTTTACAAGCGGAAGGCAATATTCGCAAAGGACAGGAAGGTTTGCCACAGCACGGGCACATACTACGTCATACGCCTCGCGGTGGGCGCTGTGGCC
>JAZNJV010000165.1:0-6785 GCA_045578225.1 Clostridia bacterium | reverse complement strand
TGCCTCGGGGAGCATGGGGACAACGCGCGCGGGCAGATAGCAGCTTGTGCCGCGTGCATAGGCTTCGCGGTCGATTGCGCTTCCGCGCTTTACATAGTGCGAAACATCTGCAATGTGTACAAAAAGGCGATATCCCGCATCCGTCTCTACTATGGAAATGGCATCATCAAAATCGCGGGCATCGGCACCATCTATCGTAAAGGTTAAAAGGGAACGCAAATCTCGCCGTCCTTCTGTACTGTCTACAGAGGTGGGCACACGGTACGCCTCGGCACGCGCGGCATCGGGGAAATCTTCCGGGAACCCATGTGCGTTTAAAATGGCGGAAAGCATCGCACTATCCGACAAAGGCTTTTTTGCGGCATACCGACCACGGTGGCATGTAATTTCGCCCGAAAACGTCAGCTCTTCTAAAATGAGCCGAAGCTCTGCCTCGTCGCGCCTAGGCACCGAGAGCATGGCGGCAATTTCTTCTTCCGAAAGGGGAACTGTGGCCTGTTCCTTCAAAAATGCGTATACCTTTTCCTTTCTATTCAAAGGGAACCTCCTGAAATTACAGAGGCTGCCGCAAAGGCTACAGAATGTATAACACTCTGCAAAAATGCGACAGCCCGAGTCTTCTTTGTTTGCGAAGCACTTATTTGAATACGACTGCAAGCACAACAGAGAGAATGATGAACAATACAGCCAAAATTGCGGTCCACTTTTCCAGGATACCATTCAGCGTTCTGCCTTTGTTTTTGCCAAAAAAGCTATCAGAACTTCCGCCGGCAATTGTACCGGAAAGGCCTGCGTCTTTGCCGTTTTGCATAAGAACTACCACAGTAAGACATACCGCAACGACTATATGTATAATCGTAAATGCCATTTTCATAGCGTGCACCTCCCTAAATATTTCATATACAGTAGTCTACCACATTTTTGCGTATTTTACAAGTTTTTTTCTAAAATTTATCATAAATTTCTAAAAAAGCAGGGTGCCGGGGGTAAAAAAGGAAAAACTATTGAAACGAAAGCGCCTTTCGTATATAATAAGAAAAGAAAAAGGACGCATTTTAAAAGAAATGCGGGGAACATTTGGGGTGCAGTATGAAACGACTGGTCGTTGGAATTTTAGCGCATGTTGACGCAGGTAAAACTACGCTTTCAGAAGGACTTTTATATACCGTGGGCGCCATTCGAAATCTCGGGCGGGTAGACCATGGGGATGCTTTTCTGGATACGGATACCTTAGAGCGTGCTCGTGGTATCACTATTTTTTCAAAGCAGGCCATGCTTTCTACAGACGAGGTGTCTATAACCCTACTCGATACGCCGGGGCATGTGGACTTTTCTGCCGAAATGGAACGAAGCCTTCGTGTTTTGGATTATGCCATTTTGGTTATAAGCGGAGCGGAGGGCGTGCAAAGCCATACGGAAACGCTTTGGAAAATGCTTGCGCACTACGATGTGCCCACCTTTATTTTTGTAAATAAAATGGATTTACCTTCCGCGTCCAAAGAAGAAAGAATGGCGGAAATTGCAGAAAGGCTTTCTACCGGCGCTGTCATATTCGGAGCGGAGGATGAAGCGTTTTACGAAAACATTGCCATGCAGTCGGCGCCGCTTCTGGAAACCTTTTTAGAAAATGGGAGCATTTCAGAAGGGGAGATCGCTGAGGCGATTTCCATGCGGCAGGTTTTCCCTGTGTATTTCGGGTCGGCACTTAAAAACGAGGGCGTTCGCGAATTTTTTGAAGGCTTTTGCCGCTATACAAGAGAGAAGGAATACCCGCGCGAATTCGGTGCCAAGGTCTTTAAAATCGCAGAAGATGATAAGGGCCAGCGTCTCACATACATGAAAATCACAGGCGGCAGTTTGCCAATAAAAACCGTACTGGAGGGGAAAAGCTGGCAAAGCAAGGTAAACGAGCTTCGCCTTTACTCCGGTGCGAGATTTACGCGGATACAGGAAGCGATGCCGGGGAGTGTTTGCGCCGTTCCCGGCCTTTTAGGCACGTACGCGGGGGAAGGCCTCGGGATAGAGGAGGAAGACCCTTCGCTTTTATCGGAGCCTGTCTTAACGTATGCCGTAGAGCTTCCGGAAGGCACCGATGCCCTTTCTGCGCTCGCCATTTTTCGAAAGCTTGCGGAGGAAGAGACCCGCATGTATGTGCTTTGGAATCCGCTTGTGCAAAAAATAGACGTGCAGGTTATGGGCGAGGTACAGCTCGAGGTTTTAAAATCCATTTTGGAAACACGTTTTGCGCTTTCGGTGGCGTTTACCGACGGCAGTATTATATACAAAGAAACCATCAAAAATACAGTGGAGGGCGTAGGGCACTTTGAGCCGCTTCGCCACTATGCCGAGGTCCATCTTCTGCTCGAACCCGGAAAACGTGGCAGCGGCATTCAAATTTTGGCGGATTGTAGCGAGGATATGCTCGCGAAAAATTGGCAGAGACTTGTGCTTACCCATCTGGAAGAAAAAACGCATATGGGCGTTCTAACAGGTTCACCCATTACAGATATAAAAATCACACTCGTTTCCGGCCGTGCACACATAAAGCATACGGATGGGGGCGATTTCAGACAGGCGACCTACCGCGCCGTGCGCCAAGGTCTTATGCAGGCGGAAAGCGTACTTCTGGAGCCGTGGTATTCGTTTACCCTTTCTGTGCCCGGGGAAAGCCTTGGCCGTGCCCTTACCGACCTTGAAAGAATGGGGGCGGTATTTTCGGCGCCCGAGGTGGGGGAACAAACTAGCGTGGTGCGTGGGCGCGGCCCTGTTTCGCGCATGCTGAAATATCATACCGAGGTGCTTGCCTATACGCACGGCAAAGGGCGGCTTTCCTGTGCGTTTTCGGGGTATGACGTGTGCCCTGATGCCATCCGCGTTATCGAGGAAATCGGCTATAGGGCGGAGGCAGATGTGGAAAACAGCGCCGATTCCGTATTTTGCTCGCACGGGGCAGGAAACCTTGTGCCGTGGGACGAGGTGTTTTCCTATATGCACGTACCCACAATAGCACAGCAAAAAGAGGAAGAGAGCGTACCGAAAGAGCCGATTCGCCGCGTGTCTCGTGCGGCAGATGACGATACGCTACTGGCCATTTACGAACGCACATACGGCAAAGTGCAACGGCGCATGCCCGATGTACTTCGCACACCGAAGAAGACAGAAGCTACCTATAAAGGAAAAGAAACGCCGAAAGGCCCCGAATATCTTTTGGTGGATGGATACAATATCATTTTCGCGTGGGAGGCACTTTCGGAAATAGCAAAAGAAAACCTTGAGGCCGCACGTGAGTGTTTAATACAGCGGCTTTGTAACTATCAGGCAATGCGGAAAAACAACGTCATTTTGGTTTTTGATGCGTATCGCGTGCGCGGCAGTATGCGCGAAATTGAAAAAGTGCACGGCATCAGCGTGGTGTATACAAAAGAAGCGGAGACGGCGGATGCGTATATCGAAAAAACAACGCGCGAGCTTGTCAAACACTATCGCGTACGCGTAGCCACGTCCGATAGGCTAGAGCAAATTATCGTGTTCGGACAAGGTACGCAAAGGGTAAGCGCGGCGGAATTTTTAGCCGAAGTCGAAACGGCAGAGCAGGAAATGCGTGCCTTTATAGATGCATACAATGCATAAATGCATAAAAATTTATCAAAAATGAATAAATATTCTCAAAAAAGCCTTGACAAATGCGAAAAAAACATTTATAATATGCAAATGGAAAAGGAAATATTCATTGAAAGGAACAGGGAAATGGCAACCGTATTTATAGATGGCAGTGCCGGCACTACGGGGCTGCGTATTTTCGAAAGAATAGGAAATAGAGAGGATATCACGCTTTTGCGCCTTCCGGAGGAGCTTCGAAAAGATACCGAGGCAAGACGTGAGGCGATAAACAGCGCCGATATCGTATTTTTATGTCTTCCCGATGCGGCGGCCATTGAAGCTGTATCGCTTCTCGAAAACCCCGAGACGGTAGTGATTGATACGTCTACGGCGCATCGCACAAATCCGACTTGGGCGTATGGCTTCCCGGAGCTTTCGGGAAAAAGAGAAAAAATCAAGGAGGCAAAGCGCATTGCAAACCCCGGCTGCCATGCCAGCGGCTTTATTGCACTCATTGAGCCGCTCGTGCGTGCAAAGCTTATAAAGCCGGATGCATTTTTATCCTGCTTTTCCTTAACGGGGTATTCCGGCGGTGGCAAGAAGATGATTGCCGAATATGAAGATACAGAGCGCTCGCCGCTTCTTTCTGCGCCGAGGCAGTACGGGCTTACCCAGTCGCACAAGCACCTTCCGGAGATGGCGGCGGTATGCGGCCTTTCGAATGCGCCTACCTTCTGCCCCATTGTGGCGGATTTTTACAGCGGCATGGAAGTTACGGTGCCGCTACATAAAAAGGATTTTTGCGGCACACTTTCGGATATCCGTGCGGTGTATGCCGAAGCCTATAAAGAGGGACTTGTGCATTTTTGCGAAGAAACCGGCGAAGGTGGCTTTTTATCCGCCGCGGCCTTCTCGGGGCGTGACGATATGGAAATCACGGCACTTGGGAACGAAGAAAGAATCGTGCTTACGGCAAGATTTGATAATCTCGGCAAAGGCGCTTCGGGCGCGGCCATTCAGAATATGAACATCGTGCTCGGCGTGCCCGAGGACACGGGTCTTACGGTAAAAGGAGAATGAATATGCATATTATAGAAGGCGGCGTTTGTGCCGCAAAAGGGTTTTTAGCAAACGGCCTGCACTGCGGAATCCGCAAAAACAGAACGAAGAGAGATTTGGCGCTCATCTACAGTAAGGTGCCCTGTACGGCCGCGGCTGTATACACACAAAACCTTGTAAAAGGCGCTCCGCTTACCGTCACAAAGAAACATATTGCCGACGGGGTTGCCCAGGCTGTGATTTGCAACAGCGGCAACGCCAACACCTGTAATGCTGACGGCATTGAGATCGCCGAAAAAATGAGTGAGGCGGTAGCTTCTGCACTTTCTATTCCTGCAGAAAGCGTCGTAGTAGCCTCCACGGGCGTTATCGGCCAGCCGCTTCCGCTCGAGCCGATTGTCTCGGCCATTCCCGCACTTTCCGAAGGCCTTTCGGAAGAGGGTAGCGTTTTTGCAGGCGAAGCAATTATGACCACCGATACGATTTTAAAAGAAATTGCCGTGGAATTTGAAATCGGCGGCAAAGTATGTAGAATAGGCGGCATCGCAAAGGGCAGCGGCATGATTCACCCGAACATGGCCACGATGCTCGTGTTTATCACAACCGATGTGGCCATTTCGAAGGCAATGCTCCAGAAAGCACTTTCCACAGATATTCAGGAAACCTTCAATATGCTCAGTATTGACGGTGATACCTCTACAAACGATATGGTTTCCGTCCTCGCAAATGGTCTTGCGGAAAATCCGGAAATCACCGAAGAAGGCGAAGATTTCAGCCTCTTTATGAAGGCACTGAATACCATAACCGTACACCTTTGCCGCATGATGGCAGGCGACGGGGAGGGCGCAACGAAGCTTTTAGAATGTAAAACAAGCGGCGCGAAAGACCTTGCCACCGCGAAAACCGTTGCCAAAAGCGTTATTTGCTCGAGCCTTTTGAAGGCGGCCATGTTTGGCGCGGATGCCAACTGGGGGCGTGTACTTTGCGCCATCGGCTATAGCGGTGCGGACGTGGATGTTTCCCGTGTGGATGTATCCTTCCGCTCGAAAAAGGGCGAAATTGCCGTTTGCAAAAATGGCGCAGGCGTCGAATTTTCTGAGGAGCTTGCAAAGGAAATCCTCCTCCAGAAGGAAATCGAAATTTTAGTTTCCCTCGGCGACGGTGCTTTTGGTGCCACCGCATGGGGTTGTGACCTTACATATGACTACGTAAAAATCAACGGCGATTACAGAACCTGATAAGGAGAAAGAAAAATGGAACAACAGTTTTCAAACGCCCAGCGCGCAGAGGTGCTGACCCAGGCGCTTCCCTACATACAGCAGTATAACGGCAAAATTGTCGTTATTAAATACGGCGGCAACGCCATGATTAACGAGCACCTTAAAGAGCAGGTCATGGAAGATATTGTGCTTCTTTCGCTCATCGGCGTAAAAACCGTGCTCGTACACGGCGGCGGCCCGGAAATCAGCGAAACAATGGAAAAGCTCGGCAAAAAAGCCGTGTTTGTGGATGGGCTTCGTGTCACCGATAAAGAAACAATTGATATTGTACAGATGGTGCTTGCCGGTAAAGTCAATAAGAGCCTTGTAAACCTTCTCGAAATGAAGGGCGGCAATGCGATGGGCCTTTCCGGTATTGACGGACGCCTTATCGAGGCAAAGGTCAAAAACGAAAAGCTCGGCTTTGTGGGCGCGATTACGGGCGTCAACATTGCACCGGTAACCGACCTTTTGGAAAAAGGGTATATCCCCGTCATCTCCACCGTCGGGTGCGATACAGAGGGCAATACCTATAATATTAACGGCGATACGGCCGCAGCCTTTATTGCAGGGGCACTCGGAGCGGAGCGTCTTATTATGATGACCGACATTGCCGGTATCCTGCGCGATAAGGATGATCCGGATACGCTTATTCCCGAGCTTACCGTGGGGGAAGCTGAAAAACTTAAAGGCGAAGGGATTATTTCCGGCGGCATGATTCCGAAGGTGGACTGCTGCATTGAGGCAATCGAAAAAGGCGTAAAGAACGTCATTATCATGGACGGCCGCGTTCCGCATTCCATTTTGATGGAAATCTTAACGGACGAAGGTGCCGGCACCATGGTACGAGGAGGAAAGTAGTATGCA
>JAZNJV010000164.1:0-3308 GCA_045578225.1 Clostridia bacterium | reverse complement strand
TATAGGAGAAGAATACAAGGCCTATCTTCTGCAAGGATACGAGGACACCTACTTCCCCCAAAGCGTACATGGTGCAGGGCGCGTCGCCTATATAAAAAGAAATGTTGAAATGATAGATAGATGTGCATTTTGTGTTTTCTATTATGATGTGCGCTATACGCCCTTAAAGAAGTCGTGCACCTCACAAAACAGCGGTACAAAAACCGCCTATTTGTATGCAGAGCGAAAAGGGCGCTCCATATTCAATGTGGCAGAAATGCTTGGCGAAAGCGAACAGTACTAAAAAGAGCAGTAAAACACAAGTTTTACTGCTCTTTTAATTTTTTATAAAAGGTCTTCCGGTGTAATCAGTTCCACGCCTATTTCATGGAGAACAGGCTCCCATTTTTCAAACTCGAAGCCGAGGGAAGAGGGCGTGTGTGCATCGCCTGAAAGGAGAACGCGTCCGCCCCTGTCGCGGATCATCTCGAGCTGCTCGCGCGCGGGGTAGGGGAAATCCCGATATCCTCGGGAGATGGCGCCCGTATTCACCTCGAAAGGAAGTCCGCTTTCCAAAAGGGTGGAAAGCGCGTTTTTCCACGCGTTTTGGTAGCGCGGATGCGCCGCATCAAAACGGGCGCCGCCTTGGTTAAATTTCGAAACAAGGTCAAAGTGCCCGATGAAGGTGGGATGGAGCGTCGCGGGAACTGTCGCCACCGCTTCAAAGTAGCTTTCGGCAAAGGCATAGTAGTCGCCGCCGAAATGCGTTTCTACATTCTTTTGAAAAACTTCGGGCGAATGGTCAACCGAAAGGAATACGCCGTCCTTTTTCACATAGTGCACAGAGCCGATTACATAGGAAAAACCCGAGAGGGGCGTATCTCCATAAAGGTCCGCCTCAATGCCGCAGTAAATGCGAATTTTGTCGGCATATTCGTTAGAAAGTGCCAAAATCTCGCGGCGGTATGCTTCGGTATTTTCTCTTTTGAGGCAGTAGCCTGCATCAAACGCTGTGTGCGCGTGGGAAGAAAAGCCGATGGCCTTCATGCCCTTTTGTATGGCGGCTTCTACCATCTCGCGCGGGGAGGCTGCGCCGTCACAAAACGTGGTATGCACATGAAAATCCGCACGAATCATTTCGTCATCTTCTCCTGTTTTACCTTGTGGTCAATCACGTGGCGGGAGGCAAGCTCGCGGTGAATATCGGAAAGCGAAATGCCCATTTCAATCATCATAACCATCACGTGGTAGGTAAGGTCCGCAATTTCGTAAATCGTTTCCTTCTTGTCATCGTCTTTCGCGGCGATGATAACTTCCGTACATTCTTCGCCGACCTTTTTCAGGATTTTATCAAGTCCCTTTTCAAAAAGGTAGGTGGTGTAGGAGCCTTCCTTTTTTTCAAGCTTTCTGCCTTCGATAAGCGTCATCAGTGCTTCGAGAGAGAAAGCGGAGCGCTCGTCATTTTCAAACACAGGGTGCGTAAAGCAGGAATCTGTGCCCTCATGGCAGGCAGGGCCTTCCTTATCAACGAGAACCACAAGTGCGTCGTTATCGCAGTCGGCCGTAATCGAAACGATGTGCTGGAAGTTGCCGCTTGTTTCGCCCTTTCTCCAAAGTGCCCCGCGCGAGCGGCTAAAAAAGCACGTTTTCTTCTCTTCCATGGAAATCGCAAGGCTTTCGCGGTTCATGTAGGCAAGCGTCAACACTTTTTTTGTTTCCGCATCCACTACGATGGCAGGGATAAGACCCTTTTCGTCAAATTTCAAACTATCGATGTTCAGCATAGCAAAACCTCCTAAAGTCGTACCGGGATATTTTCCGCGGCAAGTGTTTTCTTAAGGTCACATATGTCCACTTCCCCAAAGTGGAAAATAGAAGCGGCAAGGCCTGCGTCTACTTTGGGAAGGGATGTAAAAAGCGTAGTAAAGTCTTCCTTGCAGCCGGCGCCGCCCGAGGCGATTACCGGCACACTCACGGCATCGCATACCGCTTCGAGCATCGGAAGGTCAAAGCCTTTTTTTACGCCGTCGGTATCAATGGAATTGACAACGACCTCCCCCGCGCCCATAGAAACACATCTTTTAATCCATTCGATGGCTTCCATGCCCGTGTTTTCCCGTCCACCTTTTGCGAATACGCGGAAGGTGCCGTCTACACGCTTTACGTCTACCGATAAAACAACGCATTGGTCGCCGTATCGCTTGGCCGCTTCATAAATAAGGTCAGGATTTTTAATGGCGCCCGAGTTTACGCTTACCTTGTCGGCCCCGCATTTCAAAACGCGGTCAAAATCCGAAAGGGTATTGATGCCGCCGCCGACCGTCAGCGGAATGAAAATGGTGCGCGCTACTTCACACAAAATGTCAGTAAAAAGTGCGCGCCCTTCGGCGGAAGCGGTAATATCATAAAATACAAGCTCATCGGCACCAGCGCGGCTATAATACTGCCCAAGCGAAACGGGGGAGGAAACATCGGAGAGTCCCTCAAAATTTACGCCTTTCACAACGCGCCCGTCGCGCACGTCAAGGCACGGAATAATTCGTTTTGTAATCATTTGGCCACCTCAATTGCTTCCCGAAGGTCGATTGCCCCCGTGTAGTAGGCTTTGCCGATAATGGCGCCATATAAAGAAAGCGCGCGAAGATGGCGAATATCGTCCATTGTAGAAACGCCCCCCGAGGCCACAATCTGCATCGAGAATTTTTCAGAAAGGTCACGGTACAGCGCGCGGTTTGTGCCCTGCATCGCACCGTCTTTTGAAACGTCCGTGCAAATCAAGGTTTTCACGCCGATTTGTTGCATTTTTTCGCAAAAATCAAAGCATGTGTAGGCCGATTTTTCCGTCCAGCCGCGTGTGGCTACAAAGCCATCTTTAATATCGGCGCCCACCGCGATTTTCTCGCCATATGCCTCGATTGCCGCCTTTAAAAAGGCCTCATCCTCGACGGCCGCAGTGCCTAAAATAACGCGGTCCATACCGGCATTTATGTATTTTGCAACGGTTTCCATGCTGCGGATACCGCCGCCAATCTCGCAGAAAAGACCCGAGGTCTCTTTGATTTTCGTAACGACCGAAAGGTTCGGCGTGTCGCCATTTTTTGCACCTTCAAGGTCTACAAGATGGATGTACCCCGCACCCTGCCGTGCAAAATCCGCGGCAATTTCCGCGGGGTTTTCGCTATACACCGTCATTTTATCATATTCGCCGCGAAGAAGGCGCACAGCCTTTCCATCAAAAAGGTCAATCGCAGGGAAAATTAACATACAGGCACCTCCTCACAAAAGCCGCGCAAAATAGCGAGGCCCACATCGCCGCTTTTTTCGGGGTG
>JAZNJV010000163.1:0-29082 GCA_045578225.1 Clostridia bacterium | reverse complement strand
CTCAGACACTGTTTGTTTATCCGGCAAAAGGCCGGGGCGACCTGTGGTAACCAGAAGGACTTCGTCCTCTACCTTCCACGTATGTTCCTGCACTTTTTCGCCGATGCCTGTCATGAGGGAATCTAAAGTCTCTGCATAAGCAGCCTCATCTACAGAAATTTCCATGCCGATATCCTTCCGCAAAACGAGGGAATGGAAGGCTTGCCCGATTCTTTTGACCATAGAGCCCTCGTGTGCATACAAAAGCGCCTTTTCAGCTGTTTTAGTATAATCGTAAGCCGCCAAAAAGTCAGAAGGAAGTATACTTTTTTCCACATCCCCGAGAACAATGGAAATCGGCGCGTCAAACGTTGTTCCGCCCAGCTTTTGATGCAGTTTGTCTGCCGCTTCCTCCTTTGTGAGGCCGGAAAGCGAAATGCCGCCGGCGCGAACACCGCCGCAAACTCGGGTTGTATTATACGCACGCGCTACACACGCCCCTAAAAGCACACCGATAAGAAGCACGGCGCACGCGCAGATCATAAATAACTTTTTAGGTTGTTTCAAAGTGTATACCCCCATACATTTTGTCAGTTGTAGTATTTGTATATTACAAATTCATCTGTATTATAACAGAATTTTTTCGGTTAGTAAATACGATTTTAAAAAAAATATTTTTGTAATACTTTTTTAACCATTTTAAGGAAAAGAAAAAGAGGCTGAACGTTAAAACGCCACCCGCCCGTTGTACCTGCGTACTACAAGCGGTGGCGTTTTGGCGTACTGGACTTTTTTACATCCTGTTTCCCGCTATTCTTATTTCGATGCGAGATATGCATTGATCTTTGCGATGAGCTCATCGGCATCTACGCCGTGCACCATACAGGCAGCTTCTACGCTTTCCCCACTCGCAGAGGGGCAACCGAGGCAATGCATGCCAATTTCTAAAAAGAACGGCGCTGTTCCCGGATCCATGCGCAGTACATCTGCAATAATTGTGTCTTTTGTGATCTGTGCCATATTTACACTTCCTTTCTTTGCCCTTTGGCTCTCTTTATATTGTTATGCAAAAACAATATCAATTTCATACAGGCATCCTTTGAATTTCCTTCAAAAGTGCCTGAAGTCTTTTGATTTCCGCCTCGTTTTGTGCTGTGCTTGTCAAAATTCCGTCGAGCCGTTTTGTAAGCTTCCCCGCCATGTTCTCGCAAAGGCGTGAAAACAGCGGATGCGCTCTATTTTTGCGCCCAACCAAAAGCTCAGCTTCCGTATACGGGATATCCTCCCCTACGCTTGCCACCAAAATGACATATAGCTTTTCTCCTTCGGCTGCAATCGTTTCTTTTTCAATTCGAAAGCCATTTTGCACGAGTGCCGCGCGAAGCTCTGGTATGGCCGTCATCGGCTGCAAGACGAGACGCTTTCCGTTTAGGGTTTCTGCACCCGACAGAATTTCCCAAATGAGAAGCCCGCCCATGCCTGCAATCACGATAGTATCATAGCCCTCCAAAGAGACGCCTAAAAGGCCGTCCGCCTTTTGGGCCTGCACTTTCTCGGAAAGACCAAATTTCTCAATATTTTCACGGCTTCTTTGTATAGGGCCGTCATGCACGTCCGTTGCAAGAGCTCTCTTGGCCTTTTTTTCTCTCGCGAGATAAATCGGCATATAGGCATGGTCACTCCCCACATCAATAACAGAGGCCCCCTCTTCTACCTGTGCCGCAATCTCTAAAAGCCGCGGTGAAAGTAAACTATTCAAGGAAATCCTTCAGTTTCTTGCTGCGGCTCGGGTGACGCAGTTTCCTGAGTGCTTTCGCTTCAATCTGACGGATACGTTCACGCGTAACATCAAAGACCTTGCCAACCTCTTCCAACGTGCGCGGTCTGCCGTCATCAAGGCCAAAGCGGAGACGAAGTACCTTTTCTTCGCGAGAGGTGAGCGTGTCGAGAACATCCATCAGCTGTTCTTTGAGGAGCGTAAAGGATGCCATTTCGCTCGGCGCGGGCGCATCATCGTCAGGAATAAAGTCGCCAAGATGGCTATCCTCTTCTTCGCCGATCGGCGTTTCGAGGGATACCGGTTCCTGCGCAATCTTCATGATTTCGCGCACCTTATCGATGGACATATTCATTTCCCGGGCAATTTCCTCCGGCAGCGGATCGCGGCCAAGTTCCTGCAGCAGCTGACGGGAAACGCGAATAAGTTTATTGATAGTTTCCACCATATGCACCGGTACGCGAATCGTACGCGCCTGGTCGGCAATCGCACGGGTAATCGCCTGCCGTATCCACCAGGTGGCATACGTGCTGAATTTAAAGCCCTTAGAATAGTCAAACTTTTCTACCGCTTTGATAAGACCAAGGTTACCTTCCTGAATAAGGTCCAGGAACAGCATGCCGCGCCCCACATATCTTTTGGCAATGCTGACTACAAGACGAAGGTTTGCCTCTGTAAGACGCATTTTCGCCTCTTCGTCCCCTTCTACCATGCGCTGTGCAAGGTCAATTTCCTCTTCCGTGGAAAGAAGCGGTACCTTGCCGATTTCTTTCAGATACATGCGCACGTGGTCATCCACATTGATGCCTTCGGGAAGACTTAAATCTATCTCTTCCTCGTTCGTGGCAATCTGCTTTAGGTCCTCATCCATATCCTCGACGACCTCGATGCCCATCTGCTCCAAGGACTCGTATATTTTTTCTATCTGTTCTGCTTCCACGTCCATTTCTTCTAAGGATTCGTTGATTTCCTTATAGGAGAGCATACCCTTTTTTCTGCCCTTATCCACTAAATCCTTAATAATTGCTTTCTTATTTACTGTATCTGACATGGCTAGTGTCCCCCTTCCTCGTTGACCTTGTTCTTCATTAGTAATGTATTGAGCCTAGACAAATCGCCCGATTCTATCGCTTCTTTCACTTCGCGTTCCCGGGCTTCTTTATATAGTGCCGACAAAAGTTCTTCCATTGCGGCATCATTGTTTTCATAATTGACAGGCATGCTCATGGCCGCGGCAGCCTTTGCGGCTTCGCCTTCCGTAAAAAGTGCCGCAAGCTGCATGGGGTCATCCGTTTCCGAAAGCTTTTCCAAAATGGCCAGATGTACGCTATCCTTTAAAACGGCAAGAAGCTTGTCCTTATACTTCTTATAAACAGCCCTATCTTTTACACAAAGCGAAACAGCTTTATCCGCCGTGTGGCTCTTGATAACGCCCCCGGGCGTCCGGATTTGCGGCTTTTGCACATTCCACTTTTCTTTTTTCTCCTGCGTTTTTCGTTTCTTCTTTACTTCGTTTTCAATGACAGAACCGCCAATGCCTGTTTCGTTTGCAACGCGCAGACGAAGTACCTCGCGTTCCACATCGCTTGTAACGCCGCTAATGACCTTGGCGCACGCCTCGGCATATTCTATTTTCTGCGTCTGGTCACGAAGGTCATATTTCTTTTGCAGCTGCAGGATTTGAAATCCCGCAGGCGTATCGGCTTTTTTGAGAAGTTCTGCAAATTTCACGGCGCCGTTTGCCTTCACAAATTCATCCGGATCCTTCCCCTCGGGAAGAGACAAAATGCGAAGTTTTACGTCAATGCCGCGGAAAACCTCGATGGCGCGCATGGCCGCTTTTACGCCGGCACTGTCCGTATCATAACAGATGGTTACCTTCTCAGCGTATTTCGCCGCAAGCCGTGCTTGTTCGGCTGTAAGCGCCGTTCCAAGAGATGCCACCGCGTTTTGTATTCCGTTTTGGTAGAGCGAGATTACATCCATATACCCTTCTACCAAGATAATTTCCTGACTCTTTTTCGCAAGCTGCAGAGAAAACAAATTCTGCCCTTTATTAAAAACGGGGGTTTCCGGAGAATTCAGGTATTTTACGTTTCCCTCGCCAAGGATTCGGCCGCCAAAGCCAATCACGTTTCCGCGGACATCTATAATCGGAAACATGAGCCTATCGCGAAACCTATCAATCACCTTACCGGTTTTTGTGAAGGTAGCAACGCCTGCCTCTACAAGTTCCTCTCTCCCGTACCCGTTTTGGAGAAGATGCTTTGTAAGAAGATCCCAATCATTTGGCGCATAGCCGATGCCGTATGTCTTGATCGTTTCGCCGCCAAGCTTTCTCTTTTTCACATACTCCTGTGCGGCTTTGGCCGTTGGCAAGAAAAGCTGGTCGCGAAAAAACCTTGCTGCATCCTTATTGATTTGCAAATACCTTTGTTTTTTCTCGTAGGCCTCCCGCTCTTTTTCGGAAAAGACCTGTGTATCAATACGAATGCCCGCTCTCTCTGCAAGAAAACGGATGGCTTCGACAAAATCCAAATGTTCTATATTTTTAACGAATTCTACGATGTTACCGCCTGCCCCGCAGCCAAAGCAATAGTAAAGCTGCCTATCCGCCGTAACATGGAAGGACGGGGTTTTCTCTTTATGAAACGGGCACAAACCGACATAGGAGCTTCCGCTACGTCTAAGGCTTACATACTGCCCGACGAGCGCTACAATATCGTTAGCCGCTATAATTTCCTGAATGAGTTGCTCCGGCAAACGCACCGCCATTTCCGTCCTCTCTTTCGATATAATCAAACAAAAAACACTTAATTTTTAACTTCGACAAACAATATTTAATTCCTTCTTTTTTTCCAAAAATTTTAATTTGTATGAGAAAACGAAAGACTGTCGGGTAGTTTAGGTTCTTCTACCCGACAGTTTATAAGTTTGACCATAATTTACATTTTTATGCAAAATCACGTTTTATCTATACCAGCCTTTGGGGATAAAGTGCAATTTATAGGTATGCGTAGCATATGTATCTGTCATCCCCGCAATGGAATCTATAATCTGCCTTTCTTCCGAGGTGGCATCGCCTACTTTGCCGCCGGGAAGAAGGTGGAAATTCTCCTTGAAGAAGAAAAACAGACTTTCTATCATATCGCCCGCCTTCTTTTCTTCTGTTTTCGCTTCCGAACCCACATACACCTTACGAAACATAAAGGCACGAAGCTCGTGCATGGCTTCCTCCACCTCGCGGCTCATCAAGATTGCCGGCGTATCCATACTGTTTTCAACGATATCTAAAACCATTGTGTCAATTCTTTTCCCATGCGTATCTCCTAAAACACGGGCGCATTCTTTTGGAATCTCCTCGGCACGGATAATACCGCCACGGATGGCATCGTCGATATCATGATTTATGTAGGCAATTCTATCTGCAATCGCAATAATTTCTCCTTCGAGGGTTTTGGCCTTTTGATCGCCGGTGTGGCACAAGATACCATCCCGCACTTCTTCCGTAAGATTCAGCCCTGTTCCGTTTTCCAGAATATCCACCACGCGAAGGCTCTGTTCATTATGGCGAAAGCCGAGAGTGCTTACGCGGTCAAGCGCGCGCTCCCCTTCGTGCCCGAACGGCGCATGGCCAAGGTCATGCCCAAGCGCGATTGCTTCCGTTAAATCTTCGTTTAGGCGCAGAGACCGCGCAATCGTACGCGCAATTTGCGCCACCTCCAAGGTATGGGTAAGGCGCGTTCTGTAGTGGTCCCCTTCGGGCGTGATAAATACCTGTGTTTTGTGCTTTAGGCGCCGAAAAGCCTTGGAATGAATGATTTTATCGCGGTCACGCTGAAATTCGGTGCGAATCTCACAAAGCGTAGTTTTCTCCCGTCTGCCGCGTGTGTTGGCCGCGAGGCACGCGTATGGGGATAGTATTTTTTTCTCGAGTTCTTCTTGCCGCTGTCTTATGTTCACAAAGGGTTCCTCCCCTCAGTTTAGTTTCGCAAGCTCCAAAATACGTGCCGCAATCGAGGTGCAGCGACTTTCTGCAAACGTATCTTCCATCGCGGGGCGCGAAGCGCATACTCCGAGATGTCCGGCATCTACAGCATGGGAGCCGGGGCCAAGAATGTACATGCCGTGGACCAGCATGGAATCCTGAAGTGCCCGTACGGTAGCTTCCTGCCCGCCATATTTCGAAGCGCCGCAGGTGATAGCCGCGCCATATTTGCCGATAAACGCTTTTTCACCGCGATATGCGCGGCTCTTATCAAAAAGCGCCTTCATCTGTGCACTGGGGCCGCCAAAATACACGGGGCTACCGAATAAAATCACATCGGCTCTTTTCATTTTTTCGAAAATCGTTTCTACGCCCGTGCCCTTAAAACAAACCTTCTGGCACGGCGTTTGGCAATTTGTGCAAAAAGGTCTATCGAGTTTTCCGATTTCTTCCGCCACGTGCAAAAGCTCCGTTTCTACGCCTTCCAGTTTTTCTAAAATGCTGTTTAAAAGGTATACGATATTTCCGTCTTTATTCGGACTTCCGTTTAGCGCGCAAACATACATATTACATTTTCCTTTCTATAAGACCTTCAGAGAGTGCGCGAAGTTCGTCTCCACGTGCGCCAAGGGGCAGCAAAGCCTCTATGGCCGCTTCCGTATACGAGCGCACCCATTCCTTGCCTTTCGCAAGACCAATGCAGGAAATGACGGTGTTTTTGTCATTTTTTACATCGCTGTTTACAGGTTTTCCTAAAAGTGCGGCATCGCCCTCAATATCCAAAATATCGTCCTGAATCTGGAAGGCTACACCCAAATTCGTGGCAAAAGCATCGAGCGCATCAGCTTCTTTTCCGGCCGCAATAGCGCCAAGGGATACAGCGGCGCGCAAAAGTGCGCCCGTTTTATACCGATACATGCGCAAAATTTCTTCGGCCGTGGGCGACGAGAGCGTCATATCGAGCACTTGCCCCTCGACCATACCATATGCGCCGGCGCTTTCGGAAAGAACGCGAACGGCCGCTAAATTTTGTTTTTCGGAAAGCGGTGCGTTTGCGGCAATGGAAAATGCAAGAGTCAAAAGTCCGTCCCCTGCCAAAATGGCTGTTGCCTCACCAAACGCCTTATGGCATGTGGGGCGACCGCGCCGCATATCGTCATTATCCATACTGGGTAAATCATCATGAATCAAAGAATATGTATGGATACATTCAAGCGCCGCGCCGTACGGAAGCGCATCTTCTTCTTTGCCGCCAAGCGCCGCCGCTGCCATCATAGCAAGCTGCGGACGAAGGCGCTTGCCACCACCGAGCAAGCTATAGCGCATAGCATCATACAGAAGGCCTTCTTCCGATATCAGTGCCTCGAGGTATGCCTCAATCTTCTGTTTTCTCATCATTCATTTCTCCCATCAAAGATTCTACCTGCTTCTGGGCCTTATCTAAAAGCTTTCGGCAATCCCCAAGCAAATGAATACCTTTTTCAAACTCTTTTATAGAGTCCTCAATCGGCAATTCCCCAGCCTCAAGCTTTTGTACGATTTTCTCGAGTTCTTTCATGGATTCTTCAAATCCCATTTTCCTCGCCCCTTTCTATGTTTAAAACGCGGCAAGCTGCGGTGCCGTCCAAAAGCCTTAGGGAAACTGCATCGTTTTCCCGAAGGGCGTCTACGCTTCGCACTGCCTTGCCCTCTTTAGAAGCCACCACATAGCCGCGCGCCAAAACGCGCAGCGGTGAAAGTGCGTCGAGTGCAGTTGCACCTTGTAAAACTTGCCTTTCTGCCTGTTCTAGTTTCTCGCGCATAACCGTTTCCGCACGTGTGGCGAAAGAATCAAGTGTATACATAAGTTCCTCTATACGGCGTTTTTCCGTCAAAAGGCGATTTCCATACATACGAAGCCGCTCGCGCCTTCGACTTATCGAGAGCGCAAATACATTCGTCATGCGCTTTTCCATGGCAGAGAGCATGCTCCGTACCTCGACAACATCGGGAACAGCAAGCTCCGCACCGGCAGATGGTGTGGGTGCGCGAAGATCCGCTACAAAGTCGCAAATCGTAAAGTCGGTTTCGTGCCCTACCGCAGAAATAACAGGAATCGTGGAAGCTGCCACGGCGCGCGCTACGATTTCTTCGTTAAACGCCCACAAATCCTCCTGCGAGCCGCCTCCCCTGCCGACAATTAAAACGTCAGCTTCCTTTTCCATATTAAACCTCATAACGGCGGCTGCAATTTCCTCTGCCGCGCCCTCGCCCTGTACAGACACGGGATGCAGCACAACACGGGCCATAGGCCAGCGTCTTTTCAATATGTTTAAAATATCCTGAATCGCGGCGCCCGTTTTACTTGTAGCAACGCCAACGCACTTTGGGTATGCAGGGATTGGTTTTTTGCGCGATTCTTCGAAAAGGCCTTCGGCGCGAAGTTTCGCCTTTAGCTTTTCAAATGCGATAAAAAGTGCACCTTCGCCCTCCATCTCCATTTCCTCGACATAAAGCTGATATGCCCCATCTCTTGGAAAAAGAGAAATTCTGCCGCGTGCCAGTATCTGCATACCGTTTTCGGGCATAAAACGAAGCGACGCCGCTGCACCTTTGAACATAACTGCGCGCAGCACGCCGCCACCGTCCTTAAGGCTAAAATACATATGCCCTGAGTAATGCAGCTTGAAATTGGATATTTCCCCCTGTACCCAAATGTTTTGGAGGATAGGATCCGCATCGAGCGTATTTTTTATGTAAGCATTTACTTGGCTTACCGCCACAATTCTCCGCTCTTTCATTTGCCTCGAATCACGTTCCCTAAAACGCCGTTTACAAAAGAGCCGGCGCTGGGGCTATCATATTTCTTGGCAAGGTTTACTGCTTCACATGCGGAAACCTCGTCCGGAATATCGTCCATAAACAGAATTTCGAAAATGGAAAGACGGAGCACTGCGATGCTGATTTTCGAAACACGTTCCATTTCCCAATCCTTCAAATTCTCGCGAATATGCGTGTCAATTTCTTCCATATGCGCCTCGACGCCTTCTACCACGGCACGCATATAGGCCGTATCCGCTTCGGAGGGACGATTTACATAAAAGGGTTCCTTCGCGCCGCGTTCCTCTTTCGCCGTTTCAAAGTATCGTTCGAGTTTTTCCTTTGCTTCTTCCGGATTTACATGCTGTTCGAACAAAAGCCGAAAAGCATCTTCTCTTGCATTTTTTCTCATACTATTTCCTCTCTATGCAAACAGTTTTTGTATGTCTGAAAACGTAATTAAAAGCATTAAAAGCATCAAAAGGGCAAACCCGATAAAGTGTACGAGCCCTTCATGCTCCGGCTTTATGGGTTTTCGCCTTACCATTTCCACCAAAATAAAGAAAATGCGGCCACCGTCAAGTGCCGGAATGGGCAGTAAATTCATAACACCCAAATTCACGGCAATAAGACCCATAAAGTTCAAAAGAGATAAAATCGGCATAGCTGAATTTGCCGCCGTTTGCATCTCGCCCACAATTCCCACAGGGCCCGACATTTCGGCAAGCTTTACGCCGCCGGTGAGTATCTGCCCCAATGAAAAATACACAAGTTTCACCACAAAAGTGGTGTTATAAAACGCCGTTTTTATGGTAAGCGAGGGCGTCATTTTGCGAACTGCGGGATAAAAGCCCAAAATGTATCCGCCGTTTTCCTCGCTATATACGGGCGTTATAGTAACAGTTTTCTTCTCTTCTCCGCGGCGAACAGTCACCTCCCGAGGCTCTGCCCCGTTTTTAAGAAGTGCCAACGTCACATCGTTTTGAATGTGCACCGCGTCCCCGTCAATAGATAAAATCGTATCGTTTGGCATAAGGCCCGCCACTTCCGCAGGGGAATTTTCTACCACCTGCCCTATAACCGGCACGCGTGTTTCGCCCACGAAAGAAAACACCAGGAGAAAAATTAAAAAGCCAATGAGAATATTCATAAAGCCGCCGGCAAAAAGCACCAAAATGCGTGCTATGGGCGATTTATTTCCAAACGCGGCAGCATCCTCCGAGCTTTCGTCCTCCCCAAGTAGCTTTACATATCCCCCCACGGGCAATAGTCTAAGCGAGTACAAAACGCCGCCTTTTTCTTTTTTCCAGATGGCCGGCCCCATGCCTACCGAAAAGGCATGCACGCGAATACCAAAAATTCTGGCCGCCAAAAAGTGACCGAGCTCATGCACAAACACCAAAAGACCAAAGAGTAAAATCCCGATGAGAATAATCATTATGCTTTTCCTTCCCAAAGTGACAGCACGCATTCCCGTGCCCATGTATCCGTATCTAGTATACACGAAAGCGAGGGATTTATAACCGTTTTATGTGCCTCCATGGTTTTTTGTACAAGCATTTCAATATCAAGGAAGCGGCATTTTCCGTCTAAAAACAAGGCCACTGCCGCCTCGCCCGCACCGCTGTATACGGTGGGCATGGTGCCGCCTGCCTTGGCCGCCGAGAACCCGAGAGCAAGACATCCAAAGGTTTCCATATCGGGTTTTTCAAACGTGAGCGTCATCGCCTCCTCAAAGTCGAGCGGACGCGTAGGCGTTTTTTCGCAATTGGGATAAGAGAGCGCATAGCCAATCGGCAGGCGCATATCGGGCCAGCCGAGCTGTGCGATGACAGAATGGTCTACAAATTCAACCATGGAATGCACAATACTTTGTCTATGCAAAACCACCTCGATAGCCGAAGGCGCTACGCCAAAAAGCTGCACCGCTTCGATAACTTCAAGGCCCTTATTCATCATACTGGCGCTGTCAATCGTAATTTTGGCGCCCATGCTCCAGTTCGGATGCCGAAGCGCATCCGCCGCGGTGACAAAAGCGAGGTCTTCTCTCTTTTTCCCTGCAAACGGGCCGCCAGAAGCCGTTAAGAAAATACGCTTTACATCTTCATATTTGCCGCCGATGCATTGGAAAATGGCGCTATGCTCGCTATCAACCGGCACTATCTTTACGTTATGTTCTTTTGCCGCCGCACGCACAATGTCGCCGGCGCAAACCATAGTTTCTTTGTTGGCAAGCGCAATATCGCTGCCGGCTTCAATGGCGTCGAGCGTCGGCAAAATACCGATGCTGCCTACCATGGCCGTAACGGTGATATCCGCACCGCTTTCTCTCGCCACGTCGCGAACGCCCGAAAGACCGCCGAAAATCTTCGTATCCGTGTCGCCCACGCGCACCGAGAGCTCTTTCGCAAGCTTTTCGTCATACACGGCCGCCATTTTGGGGTGAAACGCCCGTATCTGTTTTTCCAAAAGGTCGATATTACGGGCAGCGGCGAGAGCCGTTACTGTATACGAATTGGAATGTTCGATAATATCTAAACTCTGTGTACCGATAGAACCGGTAGACCCTAAAATACAAACTTTTTTCAATTGGGTATCCCTTTCTCTTTTGCTTACAAGACAATCAAAAGATAAAAATATACGACCGGTGCCACGAACAAAATACTGTCAAACCGATCCATGGCGCCGCCATGTCCCGGCATGATTTTGCCGTAATCCTTAATGCCATACTGGCGCTTTATGACGGAGGCTACAAGGTCCCCCACCTGACCGACAGCGGAAGCTACAAGGCCGGCTACACCCATGCCGACGGCAGAAATGTTTCCGATGCTTTCACCAAAGCACAGCGCAAAAATCAAAAAGCCGATGCCGACACCAACGGCACCACCAACTGCACCTGCCACCGTCTTTTTAGGACTGACCGACGGGATGAGCTTTCTCTTTCCAAAAAAGCGGCCGGCAAAGTATGCGCAGCTATCACTCACCCATGCCCCGATAAACACAAGCCAGATCAGATAGGCGCCCCCGGACAGAAGGCGGATTTTCGTAATACAGCCCATAAAGCATCCCACAAATAAAGTGAAAAGGCAGACTAGTGCCGCATCGCTTACGTGAAAGCTTTCATGGCGTACCAAAAGCGTGATAAGCACTACCAATAAAAAGACACAAACCGCCACTTCAAAAAAGTGCGGCGGTATACATCCTGCGCCAAGTAAGGCGGCAAATATCGCAGACGGAAAAACCAAAAGGCTCCGCAGCTTTACAGCGCGGAAAAGCTCATACATCATAAGTGCCGAAACAAGACCCACACCAATTCGAAGGGGCCACACGCCGGAAAGGACGACGCATAGTAGCAAAACAGCACCGAGCACGCCCGATATCATTCTGGATTTCAGCACAGGAAAACACTCCTTTCCAATGTGCGTTTTTCTTTATAGTACATCAAACGCCGCCAAAGCGACGGTTGCGGCTTTGAAATTCCTCTATAGCCTTCATAAGATGTGCCGGCTTAAACGAGGGCCAAAGCACATTAGAATACCAAAATTCCGCATACGCGGCTTGCCAGAGAAGGAAATTGCTGATGCGCTGCTCGCCGCTCGGACGGATGATTAAATCCGGGTCCGGCTGACCGGCCGTGTAGAGCGCGCCATCAAGCATTTCAAGGGTGATGTCTTCTGCGTGGATTTCTCCCTTTTCCACTCTTTCAGCGCATGCCTTTGCCGCATGCAGGATTTCCTGACGGCTTCCATAGCTGAGGGCAATGTTCAAAATGGTGCCCGTTCTGTCTTTTGTGTATTCCTCAAGGGCCTCCACCTTCTGACGAAGCTCGGGCGAAAGCATATCACGCTCCCCGATGATGCGCACGCGTACTGAGTCGTCAAGCTCCTTATACGCTCTCTCGATATATTCGGCCAAAAGGCGCATGAGTGCATCTACTTCTTCTTTCGGGCGGGACCAGTTTTCCGTGGAAAACGCGTATACAGTTATGTACGATATGCCCATTTCCCCGCAAAAGCGAACAATCTCTGTAAAACGGTCCGCCCCGCGGGCGTGCCCCGCACTACGCGGAAGGCCGCGGCGCTTAGCCCATCGGCCGTTGCCGTCCATAATGATTGCAATATGCTTTGGAAGGCGCGACATATCTACTTTTGGTTTTCGAAGTTTCATCATATTGCCAGAATTTCTTTCTCTTTTTCTTTTACGCTATCTTCAATGCGCTTTATGAAATCATCGGTCATCTTCTGAATATCCTTTTCGATGCCCTTCAAATCGTCCTCTGTGATTTCACCATTCTTTTCCTGCTTTTTGAAAGCGTCGAGTGCATCGCGGCGTGCGTTACGAATACCGACCTTGGCATCCTCTGCCTTTTTCGCCACAGACTTTACAAGCTCTTTTCTGCGTTCTTCCGTAAGTGCCGGAAAAGCAAGGCGTACGGATTTGCCGTCATTCGTCGGCGTAATGCCGAGTTCGCTCTTTAAAATTGCTTTTTCAATTTCTTTTACAAGGCTTGCATCCCACGGCTGAATCACGAGCATATGCGGATCGGGGGATGTGATGGAAGCTACCTGGTTAATCGGAGATTCCGAGCCATAGTATTCCACCGAAATTCTGTCGAGCACGGATGCGCTTGCGCGGCCGGCGCGAATGCTTGCGAGTTCTTCCTTCAAAAAGGTCATAACCTTTTCCATTTTGTCCTGATATACTTTATACATAGCGTCCTCCCTATTATTCTACAATTGTTCCAATGTTTTCTCCACGCATGGCGCGAAGGATGTTATCCGGGTCCTCAAGACCAAATACACGAATCGGAATATGGTTATCCATACAAAGGGACGTTGCGGTGGAATCCATAACGCCGAGACCGCGATTTAAAACGTCAATATACGAAAGCGTTTCAAACTTTACAGCATCGGGATACACGTGCGGATCTTTATCGTATACACCATCTACCTTCTTCGCAAGAAGAATGATTTCGGCACCGATTTCGGCTGCGCGAAGAGCCGCGGCGGTATCCGTAGAGAAATACGGGTTGCCTGTGCCGCAGCCAAAGATAACTACGCGTCCCTTCTCGAGATGTCTATCTGCACGGCCTCTTATGTACGGCTCTGCAATTTGGCGCATTTCGATACCGGTTTGTACGCGCGTATCTACCCCAACGCCGCCCAAAGAATCCTGCAGGGCCAAAGCGTTAATAACCGTGGCAAGCATGCCCATATGGTCGGCACGGGTTCTATCCATTTCCTTGCCGCTTCTGCCGCGCCAGAAGTTTCCGCCGCCAACAACAAGGGCGATTTCATAGCCTTCTTCTACACATTTTGAAATCGTTTTTGCAATAGCGTTGATTGTGCCAAAGTCGAGACCAAACCCGTTCTCGCCGGCCAACGCTTCGCCACTGATTTTCAGCATAACTCTTTTGTATTTTCTATCCATACTAACTCCAATCCGCCGCTTAGGCTATAAAATTATAAGCATTAAAGGCCTGTATCCGACACCTTATCCGGATCTACCGTTGCAACAGGCTCCGGTGCCTTTGTAGGCTCGGGTGTAGCCGGTTTTTCCGTTGGCGCCGCTGTGGGCTCTATTGTTCTTGTGGGCGTTGCGGTGGGACGTGCCGACTGCGTGGGACGGGCAGTTGCGGTGGGGCGTGCCGTCTCAGTCGGTCTTGCGGTGGGACGTGCGCTCTCAGTGGGTCTCTCTGTCTCACGCGGCTGTTCCGTATCTTCCGGCGACGGCGTCGGTGTTTCGTCCGCCGGACTCGGCGAGGGCGTTACCGCATCCGTAGAAACCGGTTCGGGAGTCTCCGAGGGGATTTCTCCGTTATTAAACAAATTGAGGGATATTAAAAAGGCAATGAAAAAAATTAGAATGAGGCCGACGATGGTACCCATCACCGAAAGTACCTTATTCCCGTTTGCTTTGTCTTTACTGGCGCTGTATGTGCGTCTCTTTTTCTCCATGTATGAAGCCCTTCCCTTCCAAGTAATTTTTAGTCTACCTCTATTATACCATTATTTGCAAATAAGTAAATAACTTTTTGCGAAATTTCTGAAAAATATTTTTGTCTGAGTGCCATCTCATAACAGTCGAGCTGCGTTTTATACCGTGCAGCAATCACGGCCTTCGGCTTTGGCGCATCCGTCTTGTAGTCGAGAAGCACAATTCCGTTCTTTTCGAAGAAAAAGCAGTCGATAATGCCCTGCACGACTAGTCTCTCGTCCGCGTGCGCCGCCTCGCCCGTAAGAAGGGATGCCGGCACCATTTGCGTAAAAGGCATTTCGCGGTATACTTTCTCCGCCGCGCGAATTCTGTGCCCCATTTCTCCGTCCCAGAACGCAAATATTTTGTCAATATCGACAGCTGCGGTCTGCTCGGGCGAAAGAATTTCCTTTTGCTCGAGAGAATCTACATAGGCTTTCACATCCGCGCGTGTTTGGATTTTCTCATACGGGATGCCCTGCATCACAAAATGCATAAGCGTACCGAATGCGGCGCCGCGGATATTGCCGCCCATGGAGCGAAAACGTGGCTGGCGAAGTTCCACCTCCCGATATAACGGCAGGCTGATTTCATCGCCCTCTTCACGAAGGCGTTTGTACTCCGTGACGGAAATTTTAGAGGGAATCGTACGAAGCTCGGGCCGCGCGTAGCGATACTCGAGTGCTTCTCGCACAAGGTCCGTCGGCGGCAAGGGTGTGACTTTCTTCTTTTGTCCGCTCATTTTTGCATCGGCTTCCGCCCGCGGTTCAAACCCGAGTTTTACCCCCTCTGCACAGGCACCGGTTTGCACCAAAAGGGACAAAAATGAGGGTGCATGCAAAATTTCGGAGCGTACCGAAAGCGTCTGTTTCCAGAGAGAAATATCCTCCTCAGTCGCCGCGCCCGTAATAATAAGCCGTTCTTTGGCGCGCGTGAGAGCCACATACAAAACACGAAGTTCCTCGCCCATTTCATCGTTTCGTTTTTGGAGCCTGATTGCCGTTTTGGCAGGGGTATCATACCGAATGCGGCGCTTCGGCTCAATGTTCGAAAGTCCTATACCGAGGTCTTTATGCAGAAGAAACGGGCCTTGGACGGATTTTCTGTTAAACGCCTTACCCGTGCCAGCCAAAATCACGACCGGGAATTCAAGGCCTTTACTTTTATGAATACTCATAAGGCGAACCACATTGTCGCCTTCGCCCACAAGCTTTGCCTCGCTCATTTCCTCGCCGCGTGCCGCCACGCTGTCCATATACTGCAAAAAGTGAAATAGACCGCGGAAGGAGGTTTTTTCAAACCGATGCGCCTTTTCAAACAAAAGCTCTAAATTTGCACGTGCCATGGTGCCGCCACGTGTGCCGCTCACAAAGAGTAGATATCCCGTTTCGTCAAAAAGACGGAGTATGAGCGTATCGGTGGGCAAAAACGCCGCCGCACGCCGCCAAGCACGGATTTTTTGCAGGAAGTCAGCACACTTTTTCCCGAGTGGCGTCTTTTCCGCCGCCATTTTGGAGACAGCGAAATAGTACAGCCTTTTTCGGTCCATGAGGCGAATTTGTGCCAGTTCATCTTCCGTAAAACCGAAAAACGGCGCGCGCATTGTGGCAAGAAGGGGTATATCGTCCTGCGGATTGTCAATTGTGCGAAGCAGCGACAAAAATACGCTGACCTCGACCGTTTCGAGATACCCGCCGCCAATATCACAGTACAACGGAATCCCAGCTGCCTCGCATGCTGCGCGAAGCGGCGCAGCCATGTCGCGTGCGGAACGCATAATAACGGCTATATCGCGAAATTCTGCTTTGCGGTATGCGCCTTTTTTGAGGTCATACACTGTGCCAGAAAGTGCCTCACGGATTTTTTTCACAATCACTTCTGCTTCATCCACCAGCCGTTCTGCGGCCGTTCCTTCTCGCTCGCAAAGCGCAAATTCCACGTGCACCTCCTCGCTCTCCGGATACGGTGCACCCGGATTTAGGCGTTCCTCCTCCGTATAGTCAATGCCGCCGAGCGAGCGGTGCATAAGCGATTCAAATACTGTGTTTACAAAAGACAGAATTTCCTTCCGGCTTCTGAAATTCCGCGTGAGTGCCACTTTGCGGCAGGGGCCGGTTTCTGTATACGTATCATTTTTTCGAATGAACAGCTCGGGGCTTGTTTTACGAAAGCCATATATACTCTGCTTCATATCGCCCACCATGAACATATTGGGTTTTCCTATACTCTCGCCCGACAAAAGCGTAAAGAGCATCTCCTGTACGTCATTGCTGTCCTGATACTCATCGATATAAATTTCATCGTACCTTTCGCGAAGCGCTTCGGCAATCGGCGAAGGTTTTATCCCTTCTTCGGTTTCTACCGACAAAAGTCGAATCGCCATATGTTCAAGGTCGCTATAGTCTAAAAGATTTTTTTCCTGTTTTATTGCCGCATACTGCTCGGCGTATTTCAGCGTATACGCACAAAGGGCACGAACGTGCGGCGCGGCAGACCGCATAATTTCCGCGCATTCACCCGAAGCAAGCGTAATGCTTGCCAAAAGGTCATTCCCCTTCTTTTTAATGCTTTTTCTTGTTTCTTCTGCCATTTCGGAAAGTGCAGATTTTGTTTCCCTTCCTCTTTTTGCCCAAGAGAACATATCAAAGGCATCCAAAAGCCGATTCCAGCTTTCCGCGTTTTCGAGCAGCTTTAAAAGCGCCACGCGGTCTTTTTCAAAAGCATCCACATAGCTTGGGCATGCTGAGAACATTCCCGCAGCATGTGCACACTCGGTGGCAAGGTCGGAAATCTCAAGGCGTACATTTTGCAAAATCGTTTTCGCAAAAAGGCTCTCTTCAAAATCACGTTCCGTCTTCATGTCGTACATAGACGCCTTTTCTATAAGCCAGCCTTCGGGGTCGGGCATGCTTTCGGCAAAGGCATAGAGAGAAATGGCATACTCGCAAAGCACGCTATCATCCCGAAGCGTACTGTAGCAGCCCGCAAAATCCAAAAAGGCTGCGTCTTCACTTTTATACATTTCTTCAAGTGCTTGTTGTGCGGCCTCCGCCCGAAGAAGATTGGCTTCTGTGGCATCTGCCACGCGAAACGCCCCGTCAATTCCGGCTTCTGCAAAATGGGTGCGGAGAAGCTGCAGGCAAAACGAATCCATCGTGGTAATCGCGGCAGAACCTAAAAGCGACGCCTGCTTTTGGAGATGCGTATTCCCCGGGTCTTCCCCGAGTGCCTTGGTGAGATTTTCCGCGATACGGGCGCGCATTTCTGCAGCCGCCGCTTTTGTAAAGGTTACCACCAAAATACGGTGAATATCTACATTTTCTTCGAGCACGCGGCGCAAAATTCGCCCCGTAAGCACCTGCGTTTTACCACTCCCTGCGGCGGCGGAAACGAGACAGTTTGCTTTTTCTCCGTATACGGCTTTTTTCTGTTCCTCTGTAAAGGTTACGCTCATACTTCCGCCTCCATCTTCGCCCAGACTTCGTCCGCCTTTTCCACTGTCAGCTCCCGATACGCACTGCCGTCATGCCGGCAAATGGCAGAGAACTTGCAGTATGTGCAAGGAGACTCCGCCTGTCTTCTATACGGCGCGATATCCACCTTGCCTTCCATAAGCAGGGATACGAGCTTTTTAACGGTTTTTTGCACGTGCGCCGAAAGCACCTCAAACTGCTTGCCGCTCGCTACGTTCCCCGATATACCGGAGGCGGAAATGCCGGCAGGAATAATGCCGGATTTTTTATCGATATCCGCGTCCATCGCCCGAAGGACATTTTCATCGCTAAGCACAAGACCATCCAGCTTAAATTCCTTACGACGAAGCATTTCAATCACTTCTGCTTCTTCTTTTGGCGAAGCATCTACCAAGGGGTCAATCAGTCTAAAATACAGTATTCCTGCCGGTCTCGCATTTTCGCCTACGATACAGGCGTTTTCGGGTGCACAAAGCGCAGAAAGATAGACAGCGAGCTGGAGATTGAGTCCTTCATACACATCCCCGAGGCGAAAGGTTTTCGCGCCCGATTTATAGTCTAATATACGAACAAGCGTGCCACCCTCCGGCGTCTTTAGCGCCTCTGCGCGGTCAATTCTGCCCACAAGTTTTAATTTTTGTCCTGTAGGCAGCGTTACCGAAAGCGGCATAAGGTCTCCATTTTCAGCGAAGGAAAGTTCATAGCCGAGCGGCTCAAACGCGCACTTTTGCATGTGCGACACCACCATCCCGACAGCCGTTTTCGCAGCACGGCGAAGCCTTGCGAAAAGCTGCGCGTACCGCGGCGAGGTTTCAAGCATATAGGGGCTGAGTCTCCTATCGAGAAGCGGTACAATTTCCGCAAATTCCTTTTCGATATACGCTTCGTCCACCGCCTGCCAAGCCTTTCCGTGTTCCAGAAGGCGCTTTCCGAAAAGCTCCATAAAATCATGCAAAAATCTGCCGGCGTCCGACGCGGCCGGCTGCATGATTTTTCTTTCTTTTGCATTTAAAACATACGCGGCAAAGTGCGAAAAAGGACAGGCCGCCATTTTTTCAAGCCGTGAAACGCTGCTATGTGCTGTGCTGCCCATAAACGCTTTAATCGTCTCGGGTGCCAGACGCCCGGCTTTGTTTTGAAAAGCAAGGCTTTCTATAGCTCTTTTTGTTTTCTCCGGCTCATTTTCTAAAAGCCAGCCGTACGCCGCACGGATTTCATCGCTCGCCGTCCCTTCCCGAATATCCTGTACCACATGCCCAAGCGTAATTTCCGGCACCGATATTTTTTCTTCTTCTGTAAGCCCCAGAAGGAGATTACGTTCCTCTATTTTCGGGAACAGCTCTTCCATTCGCCGCCAAATGCGTGATGGGCGAACTGCTGCCCCCTCCATACTTGCGGCGGGATAACTCATCTCGAGAATTTCGGAGGGAATCGTAATACACTTATAAATCAAATGTTCTTCTTCATAAAGCGTTTGGTTTTCGGCGCTTTTAAAAGAAAGTCCCTCCTGGGAAAGCGACATACGCTCCATATCGTTTAAAAGGCCGCCGCGCTCGAGTGGCGCCGGAAACACACCGTCCTCCACGCCCAAAACCAAAAGGGCCTTTACGGCATAGCCTTTTATACGGTCAATACTGCCGACGGATATACCATCCTGCGCCGCCGGAATAAAGCCGGTTTTCACTTCCCCGAGTGCCGTACGAAGGACCTCATAAAGACGCCCTACCCCGATTTCCTCTTCCCCGAAGGCATCACAAACGCCGTCGAGTGCGTCGATAAAATCATTGTATACGCCTCTATACTCTGCGGCCGAGGCATACTCTCCCGCTTTTTCAAACAGACGCGAGAGTGCAAGAATACGGCGCTTTACCTTCATGTCCTCTAAAAAGCAATAAATCGCCTCGCACTTTTCGGCAGCAGATTTTCCGCTTTTCAAATTCGCTTCCAAGCGCAAAAGCGGCGCCATAATCTTTCGGCGCGCTGCATCTGCAAGCGAAACTTCTTCTGTTTCTTCCGCGCCTTCCCGCTCGCTGTAGGCTTCCACGCGAAGATTCCATTTTTCTTCTTTTTTCCAAATATCTCCGCGAATGCCGGTAGCAAGCACATAGTTTTCAAGCGCATCCACCTGCTCCCTCGGCAGGCGTAAAAATCCCGATTTCACATAGCGGAACATGCTTTCATAGGTGTATCCCTTTGTAATAAGTTCCAAAGCGGAGAGTACAAAAACCGTAAAAGGATGCTCGAGTATATGGATAGTGCGGTCCATGAAAAACGGGATTCCGTATGATGGAAAAACCGCCTCAATATACCGCTCGTACCCCGCTACATCACGGGCTGTGACGGCGATATCACGATACAAATATCCCTTTTCACGGCAAAGCTTTAAAATCCGCCGTGCCGCATTTTGCACTTCTGAAAGCGGATTTTGTGCGATGACAAGCCGAAGTCCCTCCGGCGCATTTTCATATTCCTTTGTGGGATATGTAAAATAATTTTCCTCCAAAAACGTGAGCGCATCGCTCACACCTCGCGGCTTTTTGAGAACCAGCGGTTTTTCGATTCCGGCGCCGCATTCCTTAGCAATCGCTAACAGCCGCTGCACCATGCGGGCATGTAAGGTAAAGGCTCCCGAATTCTCCTCCTCAGGTGCATAGCAAACCGTAACTGTGATACGAATGCCTTTTAAAAGGAGGGCACGAATCGCTTCAAATTCAGAAGCATCAAATCCGTCAAACCTGTCAAGATATATCTCTGCTCCGTCCAAAGCATCTGTTTCGGGGAGCACTTTTATAAACCGGTACAAATCATCGTCCCGATCCAAAAACTTTGTTTCTACTGCTTTGTTATACGCTTCAAGTAAAAGCGCGAGGTCAGAAAGTTTTGCTGCCATATGCGGAAGGGTTTCGCTTGCTTTTCGAAGCATCTCTCCCGTTATGGCATATCGCTTCATCTCACCAAACAGCTTCCCGAGTTCGCCCACTGCGCCCGGTTTTTGGGCAAGCGGGGCAAGTGTCGAGAGTTTCCTTGCGTTATCCACCAGAATTTTCTGTAGCAAAATCGCTTTACTCCGGCTATCGAGCCGCGGAAGTGCCGCACCACGCTCTACCGACAGCACCTTATCCGCAAGACGCGCAAGGCTTAACACCTCCACGCCCCCAAGGCCGTGTACATTTACAAGACTGCAGATACGTTTTTCAGCCGTAAACGTATACTGCTCGGGCGTGACGAAAAAAATACGTTTTTCGCTCTCCAGTGCTTCTCTTATGCAGAAGCTTGTTTTTCCGCTTCCGATTTTTCCGTAAATCAGCCTTAACGACATACTGCTTCTCCTTGCAAATTCCATGTTTTGGCTTCTGTAATTTTTATGTCCACAAACTGCCCGATTTGCGAAATATCGCCGTCAAAGTTTACAATTTTGCCACCTTCCGTGCGGCCTGTCATCTTATCGGCATCCGTTTTGCTTTTGCCTTCGCAAAGAACGCGCAGCGTTTTTCCAAGTAGCGCCGCATTTTTCTCATAGGAAATACGATTTTGTACCTCTAAAAGGCGTTCAAAATTCGCCTTTTTCTCTTTTTCTGTCAAAACATCTTGCATCTTCTCCGCAGGAGTCCCTTTTCGCGGGGAAAAAATGAAGGAGAAGAGCGCATCATAGCGTACCGTTTCTAAAAGCGAAAGCGTATCTTCAAATTCCGCTGTGGTTTCCCCGGGAAATCCCACAATTATGTCCGTTGTAATGGCGATATCGGGCATAAGCTCCCTGGCCTTTTCGATAATAGAAAGATACTTTTCACGCGTATAGCGGCGGTTCATGCTCTCAAGTACACGGTTATTTCCGGACTGTACAGGAAGATGCAAACATTTGCAAATATTTTCACGTTCTGCCATAACCGACAAAACGGCCGGATGTAAGTCTTTGGGGTGCGAGGTCATAAACCGGATGCGCGGGATCCCCGTATCGCTCACCTTACGAAGAAGGTCTGCAAACGCCTCGCCACCGCCGCCGTAGGAATTAACATTTTGCCCGAGCAGCATAATTTCTTTATAGCCGGCTTCTGTTAGAGCTTTGACCTCACGAAGAATATCCTCTGCCGTGCGGCTTCGTTCCCGTCCGCGGACATACGGCACGATGCAATACGTGCAAAAGTTGTTGCATCCGTACATAACCGGAACACCCGTACGAAAAGTACTTGCGCGATGTGTGGGCAAATTCTCTACAACGTGCCCCTCCGCATATTCCGTATCAAACACACGTTCACCGGTCGTCAAATGCTGTAATAAAAGGCGTGGCAGGGCATCTATATTGTTCGCCCCAAATACAATATCCACGTGGCGGTACACTTTTCTAAGCTTTTCGATAACATGCGCTTCGCCCGTCATGCAGCCGCTCATGGCTACCACAAGCCCCGGATTCAGCTCCTTTAAATGCTTAAAAACGCCAACAGCGCCAAACGTTTTTTTCTCTGCATTTTCACGAATAGCGCATGTATTTAAAAGCACAAAATCCGCCTCATTTGGAGAATCAGTCAACGTATACCCCATGGCGTCGAGAAGCCCCATGAGCTTTTCGCCGTCATTTTCGTTGAGCTGACATCCAAACGTGCGGACGTATGCTTTCTTTGTATGTATGAGTTTTTTAACTTCCAAAACGTAGTTCATATTGTAATTTCTCTCCTGCCGTCCATAGCGCGTGCAAGCGTGATTTCATCGGTATATTCGAGATCACTGCCCACAGGAATACCATGTGCAATTCGTGTAATGCGTACAGAAAACGGCTTTAAAAGCTTGGCGATGTAGAGCGCCGTGGCCTCTCCTTCCACGCTCGGGTTTGTGGCCATGATGACTTCCTCAATGTCTCCTCCGGCAACGCGCGCCAAAAGTTCTTTGATCTTGATGTCATCCGGCCCGATACCGTCAATCGGGGAAATGGCGCCGTGCAAAACATGATACACGCCAAAAAATTCATGCGTCTTTTCCATAGCCTCTATGTCTTTGGGATTTTCCACAACACAAATGATTTTTGCATTGCGGCGGCTGTCGCCGCAAATGCGACAAGGCTGTGTATCCGTATGTCCCTGGCACACATTGCAAAGCGAAATATTTTCTTTT
Source organism: Clostridia bacterium (assembly GCA_045578225.1). GTDB lineage: Bacteria > Bacillota > Clostridia > UMGS1883 > UMGS1540 > SIG447. The sequence goes on along the minus strand of JAZNJV010000163.1, from coordinate 5,984 downwards.
ACATCCCGAATAGCAGCAATCAATGCCTCGGCATCCTTATCCGAAAGCGACATCACATGAAAAGCCAGCCGCACGGCAGACTTTCTGCCTACGCCCGGCATACGTGCAAACATGTCGATTAAATTTGCGATCGGCGGTGCATACATCTTCAGTTTCCTCTTTTCTTAAAACAGACCCGGCAGATTCATGCCGCCTGCAATTTTGCTCATTTCGCTCGACGCCATCTGCTCCGCTTTGCGAAGGGCTTCGTTTACAGCTGCAAGCACCAGATCCTCAAGCATTTCTACGTCATCGGGGTCTACAACCTCCGGCTTAATCGTAATGCGAAGAAGCTCTTTCTTGCCGTTTGCCTCAGCCGTTACGCTACCGCCGCCCACAGAAGCCTCTACCGTTTTCTGTTCGAGTTCCTCCTGTGCGCGAAGCATATCCTGCTGCATCTTCTGCGCCTGTTTAATCATATTGTTCATATTACCGCCCGGCATACCCGGCATTCTCGGGAAACCACCTTTTGCCATTCTTTATTCCTCCTTAAAAATTCTCCAGTGTACTAAGCGGGTCTTCTGCCCCCACTTTTCCTATCGTAGAAACTACATCATATTCAACATCGGCCGAAATGCCTGCTTTTTCGGAAAGCGCCGCCGAAAACCCGGAGAGACTCTCGCCCGTTAGCATTGCACGTGCCGAAAGTAGCGTATCCTTATCCGGAAAGAGAAGACAAAGCCTTCCGTTTCGGTCTTCTGCCGAAACCATTTCCGAAAGGGCCATCATCACCTGTAGGTGATTGTTCTTCATGCAGTATGCAAGGATTGCCTCTTTGTTTTTCAGAAAAGCCTCGGCCACGCCGCCAGGCGCACGCTCTGTTTTTCTTTCTACCGGTGCAGCCTTCGGTGCAGATTTTTCTGCTTCTTTTGGTTTTTCCTTTTTGACAGGTGCAGGCGCGAAGGTGCCATTTCGAAGCGTTTCCTCAAGCTGACCAACACGCGCCGCCAGGGCCTCTGTTCCGTCCCCATACACAGGGTTTATCATCTTCACGAGCGTAATTTCAAACGCCACGCGTGCATCTTTTAAATACCGCATCTTCGCCGTCATCTCCACCGCGGCCTCCAGGCAAAACACAAGCTGTTCTGCGGAAATTCGCGAGGCAAGACCCGAGAGCGATTCTGCCATTTCCTCTGTGATATCGAGTGACACCTCCGGATTCGGCAAATACCTACACATGAGAAGGCTTCGTAAATACGCGGTAAAATCTTCACCAAGCCGCAAGAAGGATTTCCCCTCTTCTGCGTATGCGGAAAGGGTCGTAAGCGCTGCGCCCACATTTTTATCGGCAATAGCCGCGGCCAGTTTATATAAAACCTCGCTATCCGTAGCGCCAATAAAATCAGCAATATCCGCGTAGCTTAAACTGCTGCCGCCAATCGCCATGCACTGGTCCAAAATACTTAAAGCGTCACGCATGGACCCGTCTGCTTTCTCGGCCATTAGGCGAATACCGCGTTCTTCCGCCGAGAACCCGTCCGCCATTAAAATTTTCTGCATCTGCGCTTCAATATCGGGCGTGCGAATCCTTTTAAAGTCAAATCGCTGACAGCGCGACAAAATCGTATCAGGCACTTTATGCGCCTCTGTCGTTGCCAGAATAAAATGTACATGCTCCGGTGGCTCTTCCAAAATTTTAAGGAGTGCGTTAAAAGCACTCGTGGAGAGCATATGCACTTCGTCGATAATATAAATGCGCTTTTTAAGGCGCGTGCCTTCAAAACGCGCTTCCTCGCGAAGGTCACGGATACTGTCTACGCCGTTATTACTGGCGGCGTCAATCTCCGTAATATCTAAAATGGTACCGTCGAGGATACCGCGGCAATTTTCGCATTCGTTACAGGGGTTCCCCTCTCGTGGAGAAAGGCAGTTCATGGCACGGCTTAAAATGCGGGCCGTTGACGTTTTGCCCGTGCCGCGCGTGCCGCAAAAAAGATATGCATGCCCTACGCGCGAGAGACGAATTTCGTTTTTCAGCGTATTCGTGATATGCGCCTGCCCCACCACGTCATCAAACGTAAGCGGACGCCAGGTTCTGTAAAGCGCAGTATAAGCCATCTTCTTCCCCTCTAAAATCCAATGTTATAAAAAAAGCCGTACGCCCTTTCTTCGCAGCCGCCTTTATATGCGGTATTTTTGCAGCCAGCTGATGCCAGGCAACCTCACGGCACACGCAAATGACCGCTTATCGCTGCTTGGTTCCCCACCTGACGAGGTTCACGGGTTTGCGTCGCGTAAGACCTGACCGTAATCACCGCTTACAAAAGCCGACCATACAAAAACAGTCCTCCAAAAGGGCATCATCCCCGCTATAGCGGATTGCGGGTACAGGGCACCGCTAACTCCCCGACTTGTACGACAGTACTATTATACACGAATTCGCCGAAAAATTCAATATAAATTTTAAATTTCTTTCCCCACCGCACAAACCGACAAAAAGAGCAGAAAAGAAGCCCTCTTTTCTGCTCTTTTATACGCCGCCCAGACCTATCATGAAGCCTGTTAAAAGCACCAAAAACACAAAGTTATACAAAGTAAAGCGCCCGAGATAGTATTTAATTTTGCCCGGTTCGTGCTTGCCGTACTCCCGAAACGTGATAAGGCTTGCAAGAGACGAAATAAGTGTGCCCACACCGCCGATATTTACGCCCACAAGAAGGTCTCTGTAATTTTCCGTAAACTGCGAAAGGAGTATCGCGCTGGGTACATTACTGATGACCTGACAGGACAGGATACTGAAAAGAAGCGTACTCTTTTCAAGAAGAAAGGAAAAAAACGTGCGCACCGCGGGAATTCTTGCCATATTCCCCGAGAATACAAAGAAAAAAACAAACGTTAGCAAAAGCGGATAGTCTACCATTTTAAGCGCTTTTCTGTCCACAAAAAAGAGGACCGCGGGAATGACCACAAGACCAATCCCGTACGGAATGCCTCGAAAAACGATGGCGATAGAAAGCGCAAACAAAAGAAGATATAAAACCGTTTTCTTTTTATCCAACTTCGTCTCTTCCTCCGGAAGGGACAAAGGCTCCGCCTCCACGCACCAAAGGCAAAACGCCGTAATAAGAAGAACAGAAGCAATAAAAGGCGGCGCCATGATTTTTACGAATTCGAGATTTGGGATATCATATACAGAATATAAATACAAGTTTTGAGGGTTGCCAAAGGGCGTGAGCATGCCGCCGAGATTTGCGGCTACATTTTGCATAATAAACGTAAACGCCATGTATTTTTTCTTGCCTGTAGCCTCTAAAACAAAAAAGCCAAGCGGTAAAAAAGTTAAAAGTGCCATATCATTTGCGATGAGCATTGACCCGATAAACGTAATATACACGAGTGCCAAAATGGCGATTTTGGCATTTTTGCACGTTTCTACAATCTTGCGCGCAAGCATGTAGAAAAAGTGAATGTTTTTAAGGGCACAAACCACAGCCAAAACGCAAAAAAGGCAGGCAAGTGTTTTATAATCGAAATAGCCAAGATATAGGGCATCCACCGGCACAAAAATACTGGTGACCGCCGCCGCCAAAAGCGCGATGACCATAACTGTATTCTTTTTTATAAACTCCCGAACCAGCACGCACATTCCCTCGTTTTCTTTCGTAAAATTCCTAACACAGTATAGCAAAACAAAAAGGCAAAGTCAAGGCGTTTTGGAAGAATATACTTGACAAAATCCGCGCCGTGTGCTACAATAAATACAATTGAATACTTGGGGAGCTTTGAGAAAGGCTGAGAGGGAATTCCGCATTCCGACCCACGAACCTGATACGGATAATGCCGGCGTAGGAAAAGAGTAGTTTTAAAACTTCGGAGATTATCTTTTTAGGTAATCTCCTTTTATTTTACATTCAAAATGAAAAGTGCAGTGTTCAGTTCAAATCCTAAAGGAGTGATTTTGTATGTCAAAAACGAAAAAACTGACTGTAAGCGCTGTTTTAATCGCGCTCGCCTTTTCGCTGATGATGCTTTCGAAAGCCTTGCCTGCCCCTTGGCTGCAGGGTGGCTCCGTCACGCTCGCGAGCATGGTGCCCATTATTTTGATTTCTGTACTGTTAGGAACTAAATGGGGGCTTTTATCGGGCTTTGTGTACGCCCTAATCCAGATGATGACCGGCTTCTATCCCCCTCCGGCGCCAAGCTTTATAAGCCTTGTTGCCGTCATCTTTCTCGATTATGTCGGTGCTTTTTCCGTCCTTGGGCTTGCCAATTTCTTTTCAAAGCTTCTCGGGCAAAAAGCATGGACAATACCCGTAAGCGGCGCGATTGTAACGGGCATACGATATATTTTTCACATCCTCTCCGGCATTTTAATCTGGGGCGTATATGCGGAAGGCGAATCTGTTTTTCTCTACTCCCTCACCTATAACGGCTCGTATATGATTCCTGAAATCATTATTACTACTGTAGTACTTGCCATTGTGGGACCGAAAATCCGAGAGAAATTTACTTTTTAAGCAAGCAAGGTACGCCAGTATAGAACCAAACGCTACCGAATAAAAGCACCGACCGAGGGTCGGTGCTTTTTTCATGCTTTGCACTTGTTTTTTTCTACCAAAACGGCTTTATACAGCTGGATGCTCAAAATAATTTCTATAATGGATATTACGAGCAGTATGGCAATTTCCAACGCCAACGGATAGTGTACCAAAAGCGCAGAAAAGCCAAGGCTTGTGCCGGCCCTTGCGAGCCTTACGCCAAATTCCAAAATAACAAGAAGTGTCTGGTGCTGCTCTCTGGGGGTGTTTTCAAACAAAATGTCCTGTATGCAGAGCTTGAACGGGTCTCTTGCAAAAAGAATAATGACGTATCCTACGGCCATTACAAGAATTTTAAGAATCAGCACAGGGATACACGCGCCAAATAACACACATCCTATGGAAGTGGCAAGCAAAACCGGCAACGCCACGCTCATTTTTCCCTTGTATTTTTCATACAGCTTTGCAAAGACAACATTGGAGAACACACGTATAATACGCGAGGCACAGATGATGGCACCGAGGATAAGGGCCGTCTCCTCCACATTGAAATCCAAAAACAGACTCTCCTGGATAAACAGCTTTCCCTCTGCCTGTCCGCTGTTCACAACCATATAGAAAATCCCGTAGCCCGCAACTGCAAGCCAAATAACCTTATTCCATTGTATTTTGCTTTTTGCATCTGAACTCGTTTTTTTCGAAACCTTGTTAAAATCCGAGCAGTCCTTCATAAACAGCGAAATAACAAAACCCATTGCACAGGCTATGATGCATCCTATCATAGGCAGATAGTGATTTACGTTAAACATAAAACTGACTACAAAAGAAATGAGCATTGTGATAACCGAATAGACCGTATACGCGGATGTTCTTACGCGCACAAAATCCCGGCGTCTTCCGGCTAAATCAAGATTGTTTTCAAGCGCAACCACAGAAGCGCATTGAAACTGCGCGGAAATATCGTGAAAGATTCTGCCGAGCAAAACGAGCGGATAGTTACCCCCAAATGTAATGAAAAGCGCAGAAAGCAGCATGAAAAAAGCGCCTGCCCGAACAGATGCGGTGTTTCCGATTTTTTTGATAACCCACAAAACCGGAAACTGGAGCGCGATACAAGCAAACTGGGAAAACGACACGAGGGAAACGATTTGTGCCGCAGAAAAGTTTTTTACAACCGTTAAAAACAGCGAATCTATCGCAATATAAAAGAGCAAATCAGCCGTAAAGCCGAAATACCACGGATATGCCATTATGTATCTATTTATTTTCCCTTGCAACACAATCTCCTCCATTTTTCAACTTGCTTCTTGATTATACCACCGTTTTGGTGTATAATCAAATACATATAACATAATAAAGGTATATTATAAATGTTATGGGAGGAAGAACTATGGAGTTACTTGCAAGCTATGCCTACGAGGTGTACAAAAAAGGCAGCTTTACAAAGGCCGCCAAAGAGCTTTACAT
>JAZNJV010000162.1:0-6080 GCA_045578225.1 Clostridia bacterium | reverse complement strand
CCAAAAGCTCCATGGTGCCACCGGTCATTACGCCCGCGCAAAGATACGTAGCCGCCACAATTCTGTCTGGAATTACGCGGTGCTCCGCGCCATAAAGGTGCGGCACGCCTTCAATGCGAATCACATCCGTGCCTGCCCCTTGTATTTTGGCACCCATTTTATTTAAGAAATCCTGCAAATCGCAAATTTCCGGTTCTTTTGCTGCATTTGTTAAAACCGTTTCCCCGCGCGCAAGTGACGCGGCCATCATAAGGTTTTCCGTAGCGCCCACGCTCGGGAAATCGAGATGCACCTCGCCGCCGGAAAAATCACCAAGCTCTGCCCGTACTGTGCCGCCGTGCTCCGTTGTGCGTATACCGATTTTCGAAAGTGCCTTGATATGTAAATCGATCGGCCGAGGTCCAAGCTCACAGCCACCGGGAAAACTCATCTCGGCTTCGCCGCACCGTGCGGTGATGGCGCCGAGGAACGTAATGGACGAGCGCATTTTATGCATGAGTGTGTCGGGAATCGTGCTTTTCGAAATGCCGGTAGCATCGACGATGACGGCATCGCCCTCGCGCTGTATGCGGCATCCGGTCCATTTTAAAATTTCCAAAGAGCAGTCCACATCGTCTAAATTCGGGCATCCGTGAATAATGCTTTTGCCCTCGCCAAGCACTGTGGCTGCCAAAATCGGCAGCACGGAATTTTTGGCGCCCTGCACCTGTGTGCTGCCCACCAGCGGCACGCCGCCGGTTACCTCTATAGTATACATCTTGCACCTCCATAGCAAAGAAAAAGCGTTTCTAGTCCATACTATGCAAGGTGCCCATTCCTTGTTACCGCATTTTTTCCTCTACCCACGCGTAAATACGCGCGCATGCGTCAGTAATGGCCAAATTCCGCGCCGCCGCTTCCATTTTGGAAAGCGTTTCGCGACTTCCTAGGAGCGTACGAATTTGCCCTGCGAGTACCTCGCCCGAAAGCTCTGTTTCAGGAAGTAGTACAGCCGCACCTGCCTCTTCAAGGGCACGTGCATTATACGTTTGATGGTCATTTGTAACATTGGGGCTCGGAATTAAAATGGCAGGCTTCCCAAGCGCACAAAGTTCACTTACTGTAATGGCACCTGCACGCGTGATGGCAAGGTCAGCCGAGGAAAGCACTTCATCCATATTATGAATATACGGCAAAATCTTCTTATTTTCGCAAAGCCGTATGTTTTTCTCGCGAATTTTCTGCATCACGGCATCAAAATTACGTTCCCCTGTGGAAGCCACAATACCGTAATAGTCCTGCCCGCCCATCTCGAGTAGTTCGATGAGCGCTTCATTGATTTTACCCGCGCCGAGACTGCCGCCGCTAATGAGTACCGTCGGTTCGCCGCCCTCTTTCGAGGCTGTGGCGCGAAGAAGCTCGGGACGAATGGGATTCCCTGTAAGAATCAGCCGTCTCGGTGCTTTCTTAAAATATTTTTCGGTTTCGGGAAAGCTGATGGCCGTGTCCACACGGTCACTCACCATACGCACCGCAAGGCCCGGAAACACATTTTGTTCATGCACGAGCGCCGGAATTTTTAGGGAGGCTGCCGCCAGCATCACAGGAAGACATACATAGCCGCCCGTACCGATTACGATATCCGGCCCGAAAGATTTCAGTATCTTTTTTGCCGCAGAAAGCGAAGTGACAAGCCGTACTGCTGTTTTTATGTTTTCAAGGCTAAGGCTTCGGCGAAGCCCCTGCACGCGTATCGTTTTAAGCGTGTATCCCGCGCGCGGCACAAGTCTGGTTTCCATGCCGCCTTCGTTGCCAACAAATAAAAATTCGGTGTCAGGTCTTTGTTCTTTAATATAATTGGCGATGGCAATCGCAGGGTAAATGTGCCCGCCTGTGCCGCCGCCGGAAAGTACCACTCTCATTTTTTATCCTCCTTTCGACGCATGGCCCCTTTTGGCTTTACTTGCTTCGATACACCGAGAACAACGCCCATGGCCGCCATAATGAAGATAAGTGAGGAACCGCCTGCGCTGAAAAACGGAAGCTGCATACCCGTATTCGGGATGCTGGCCGTTACAACGCCGACGTTAATTAAATACTGAAGGCCTATAATCGAGATAATGCCAAACACGGCAAGGCTTGAAAACGTATCTTTGGCGTGGAGCGCAATGTATATGCCGCGCGTGATTAAAAGTGCAAAGAGCACCGCCACGATAATGGCGCCCATAAAGCCGAGTTCCTCGCAGATGATGGCATAAATATAGTCATTATGCGCCTCGGGAATATAGAGAAACTTCTGCCGGCTTTGCCCGAGGCCAAGGCCGAACAGGCCGCCGGAAGCAATGGCGTAAAGTCCCTGTACGATCTGCCATCCATCTCCCATTTTATCGGCAAACGGATCGAGAAAGGCTAAAAGACGCTTAAGGCGATATTCCTCTAAAAACGCCGCCGGCACAAGCACCGCCGCGCCAAGCGCCCCCAAAATGCCGAGATGCGAAATTTTCGCACCGGCTGCCACAAGCACAATTACGCCTGTCATGAAAATAACGATGGCGCCGCTTAAGTGGTCCTGCAAAATCATAACGCCGACAAGGCCGCCAAGAATTAAAAGATACGGCAGAAGGCCGCGTTTGAAATTTTGAATTTGGTTTTTCGGCCTTTCGGAAATGCGTTTTGCAAAGTAAAATACGAGTGCAAATTTTACAAGCTCTGACGGCTGAAACCGAATAGGGCCAAAGGCGAGCCAACGCTGCGCGCCGCCGCCCGTACTACCGATTAAAAGAACAAGACCCAAAAGGGCTGCCGCAATATAAAAAAGTATATTCGTATACCGCTTCAAAAAGCGCGGTCCTACCGCGATAGCTGCAATCATTGCCGCAAAGCCAACCGCCGTCCATAAAAGCTGTCTTTTAATATAATAGAGCTTATCGCCCTCGTTATAAAATGCGGAAGGGGCACTCGCACTAAAGACCATGATAAGACCGAATGCGAGCATTATAAGAACAATCAAAAGGAAGGGAATATCAATGCCGAATAAAACACTATTCTTTTGTTTCTTTCCCATGCGCGTGCGCTCCTTTCTTGATTTTTACCGTATAGCCAAATACCCAACGGCACACGCGAGTACCGTAATGAGCGTGAAGGCAGAAACAATCTGCACCTCGCTATAGCCGCACATTTCAAAATGATGATGAATGGGGCTCATCTTAAAAATACGTTTACCCGTAAGTTTGAAGGAAGCTACCTGCAAAATAACAGACAGCGTTTCGGCAACGTATATAATGCCTGCAAGCACGAGAAGTAGCTCATGGCGCATAAGAATAGCGGCGCCTGCTACAAAGCCGCCCAGGAAAAGCGACCCTGTATCCCCCATAAATACCTTTGCAGGATGGACGTTGAAAAGAAGAAAGCCGAGTATTGCGCCAGCGAGCACAAGGCATGTGTGGCAAAGAGAAATATTCCCTTGGATGTATGCCGCAATGGATAAGAAGAGCGAAACGGCCAAGGTGATAAAGCCTGCAAGGCCGTCTACCCCGTCGGTAAGATTTACGGCGTTTACAAAACCGAGCTGGAAAAATGCCGCAAACGGCAGGAACAAAATGCCAAGATTTACAGGGCGCGCTATAAAAGGCACAATGATTTGCGTGTCAAGCCGCCCGTCATAGAGAAGAAACAGAAGGAAGGCTACCGTTACTAAAAACTGTGCCGAAAACTTCTGCCCCGCGGTAAGACCGAGGTTACGCTTTTTCACAACTTTTATATAGTCATCGCAAAAGCCGATCACGCCGTATAAAACGGCGCAGGCGCATACAGCCGCCACGCCCGTGTTCCGAATTACGAACGGCGAAACCATTAAAAAGGCGCCGATGAACATAAGACCACCCATGGTGGGCGTTCCGCTCTTTTTCTTATGCCAGTTCGGGCCGATTTCCCGTATGCTCTGTCCGCACTTAAGGCGTACTAAAAGCGGCAAAAGCACAAGGCCTAAGATAGCCGCTGCCAAAAAAGCAATTGTGAAGCTTAACACTTTTTCCATACTCATCCCCTGATTTTCTCAAAAACTTCTTCCATTTTCATCCCGTGTGAGCCTTTGATTAAAACACGGTCGCCCGCAGCGAGTATCCCCAAAAGGTATTCGGAAAGGCTCGCGTTATCGCGAAAGTGCTGCACAGCCTGCACGCCGCCCTTTTTTGCACTTTCGGCTAGCTGCTTTGTGGCTTCTCCGACTGTGAGCACCATGTCCACGCCAAGGCGCGCCGCGGCCTCGCCGATCTCCCGATGGCTTGCCTCGCTGTACTCTCCAAGCTCGAGCATATCGCCAAGCACCGCAATTCTTCGTGCGGCTTCTCCTTTTCTCAGCATAGAGAGCGCCGCATGCATAGAAGCAGGGCTTGCATTATAGTAATCGCAAATCACGGTAACGCCCGGACGAATTTCTTTCTCGCTCTGGCGAATCCCGTCCGGCACGTAGGAGAGAATGCCGGCGGCTACGGCTTCCTCGGAAAGGCCGCATGTCTTTCCGACGGCGTAAGCCGCCAGCGCATTATAAAGGTTATGCCGTCCCGCTATAGGGACGCGAAGGATACTGCCGTCTATCAAAAAGCTATCCTCGCCTAGAATTTCCGCGTGTATTTCTGCGTCTTCGTTTTCGAAACCAAACCGCAGAACGGTTACCCCTTCGGGGCAAACGGTATGCAGAAACGGGTCATCCCCGTTTACAAAAAGCGTACCGCCCTTCGCGAGTCCTTCGCAAATTTCAAGCTTTGCATCGCGGATATTTTCCTGTGTGCCTAAGGTTTCGATATGGGAAAGCCCGACATTTGTGATGACTGCCATAGTAGGCTTTGCAATGCGCGTAAGATACGAAATTTCGCCTCTTGCGCTCATCCCCATTTCGATAACGGCCGCCGTGTGGTGTTCAGAGATGCCGAGCACCGTAAGCGGCAGACCGATGTGATTATTAAAATTCCCTTCCGTTTTCAAAACGGAATAGGTTTGGGAAAGCACCGCGGCAATCATTTCCTTTGTGGTGGTTTTCCCGACGCTTCCCGTAACGCCTACAATTGGCATAGAAAATTTCTCTCTGTGCCAAGCGGCAAGGCGCCCGAGCGCGAGGACGCTATCCTCAACGCGAATATACGCGCACCCCTTTGGCGGCTCTGCCGCATCGTTTCCCAAAACGACCGTAGCGCCCTTTTCATAGGCGGCACGAATAAACTGATTGCCGTCAAACCGCTCGCCGCGAATGGCCACAAACAGCGCACCTCTGTCTATTTTTCGGCTATCTGTAGAAATACTGCTGATTTTCGCATTTTCCGCGCCATAAAGGCTTCCGCCGACGGCTGCGGCAATCTCATGCCCTTGCATCCTTACATATCTCCTTTACAATGACACGCTCATCAAAATCAATCGTGCCCTCACGAAGAATCTGATACGTTTCATGACCCTTGCCGGCTAAAATAATGACGTCGCCCTCGCCTGCATACTGCATTGCATAGCGAATCGCTTCTTTTCTGTTTTCAACCACGGTATATTTCTCGCGGTATTCTGTCATACCCGCTTCGATATCGCGAATAATGGCACTCGGGTCTTCGGTGCGGGGATTATCACTTGTGACAACCGCATAGTCTGAAAGACGCCCTGCAATTTCGCCCATTTTCGGGCGCTTCGTCTTGTCGCGGTCACCACCGCATCCAAAGAGCGTAATTACCTTGCCTTTGGCAAAGCCGCGTACAGTTTGTATGATATTTTCAAGCCCATCGGGCGTATGTGCATAGTCAATGAGTACCGTGAAAGGCGTCTGGATATGTACAACCTCTGCTCTTCCCTTTACGCCCTTAGCAAGCACGAGGCCTTTCAAAATATCGTCCATCGGGATGCCCATGCCAAGGCACGCAGCAGTAGCTGCGAGGGCATTATATACAGAGAACATCCCCGGTATACCGAGGCGCACTTCGTATGGCATGCCATTGACTTTTGTGCTGCAAATCACGCCGCGCTCTGAAAGGCGAATGTTTTCGCCTCGAAGGTCGCTCTTCTCCCCAAGTCCGTACGTAGAAACGGGGCATTGCGCCTTTTCAGCGATACGAAGGCCGTAAGCA
>JAZNJV010000161.1:0-1661 GCA_045578225.1 Clostridia bacterium | reverse complement strand
CGCCCGGGAAACCAAAGACGGAAGCATAAGCACCCGCGGGCGCCCGGGAAACCAAAGACGGAAGCATAAGCACCCGCGGGCGCCCGGGAAACCAAAGACGGAAGCATAAGCATCCGCGGGCGCCCGGGAAACCGAAGTCAGGAGCGCAAGCACCCGCGGGCGCCGAGTGCACTATAGGAAATATTCCGCCACAATTTTCTCGGCGGCTTCGGCAGTGAATGGATGTTCACGCGTTTCGTAGGTTGTAATTAAATGGATGGTGGGAATGATTCCGTAGTTGGTGTAGGTTTGTAATTTTGCACATGCATTTTTCGTGTAGGCAAGATCATCCATCAAGCCAAAATGTTCCCAGTAGTAGGTGTTGCCGGTGCGTGGATGTCGGATGGTAAAGTCAGGGAAAAGCGTCAGTTCCCCCAAGCGCAAGGCGCATTCGTAGCGAAAAGGAATTCCGTTGGTATACAGAGCTGTGTCGATAAAAACCTCTGATTTGGAACGAAGCGAGTGACCGGAAATAGATTTGTGGACAAGTCCGGCCGGATGTATCTGGCTTTGCTCATATGGTGCTTCGCGCCACCGGGATAAATTTTCGGAAACGGGAAGGTACATAGTAGATAAAATGTCTTGGAATTCAGGATGATTGCGGAAGAATTGTTCGGTCGATTCGTCGGTCGTTCGGGTGTTTAGATAGGCAGAAATGGCATCTTTTTCGTTGCGTGCGTCTTCGAGCTGAAGCGAGAGTAGTTTTTTGAGTGCCAGCTTTTCAGCGAAGGCGCGCTCTTTTTTCGGAAGATAATTGCAATGTGTTCCGTCGCTTGTGTACCATTTGTAGTGTTTACCGTTTCTTGTACAGACCAGATTTTCCTTGGGGAAGTGTTTGAGTTCCTTTTGTAAGGTGCGAATTTTTTTGTCGAGTTTATCCTGCTCGATTAGCATTTTTTGATAAAACATAGAGTTCCTCCTTTGAAATGATTTTTTAGACGTGTAGCGCGAATGCGCCGTAGATAGAGTCTTATATTTGGATGATAAGCATATCGGCAGGAAAGGTCAAGTAAAAATATCTGCAAAATAATTTTTTTTGTTTTTTCACACATACTATCTTTGAAAAGGTGTGGCCAAAGTTTTGCCTGTACGGAAAAAAGGAGAATGTATATTATGAAAAAATCGATGTTTGAATGTGGCAGAAGCAGCGTAAAGCTTCCGATGCCGGCGTATATTTCGGGAAGTAGCTCCATTGCGGGAAGTAAGGAGGCGCAAGGACCGATTGCGGACGAAATTGATTGCCTTTCGACGGACGATAAATTCGGGATGGACAGCTGGGAGGCGGCAGAAAGTTATTTGCAGAAGGAGGCAGTACGAATTCTTTTGGAAAAGACGGCGACAGATAAGCGGGAAATCCGCTATTTGTTTGCCGGAGATTTGCTTGGACAATCTATTGCGAGTTCGTTTGGACTTTTGGATTATGAAATCCCGCATTTTGGTTTGTACGGAGCCTGTTCAACCTGCGGAGAATCGCTGGGACTGGGAGCTATGCTGATTGGGACGGGACTGGCGTCGAAGGTGGTTTGCGTGACGTCCTCGCATTTTGCAAGTGCGGAAAAGGAGTTCCGTTTTCCGCTGGAATACGGAGCACAACGGCCGAAATCAGCCACCTGGACGGTGAC
>JAZNJV010000160.1:0-29933 GCA_045578225.1 Clostridia bacterium | reverse complement strand
CCCAATCGGTGCGCGTCTTGGGGCGGAAAAGACGGGTTCTACGCTACGCGTTACCGCAGTGCCACCTTCTGAAACATATAGATGTTCCGGAATATCCAGCATGAAACGGGAAACGCGGTTTCGCGTCGTTGTGCCCATGAGGGTACGCGTCGTGGCGTGCGTTACATAGAGGTTTTTCTTCGCACGGGTGAGGGCCACATAGCAAAGGCGGCGTTCTTCCTCGATTTCCGCACTTTCAAATACAGCGCGGTAGGAAGGGAAGACTCCTTCCTCAAAGCCTGCTACAAACACGGCCGGGAATTCCAGCCCCTTCGCGGTGTGAATGGTCATGAGCGTTACACAGTCGATATCTTCATCATATTCGTCAATATCCGAAACGAGTGCTACGTTGTCGAGAAAATCTGTCAGCGAAGAAACCTCGGCTTCTTTTTCGTATTTTAGACCCACTGAAAGGAATTCCTGCAGGTTTTCAATTCGAACAGCATCCTCTGGATTTGCAGGATTAAACTGTGCCATGTAGCCGCTTTTTTCAAAAATTAACTGAATCAAAGCGGTGATAGAAATATTTCCCACTTCAGCGCGAAGCTCCTCAATCATATCGGAAAATGCATGCATTTTCGAAAAAGAAGCGCCGATTTCGGAGGCCGCTGTCTCGTCGCGAATCACAGCATAAAGGCTTGTCCCTCTTTCCTCAGCCACAGCCGTAGCTTTTCCAAGAGAGGTAGCGCCGATACCGCGTTTCGGTTCGTTGATAATACGAGAGAGGCTTACATCGTCATCCGGATTATGCACCGTGCGAAGATAGGCGATGATATCCTTAATTTCCTTGGCATCGTAAAAACGGTGCCCTTTTACAACTTTATAGGGAACAGCATTTAAAAGAAGCTGTTCTTCGATGGGGCGGGACTGTGCGTTCATACGGTACAGCACCACCATCTCCGAATACGGCATATTCTCCTGGCGGTGGAGGCGCGAAAGCTCCGCCGCAATATAGCTTGCCTCATCGTATTCTGTGCTTGCACAGTATTTCGTGAGCTTTGTTCCTTCGCCGTTGTCCGTCCAAAGCCGCTTCCCAAGGCGCTCTGTATTATGCGCAATTACGGCATTGGCGGCGTCTAAGATATTCTGCGTGGAACGGTAGTTTTGTTCGAGGCGAATCGTTTTGGCGTCCGGAAATGTTTTTTCAAACTGTAATATATTTTGAATGTCGGCGCCGCGGAATTTATAAATACTCTGGTCCTCATCACCTACCACACAGAGATTTCTGTGTTTTTCGGCGAGAAGACTTACAATGCGGTACTGCACGGCGTTTGTATCTTGATATTCATCCACATGAATGTACCCGAACTTCTGGCGATAGTATGCAAGCACATCGGGGCACTCTTCAAAAAGGCGAACCGTAAGGCACAAAAGGTCATCAAAATCGACGGCGTTATAGCGCTCGAGCTGTTTTTGATAATATGTGTATACACGGCAGAAGCCTTCCATGCGGAAATTGCCCTCGTTACGCTGGGCAAACGCCTCGGGGGAGAGCATCTCGTTCTTGGCGTTCGAGATGGTAGAAAGACAGCTTGAAACGCTATATGTTTTCTCATCGAGGTTTAAGGTCTTTACGGCGTCTCGAATAATGGCCTTTTGCTCGGCCGTATCATAAATCGTGAAATCCTGTTTATAGCCAATTCTTTCGATATCACGCCGCAAAAAACGGACGCAGGCGGAGTGGAAAGTGCGCGCCCAGATAAAGGCGGCCGAAGGGCCAATAAGCGACTCAAGGCGTGTTTTCATTTCCGCTGCGGCTTTATTTGTAAAAGTAATCGCCAGAATATTTTCCGGTGATACGTGTTTTTCGCTGATTAAATAGGCAATGCGGTACGTAAGCACACGGGTTTTGCCGCTGCCGGCACCTGCAAGCACTAAAAGCGGACCCTCGGTAGTCGTTACCGCGGCTCGCTGCATGTCATTTAGCTGTGAAAGTAGGTTTTGCATATGAGTTCCCCTTCGTGTATTTGGTGAAACGAAAAAGGCCGCACCACACTATGTGCCAGCCCGCGTAAAGCGAATGCTTTGCGCCTTTCAGCATACGTGCGGTGCAGCCTTATATAAATTTTTCTTATGCGTTCTTCTTTGCGATGGTTTCGATTGCCTTCTGGGCAATGTTCTGTGCGGTGAGACCGTACATTTCAAGAAGCGGAGCCGGTTTGCCGCTCTTGCCGAATTTGTCCATAATACCAACGCGTGTGAGCGGTGTGGGGGCTTCTTCGGAAAGAACTTCCGCGACAGCCGAGCCGAGACCGCCAATGATGTTATGTTCTTCTGCTGTTACAACCGCACCTGTTTTCTTTGCGGTTTTTACGATCAGTTCTCTGTCGATAGGCTTAATGGTATGGATGTTAATGATTTCAGCGGAAATGCCTTTTTCTGCGAGGATTTTGCCGGCTTCAATAGCTTCCTGTACCATAAGACCGGTAGCGATAATGGAAACATCGCTGCCTTCCGAAAGCACAATGCCGCGGCCAAGCTCAAACTTGTAGGTAGCCGGATCGAAGATTGTGGGAACGGAAAGACGACCGAAGCGGAGGTAGAAAGGACCATCCGTTTCGATAGCCGCAAGAACAGCTGCACGGGATTCCGTAGCGTCTGCAGGGCTAATTACGGTCATACCCGGAAGTGCACGCATGAGCGCCATATCTTCAATGGCCTGGTGTGTCGGGCCGTCTTCGCCAACAGAGATGCCGGCGTGGGTAGCACCGATTTTTACGTTCAGATGCGGATAGCAGATCGCGTTACGAATCTGCTCGAAAGATCTGCCGGAAGCGAAAACGGCAAAGGAGCTTGCAAAAACAGTTTTGCCTGCAGCAGCAAGACCTGCGGCCGTTGTCATCATATTGGCTTCCGCGATACCCATGTTAAAGAAACGTTCGGGATACACTTTCTTGAAGGTATCCGTTTTGGTGGATTTGGAAAGGTCAGCATCCAAAACCACAAAGTTATATTTTGCGCCGAATTCTGCCAGCGCTTCACCGTATGCTTCTCTTGTAGCTTTCTTATCAGCCATTGCAAATTCCCTCCAACTCTTTCATAGCGATTGCATATTCTTCATCGTTCGGGGCCTTGCCATGCCAACCGGCCTGGCCTTCCATGTAGGAAACACCCTTACCTTTAATGCTCTTTGCGATAACAACCGTGGGTTTGCCCTTTGTAGCCTTTGCTTCGTCAATGGCTTTTTCCAGGGAGTCGAAGTCGTGTGCATCGGCGTATACCACGTGCCAACCGAAAGCTTCGAACTTCTTATCAATCGGTGTGGGGTTCATAACCTTGGTGATGTCGCCGTCAATCTGCAGGCCGTTAAAGTCTACAAAAGCGGTAAGGTTGTCAAGCTCGTAGTGGGCAGCAAACATAGCGGCTTCCCAAACCTGACCCTCTTCGATTTCACCGTCACCGAGGATAGAATATACACGGTAATCCTTTTTGTCGATTTTGGCAGCGAGTGCCATGCCGTTTGCGGCACAGATGCCCTGACCGAGAGAACCGCTCGACATATCTACGCCGGGAACACCCTTCATATCCGGGTGACCTTCGAGGTAGCTGTCAATGCTTCTAAAACCCTTAAGGTCTTCTACAGGGAAGTAACCGCGTTCTGCGAGTGTGCCGTAAAGAGCCGGCGCACAGTGGCCCTTCGAGAGAACGAAACGGTCACGGTCGGGATTTTTCGGGTCCTTCGGGTCAATATGCATAACGTCGAAGTACAGATAGGCCATAATGTCAGCAATGCCGAGAGAGCCACCGGGATGTCCGGCACCGGCACTATGTACCTCCGTTACGATGTGCTGGCGAATGCGGTTAGCCTTCTCAGCCAGCATTTTTTCCTTAGATTTTTCCAAAGCTTCTCATCCTTTCAAATCTATATTTCACCGCCGGGAAGGCGGGAATAAACTTACGGTTTTAAAGGGGAAAACCCTTGCCCGTTTACCTCGCGGGCATCGCTTATGACCACGAATGCAGAAGGGTCAATTTCGCGTATGATGTTTTTGATATGCGCCATATCATGGCGGTACATCGTGCAAAGGAGCACGGTGCGGTCTTCGTTTGTGTACATGCCCACGCCGGAAAGGCGCGTAACACCTCGCCCGGTTTCGTGCATGATACGCTTGGAAATTTCATCGCCATGCTGGCTGATGATATAGGTAAACTTCGTGGCGGTACCGCCCTCGTTTAAAATATCAATCATGCGGCTTGAAATGACCATGGCAATGATAGCATAAAGGCTCAGCTTAATATTGCCGTATACAACACTTTGAATGGCGATAATAATAAGGTCACAGCAAAGAATGGCACGCCCAAGCTGGAGCGTGGGGTTTTTGGACTTGATAAGCCACCCTACAATATCGGTGCCGCCCGAGGAGCCGCCTGCGTAGAGAATGAGGCCGTACCCGAGCCCGATAAAGAAACCGCCGAAAATGGCAGAAATAATTAAATCATCGCCAATCCCTAAAATGGCAGGGTCAATTTTCCCCACAAGGTCAATTAAAATGGAATTTGCGGCCATACCGAGAAGACTTTTAATAAAGAATTCCCGCCCAATTACGCGAAGCCCCATAATAAACAGGGGAATGTTAATAATCGCGTACCATGTACCTACGGAGAGAGGAACAACGGAAGAAAGCATGTCCGCCACACTTGTGACGCCGCCCGGTGCAATATGGTGCGGCAGGAGAAAGAAATTTAAGGCAAATGCCACCGAAAGGCCACCTAAAAAGATAAGGAGTGTACTTTTAGCATACTTCGTCATAGAGAAAATCAAACACCTTTCCTAGAAGGAAGGAGAGCCGATCTGCCTGCTCTTCCAAGTATAAATGCCCGACCAAAGCCTCAAGACCTGTGGCATGGCGGTAATGAATTACATCTGCGTTTTTGGGGACGGTACCGGATTTTGCATTGCGCCCGTGTCTGAACACCTGCATCTCTTCTTCTGTGAGAAGGGGAGAGATGTGCTGCATCGCGCGAAACTGCGCCTCGGCGCAAACCATGCGCGAGGCCTTGTGGTGAAGCGCATTCACTGTAGATGCGCCGCATTCCGAGAGGCGCTTTCGTATGTATAATCCGTATACCGCATCGCCTACAAAGGCGAGAACGAGGGGTGCGTTTATGCTCTGTGCCATTTTACGCCCTCACGTGTATCTTCCAAAATAATGCCCATCGCAAGAAGTTCGGCGCGAATGGCGTCGGCTGCGGCAAAATCTTTTGCGCGGCGAGCCGCCTGGCGCTTTTCGATTAAGGCTTCTACCTCTTCGTCCGCTTCTTCTTTTCGTTCGTCCTGCAAAAGCCCCAAGATGCCGGCAAGCTCATCGAAAGCGGCAAGGCAGGCTCCGGCAGCATTTTCGCCGCCTTTGTCGAGGAGAACGTTAATAGCGCGTGCCATTTCAAAAAGTGCGGAAATGGCATCGGCTGTATTTAAATCATCATCCATAGCCGCGAGGAACTTCGTGCGCTTTTCCGCAATTTCCTCGGGCAGGGCGCCGTCGCCTTTCGGAAGAGCCAAAAGACGTTCACGCACGGTATAGAGTCTCTCAAGCCCCGTCTTCGCGGCGGCCATTAAAGAGTCGCTAAAGTTAATGGGACTTCTGTAATGTGCCGAAAGCATGAAGAAACGCACAACCTCGGGCGCGTATTTGGCTGTGATGTCGCGTACAGTAAAGAAGTTCCCTTTGGATTTCGACATCTTCACATTGTCAATGTTAATATAGCCGTTATGGAGCCAGTAGCGTGCAAACGGTGCACCGTCATGCGCGCACTCACTCTGTGCAATTTCATTTTCATGGTGGGGGAAGATAAGATCCTTGCCACCGCTATGAATGTCGATGGTTTCGCCGAGATAGCGGCATGCCATGGCGGAGCACTCAATATGCCAGCCGGGGCGACCCATGCCCCAGGGACTTTCCCAGGCAATTTCCGTATCGACTTTGCGCTTTTTCCAAAGGGCAAAATCGAGCGGATCTTCTTTACGCTCATCTACGCTGATGCGTGCGCCGGAAACAAGTTCCTCCAGCGGCTGGTGGCTCAGTTTTCCGTATTCTTTAAATTTTTTGGTGGAGAAGTATACGTCACCATCCACCTCGTATGCAAAGCCCTTCTCAATAAGGTCAGAAACGAGGGCAATAATAGCGTCAATATTTTCTGTGGCGCGGGGGTGTACGCTGGCCTTTTCAATACCGAGCGCTTCGGCATCTTCAAAGTATGCCTTTATGTATTTTTCGGCAAGAAGCGGTACGGTGGTGCCTTCTTCTTCGGCACGGTTTATGAGTTTATCATCTACATCCGTAAAGTTTTGCACGAAGGTAACCTTATAGCCGAGATACCGAAGATAACGGCGGAGCGTATCAAACACAATAAACGGACGTGCATTCCCAATATGGAAATAGTTATATACCGTAGGACCGCAAGAGTACATTTTTACTTCTCCCGGCACAAGCGGCACAAATTCCTCTTTCTGTCTTGTCATTGTATTATAAAGCTGCATGAAAAACCGTTCCTTTCCTTGCGTTAAAAGTCCAAAGAATTCTCTTTATATTGTACCATGAATACAGGGCAAAAGTCAACCCTTTTTTGCCTTTAAAAAGCGATTTTCTGCGAAAAAATGCTTTTTAAAAAGTGCGGCGGATAGAACACACATTTTGCGGCATACTAAAGGGGAAAAGGAGTGAAATGTATGAAAATCATTTTTGCACTTTTGGTAGTTTGCATGCTCGGCGGTTGCAGAATGGAAATGAAGGATGTCCCTATGCCGAGCGAAATGCCGAGTATTATGCCTACAGCTACCCCCGAGGCGACGGAATCTCCCGTCGCCCTCGCTGGTTTTGAAACGCAAATCCTCGATGCCGAACCCAGCCGCGTGCGAAATTTAGAGCTTTGTGCCGCCGCTTTAAACGGTGTGAAGGTAGAGCCGGGCGCCGAGTTTTCTTTTAATGGGGCGGTGGGGGAACGCACGAGCGCGAAGGGGTATGAAAAAGCAAAAGTGCTGATAGACGGGAAGCGCGACTATGCCATAGGCGGTGGCGTTTGTCAAATTTCCAGTACCCTTTTTAACGCCGCCGAGGCGGCAGGCATGGAAATACTCGAGCGGCATACGCACACCAATGATGTTCATTATATAGAACTTGGGCGCGATGCGGCCGTCGCATTCGGCACGCAGGATTTTCGCTTTCGAAATCCCCTTCCCGAGACGGTACAAATTGCCGTTTCTATTGGGGACGGGAAGGTGCAAACCGGTATTTATAAGCTGGGGAAAGCATAACGCGCGGTACTTACAAAAAGAACAAAATCTCCCTCTTTTCCATATTGTGAAAAGGGGGTGATTTTTTTGCCGACACGGCCTTTTAGACGCGACCTTGCCGTGCGCTATGCCGAAAAGTGGGCATACGGGAGAAATCCTGATTATTATGATTTCTCTGCGCTTGGCGGTGATTGCACAAACTTTATCTCGCAATGTCTCTATGCCGGCAGCGGCATTATGAATTATACGCCGGAAATCGGCTGGTATTACCGAAATCTAAACGACCGTTCGCCTTCCTGGACGGGCGTGCGGTTTCTATACGAGTTCCTCATTCGAAATCGCGAAAAGGGACCATATGCCACAGAAACAGACGCTCTGCATATGGAGCTGGGCGATGTCATTCAGCTCGGGGAGGGCGACAGGTTTTATCATTCGCTTCTCGTCACAGGCCTTGAGGGCCGCGAGATATTTGTCTCTGCGCATACGTTTAATGCCTACATGCGCCCGCTTTCGAGTTATAGGTATGACAAAGCACGGTTTTTGCACATAGAAGGCGTATATGTATAACACAGAAGGCCCAACCTTTCGGTGGGCCTTCTGCGAGAAAAATGAAAAAGAATTGGTTTAGGGAGTATCTCCCATGAGAGATACAATATCATAAATTTGTGGCCGATTTATAAGCGGAATTTGAACAAAGTATGAACTTTATGCTTCGATGGCTTTTTGAATGTCTTCCCCGAAAGCCGAAGGGTCTTTTCGGTGCGTGCCTTCTAAAACGGTAATAGAAAGCTCTGCCGCACGGTCTAAAAAAGCGGCATCGGGAATGTGGCCCGTAAGCACTAAGATTTTCTTCCCGTAAGGGGCGCCAAAGCGGGCGGCCACAACTGCCAGCTTATACAGCTCGTCAGAATCCACAAACCCGTTTTTGCAGGAAATAAATACAGGAACAAGCCCCTGCATAAGAAGTACGTCCACCTCATTTTTAACATCATCACGCGGGAAAGGAGAGGGGAGCGTATCCCAGTCTATCACAACGCCGGAAGCCGCGTCCGTAAACGGTGTGTTTTCTTTTGGGAGCACATACGCCGCATAGTATACAAAAAGCTCTAAAACGGAGCCTTCTTTCATAAGTGCTGTCTGTACGGCCTCGTTTTTATAGCGGAAGGAAATATACTCGTCCTTTTCGCGGTACCCCGTAAGGCAGCCTGCATTTTGTAAAGCATGCATTGTCTTTCGAAGTGCTTCTGCCCGGTGTGGCGCGAATTTTTTATATACGTCACGCATTCTCACTTCCGCAAACATCTCTTCCGGAGCACAAAAAGCGTGAAGCGCGCTTATGGCGCTGTTCCAGGCAGAAGGGTCACGGGAGGCAACGGACCAAACGGAGAGGATATCTTTCCAGTAAGCGGCATCCTTTGGAGGAAGGAGTGCTTCTGTCACTCTGCCGCCATAAAGTGCAATGTTTTCCGAAATCGAAAGCGCCGCCTTTTGTGGTACAGCATAGGTGTCTTTAAAGGTAAGCGGAGAAATGCTTCCGGAGAGAGGGTCTACCGTGTGCATGGGTAGGCCGTATTTCTCAGAAAGCGCACCCATCGAAACGAGGATTTCCGTTTGCCCGCCCGTAAGGTCAAAGACACAGTCGCGGTAGGAAAGAAGAACAGATTCAAGCTTTTTAGAAAGTGCGGAAAAATCCTGCACGTCAACCTGCACTACATCGATTTTCGTATCGAGACCGCGCGCTTTTACAATTTTCGAAAGGCTCGTACGAAAAGCGTACATAGGCGCACTGTGCGCGCCTATGAGTACTACCGTATGCGGCCGAAGGAGAAGCGTACTGGCGGCGTTATGTATGGGTTTAGAATCGAAAAACTCAATAATTGTCACACGTATCTCTCCTTATGCGTTCTTTGGAATGTCGGCAATCTGCATGGAAAGAAGCTTCGAAACGCCTTTCTCCTGCATGGTTACGCCGTAGAGGACATCTGCCGCCTCCATGGTGCCGCGGCGATGTGTAACGATGATAAACTGCGTATCGGCGTAGTTACGGAGATACGCGGCAAAGCGGTCGATGTTATGGTCATCGAGTGCCGACTCAATTTCGTCCAAAATACAAAACGGCGCGGGTCTGACGCGAAGGACAGAGAAGAGAATAGCAATGGCGCAAAGCGCCTTTTCACCACCCGATAAAAGCGAAAGGCTCTGGAGCTTCTTTCCGGGAGGTTGCACATCAATCTCAATACCGCTTTCAAGTACATTTTCGGGGTCAGAAAGCGTGAGCTTTCCTGTGCCGCCGCCAAAGAGGGCGCGGAACGTATCTTTGAAATGCTCTGCGATTTCAGAGAACCTTTTCGCGAAGGTTTCGGTCATCACACGCGTCATATCCGTAATAATTTTCTGGAGCTCTGCCATAGCCTTTTCAAGGTCGGCAATCTGCGCTTCGAGGAACGCATGGCGCGTCTTTACCTCTTCGTATTCAGAAACGGCATCCACATTTACGCTGCCGAGCGCACGGATGGCGCGGCGAAGCTGTGCCGCTTCTGTTTTGGCAGGCCCTATGGGGCCAATATCTTTTTGGAACTCCGCGGCCGCGGAATAGGTAAGCTCATACGCATCCCAAAGATGCGTAATGGTTGTATCGAGAGAATCCTGCATCTTTTCAAGCTTTGCCTCAAGACGGGTGCGCTCCCCTTGGAGGGCATAGAGCGTTTCGTTTTGTGCCTTGAGCGCCTCGCGCATTTCAGCCGCGCGGGCATCGGAGCCTTCTTTTTCTGTATGCATACGAGACAGAGAATCCGTAAGCTCCTGGGCGCGCTTTTTAGATTCTTCCACATCTAAAAGCCGGTCGCGATGGCGGAGGCGAAGCGCCTCTGCGTTTTGTAACGCCAAGCGTTTTTGGTATTCTTTTTCCGCAATCTCGCCTTCAAGCTTTTGTATGGAAAGAAGGAGCTGGTCACGGCGCATAACGGCCGCGGTCACATCCTTTTCCGCGGAATTTACGGAAACCTGTAAATCGGCAAGCGCATCACGGCGAGCGCCTTGCGCTTCCATATATTCACGTAAAAGTGCGCGGGCAGCCTCCACTTTTTCGAGCGCCGCCGCATGGCGTGCGCGAAGGTCGGCCTCTGCCTTTTCAAGGCGCGTGCGCTCTTTATCGGCATTCTCCATCTGAAGAAATGCGCTTTCAAGGTCAGCCGAGAGACGGGAGAGAAGCTTTTCCTCATTCTCCTTCGTGGCGGCGCAGAGAGAAATTTTACCTTCGCAGGCGATGAGAGCCGCTTTTTTCTCGCCGTGTGTTTGCCGAAGCGATTCCATCTCATGCAAAATATCGGAAAGACGGTCCGAAAGCGTGTCAATCGCATCCTCCGCCTTCTCCATTTTGCCGGAAAGCGCCTGGCATTCTTTTTCGAGCGCCGTAATTTCCTCGCCGCGTCCAAGTAAATTTCCTTGGTTGCCGCGGCTGCCGCCCGACATGGACCCGCCGCGTAGTAAAACTTCGCCGTCCGTCGTCACAATTTTAAATTGGTGTTTAAACTTTCTGGCGGCCATGATGGCATTATCCATATTGTCCATAATCACCGTGGTGCCGAGAAGCTGGGTAATGATTTCGCGGTACGCGGCATCGGTCGTCACCAAATCGCACCCAAGACCTATAAAGCCGGGGCATGCGGAAATGCTCTTTTCGTTTTCAAGCCTTCTGCCGCGCATAGCGGAAATGGGCAGGAAGGTCGCACGGCCTGCGCCGGTACGCTTTAAGAACGAAATGGCGGTCTTCGCGTCTTCCTCGCTGCCAACCACGATATTTTGAAGCGCGCCGCCAAGCGCCGTTTCAATCGCTACCAGATGGGCAGGTGCTACGGAAATCAGCTTCGATAAAACGCCGCGGATATCCGCCGCCAGATGGGCGCCGAGTACGGCACGCACACCTTTCCCGTACCCCTCCATATTCTGTTCCATGTCCGAAAGGGCATTTTTCCTAGAAAGACGCTGGTTATATGTACGCATCAGCTCGTTATATGTATTTTTCTGTGCAGAAAGCGTAGCTTCTACCTTCGGCTTTTCGTCTTTCAGCTTTTCAAAAGCAGTTACGAAATCCGAAATAGCTTTTTTAAGTGTTTCTTTTTCCGCAAGGAGTGCGGTATTTGTCTCTTCATTTTCGGCCAAGCGGCGCCGGGCCGCTTCCATTTCGCCTTCCAGCTCCTGCTTTCTGGCTTCCAGATCATAGTCAGAAAGGGAAGAAATACGCCCTGCCATCTCTTCTGCCTGTGCAAAAAGCTCCGCGGCGGCAGCGGATAAATCTTCTGCCACTTTGGATTGGGCTGTTATGGCATCGCCGCTTTCCAAAAGACGGGTGCGGCCACTTTCCACAGCGGCTTCCGCCTCTGAAAGTGCAAGCCGTGAAGCGGCAATCTGTGCATCGGCGGTCTCCGCCTCTGCCTGAAGAGACGCGATTTCCTTTTCAAGCGCTGCTTTTTCCGCTTCATATTTCTCAGCCGTACCGGTTTCGGTTTCCATGCGCTGCAAAAGTAGCGCGTTATCCCCTTCAAGGCCTTTTATGGAAAGATCGGTTGAGTGGAGAAGGGAGCGCACAGCTTCTATTTCCGCATCACGCGTTTTCATCTCGCCATATAAAGCCTCTTCTTCTGCCTGTATGGCGGAAAGACGTGCCGTTTCCGCTTCGAGCTGTGCGGAAACGGTCTCAAATAAAGCGGAAATTTCTGCCTTTTCTTTTTGTAATGTATCAATATCTAAAATCGAAAGATTGATTTCGAGTGTTTTCAGTTTTTCGTATAAATCGAGGTATTCACGCGCACGGCGTGCCTGCGTCTCGAGGGGGGAGAGACGAGCGGAAAGCTCGCCGTAAATATCGCGAACACGGTTTAAGTTCTCTTCTGTCGTTACAAGCTTTCGCGTTGCCTCATTCTTTTTGTATTTGTATTTGGAAATACCGGCGGCTTCTTCAAAAATCTGGCGTCTGTCCTCCGATTTTTGCGACAAAATGGAATCAATCTGCCCCTGACTTATGATGGAATACCCGTCACGCCCGAGACCTGTGTCCATAAAAAGCTCGTGAATATCGCGCAGACGGCAAGGGGCCTTATTGATAAGGTATTCGCTTTCACCGCTTCTATACACTCTTCTCGTTACGGTAATTTCTGTATACGGACTTGAAAAAAGCCTGGAAGAATTGTCGAGCGTCAATGACACTTCGGCAAAGCTTACGGGTTTATGTTTGGCGGTGCCGGCGAAGATAACATCTTCCATACGGCTGCCACGGAGAGATTTCACGCTCTGTTCCCCGAGTACCCAGCGAATGGCGTCAGTAATGTTACTCTTGCCGCTACCGTTCGGACCGACAATAGCGGTGATTGCATAGTCAAAAGAAACCGTCAGCTTGTCCATAAAGGATTTAAAACCGTACATATCGAGCTTCTTTAAATACAATGCATTCACCGCCTTTCTCTTTTTCTTTTGGGAGTATTATTTCACATAAATGATACCGAGCGTGCCGGGACCGCAATGGCTTGAAATTACACAGCCGGCATCGGTTTCGTAAATGGTTTCAAAAAGATTTGCATTTTGCAGCGCCTCTCGTGCTGCGTCCAGAATTTCTGCATCAATGCCGGAGTCTGCCAAAAATACATACGGCGAGGCAGGCGGGTTTTCTGCAAGACGTTCGGTGATGTATTTCGCTACAATCACCTTCAGCTTACCACGGTATTTTTTCTCAATACCGAGCATGCCGTCCGAGATGCTAAGGCACGGCTTTATGCCGAGGAGATTTGCGCCAAGCGCCGCCACGCCGCTGCATCTGCCGCCTTTATGTATATAGTCCAGTCTATCGAGCACAAAGCTTACATCACAGCGAGCGGAGAAGGCTGCGCATTCTTCTGCGATCGCTGCCGCATCCATACCGCTTTCCCGAAGCGAAATGGCATGGAGAAGAACGAGCGCTTCCCCTGCGGAAAGGGAATTCGTATCCACGACGAATACATTTGGGAATTCCGCCGCCGCAAGAACAGCGTTTTGACAAGCCGAGGAAAAACGAGAGCCGAGCGAGAAATAGAGTACCGCGTCGCCCTTTTCCGAAAGCTCGCGGAAGAAATCTGCAAACACGGCAGGGGGAATGGCGGCTGTTTTCGGCATCATGCCTGTTTCCTTTTCTTTTTGGTACAGCATATCTCGTGTGATGGTTACGCCGTCGATAAAATCCTCATCACCAAAGCTGATATGATAGGGGAGCACCGTAACAGCATTTTCCGTGAGAAAATGCTTTGGAATATCACAGGAACTGTCTGTGGCGAATACTATTTTCTGCATATTTAAAATCCTTTCTGGGATTAGTCCTCCAGTTTACGAAGTTCTTCAATTTCTTTGTTGCTTACGGCTTCTTTCGTATTCTGACGGTTGCCGCGGCGCAGGAATTTCACTTCCTCGCGTGAAAAGTCGGCAATTACACCTTCGTCTGTGCCTTCAAGCCGTACGCGAAGTCTTCCGGATAAAAGAGCCACGGAAACGACTGTGCCGTTGCCGCGCGGCGTTTTTACGAGTGCACCGACGGGCGGTGTAATCTTATGGAGCGCCTCATAGGAATCCTGCTCGTATTTGAGGCAACACATAAGTCTTCCGCAAGTGCCGGAAATCTTGGCAGGGTTTAAGGAGAGGCCCTGTTCCTTCGCCATTTTAATCGAAACGGGCTGAAAATCATTCAAAAATGTGGAACAGCAGAGCGGTCTCCCGCAAACACAAAGGCCGCCCATCATCTTTGCCTCGTCACGCACACCTACCTGACGAAGCTCAATACGGGTGCGGAAAACACTTGCGAGGTCCTTTACAAGCTCGCGGAAATCCACGCGGCCGTTCGCGGTGAAATAAAAGAGAATTTTATTAGCATCGAAAGAGTATTCCACATGAATGAGCTTCATGTCGAGCCCGTGCTTTTCAATTTTTTTCAAACAAATATCAAAGGCTTCTTTTTCCTTGCGGCGATTCGCTTCCACCTGCCGCGTATCCTGCGCCGTGGCAATGCGAACCACTTTTTTAAGGGGAGAAACCACTTCCTCGTCAGGCACATCGGAAATCGGAACCGACACTTCGCCGTATTCAAGACCGCGTGCAGTTTCCACAATAACGTGCATGCCCACTTCGATGGGTAAATCTGTCGGGTCAAAGTAATACACTTTTCCGTTTTCCTTAAATCTGACGCCTACTATCCGTATCATGACAATACCTCCAACATTCTGATAGAAAATCCGTAATCCATACGGAGAAATTAGACCCCTTTCCGATAGAAGCGGCAAGCGCAAGCGCCTTTTCGTGGCAACGCACGGCCGCGTAGGGAGACACAGAGAACGCAAATTCCGCAATCTCTTTTTGGTAATCTCCGTTTAGGGGTACATACGTATCTGTAAGCTGCATGCATATGCAGTCACGCATCCAGGAAGAAAAAAAGGTGAGCATATCGGGAAGCGCACTTTCGTATTCCTCGAAACAGCGTACAAGGGAATAGACGCCGCTACGCGAAGAAGCAAGGCGGGGGAGATGGGAGAAAAGCGCGGCGCGCATAGAAAGATAGCCCTCGTTTTCTGCAAGACTTTTCGCCGTACCGATACTGCCACCGGCGCTTTTTGCGAGAAAAGGCGCATCTTCGCGGCGCGCGGGGTAGTTTTCACATAAAAAAGCGCAAAGCTCCGCGTGATTACACCCGTCAAGCGGCAACACAATCGCACGGGATACGACAGTATTCAAAAGCGCTTCGCGCGATGTGGCGGTCATCAAAATCGTCACATACGGGGGCGGCTCTTCAAATGCCTTTAAAAGCGTGTTTTGTACGGCAGGGCTTAGTTTTTCCCCGTCCGGAAAAATGTAGATTTTCCGTTCTGCCAAAAAAGGCTTCACATACATTTCCGCCACGATGGTGCGGGCACGCTCTACCGAGAGAGAGGTTTTCTCCGCAGTTTCCACATAGATAATATCCGGATGATTGCCGCTCTTTGTTTTTATGCATGTACTGCATGTGCCGCAAGGCTTATTTTCTCCTTCGCAAAGGAGCATTTCGGCCACATGACGGCACAGCGTTTTTTTGCCCATGCCAACAGCACCCTCGAAAATATACAGATGTCCGACAGTATTTTTTCGGAGTGCTGCCTTAAAATATGCAATTTGTGCGTCTTTACCGTAGAGCTTCAAACCTTTTCAAACCTGTCAACATCCACAACGAAAATGGTAGCACCGCCAACTTCCACTTCAATCGGCTGGGGCGTGTACATTCCGGCCATACCAGCGGAGATGGGAGTGGTCATAATATGCTTTCGTGTGTGGCACCTTTCTTTGAAAATGGAGATTGCTTCTTCCACGCGCTCTTCTTCTGTACCTACAAGCAGCGTGATGTTACCTGCGCGCAGAAAGCCTCCTGTTGTTGCGAGCTTGGTTACGCTGAAACCTGCGTCATTAAGTGCGCCGAGTGTTTTATTGCCGTCCTCACTGTGTAAGATTGCTAAAATGAGCTTCATAGAGAAATCTCCTTTCGAAATAGATTCAGGGCATATGTACTTCTTCTATACCTTATTATATAGTATAGCATAAAGATATAAAAAAAGCAAAACTTTTTTATCTGCGACACAAAAAATAAAGAGGCACACTCCTTTTGGGGTGTGCCGAAAAACCGGAAATTATACAAACAGATTGCCTTTTAAAAAGGGCTTATTTACAACATGGAGCGGAATTTCGCGGTGCAATACGCGAATGGCATTTTCCGTGCTTTCTGCGCACCGCTCGAGGGCACCTTCTGCCGTATTCTCTGCGCAGTGCGGCGTAATCAAAACATTTTCCATACCGAAAAGCTTACTTCCCGAAGGAAGCGGCTCTTTCTCAAACGCATCGAGTGCCGCGCCGCTGATTTCGCCGGATAACAGGGCAAAGGTAAGCTCGTTTTCGTCAAGGAGTCCCCCGGGGCCTATCGAGAGAAGCACCGCATCTTTTTTCATGCGTTTGAATTGGGGCATACCCATCATGTGCTTTGTATCTTCCGTAAGCGGCATATGAAGGCTAATAAAGTCCGACTCCTCC
This sequence comes from Clostridia bacterium, assembly GCA_045578225.1. GTDB lineage: Bacteria > Bacillota > Clostridia > UMGS1883 > UMGS1540 > SIG447. Next base: position 13,597 of record JAZNJV010000160.1, on the reverse strand, counting down.
AAGAGCGAGAGGAACTGTACACCGCCAGCTTCGGGGTCTGCAAACGGATCAAAAGAAAGCGTATGCATCCCAAAAGCGTTTGCCATGCCTTCCAGCGCACGTGCCGTATCGTCATAGCCGATAAGACCGAGCGTTTTGCCGCGAAGGCGAGAGAGGCGTCCTACGTATTCCGCACCCCATTTTCCTGTGTGTGCAAAGGTGTGCCCTTTCGGAATACGTTTTGTAAAGGCGAGGAGCAGTGCCATTACATATTCTGCCGCATCTTCGGCACTAAAGCCTGGCGTATTGCAAACATAAATGCCGCGTGCGCCGGCGGCTTCAAGGTCAATGCCCTCGTAATTTGCGTCCAAGGTGATGATGGCTTTGCATTTGTCGAGTGTGTCAATCACAGCCTTTGAAACTAGGCCGTCCGACACCATCAGGACATCCGCATCCCGTACAATGGGACGAAGCTCGTCGGCATTTTGAAAGTATGTAACCAGAAAAACGGCCCCTTCTTTGCGGAAGGCTTTTTTCTCGTACGAAAAATCCGCGCCGGACCGGTCAAGCATTACAATTTTCATGCAAAGTCACCCTTTCTTTCGTAAGTATAAGCTAGGAAAGTGTACGTATTTCTGTGGAAAGCACGCCACCGGAAATTTCGATAATGCCAAAAGAAGGCGCGCCGCTTGCAGGAAGCGAAATGCTTCCGGGGTTAAAAAGGTGCATGTCCTGCACAATGCCGTCAAACACTTCATGCGTGTGCCCGAAAAGCACAAGGTCAGCGCCTTTTGCGGCCGCAGCAAGCTCAGAAAGTCCGCTTTTTACACTGCGCGTGTGCCCGTGGCAAAGAAAGAAGCGTTTCCCGCCGATTTCCACCACTTTTTCGTACGCGCCGCCGGCACAAAAATCACAGTTTCCGCATACATAAGAAATAGGTGTATTCGGGTACACTATGCCGAGATCCTCCGCATCGCGCGAGGTGTCTCCAAGATGTATAATATGGTCTATCGGCCCTGCGGTATCCATTGCGCGAACGCAATTGTGCATACGGCCGTGGCTGTCACTGAAAACGGCAATTCTCATATCTATCCCGTCCTTTCCTTACTTAACACTATATCGCAAAATGTGTGCGGTGTCAAGCCTTCTCTTTAGCGTGCGGAGTTTTTTGCGAAAACCTCTTGCTTTTAGAAGGGAAAGTGTGTATAATAAATATCGGTGATTGAATTTGCGTATACTAGGTCTTGACTATGGTGACAGCCGAATCGGCGTTGCAGTCAGCGATCTTCTCGGCCTTACGGCACAGCCGGTAGGCGCGCTTATGGAGAAGACGTGGTCGCAACAAATAGAAAAGCTTTCGGGCATTGTGCAGGAATACGGCGTAGAGGCGTTTGTAATCGGCATGCCGAAAAACATGAACGGCTCCATAGGGCCGCGCGGCGAGGTAACGCGGAAATTTATCGAGGTACTTCGTGAGCGGTTCTCCCTTCCGGTATATGAATGGGATGAGAGGCTGACGTCGGTAGCGGCGCACAGGGCGCTTGCAGACGGCAATGTACGCGGCACCAAGAAAAAAGGCAAGGTAGATATGCTCGCGGCGGTGTTTATTCTCCAAGGGTATCTCGATAGCCTTCAGAATTGAAAGGAGCATGAAGAATGCAGGAAGAAAGAGAAAATGTAATCATACTCATAGATGATGAGGGCAAGGAAATGCCGTTTGAGGTGCTGGATATCATCGAGGAAGAGGATAAGCGCTATGCTGTCGGCATTCCGGCAGAGGAAGCAGAGGACGAAGCGGAGGAAGGCACTGTTCTCATTATGCGCATCGTACCTGCAAATGACGAAGAGGATATCTTAGAGCCGATTGAAGACGAAGCAGAGCTGCAGAAAATCTTTGAAATTTTCAAAGAGCGTATGGAAGAAGAATTTGAATTTGAGGATACGGAAGAATAATTCTTCCGCCACCCTGCGTTGTGCGCTGGCCAGTATATATTTTAGCCAACACTAAAATGTAAGGGAGGCAGAGCGTTTCTGTGGTGTGTAGGCCCCCCGCCCGAAAGGCCGGTCTGAGGGTAACCCGTAAACAGAAAATTATGCCACCCACCTCAAAAGCAGGTTAAAATGCTGCTGTAAGACGGCAATCGCGGGGCTATTTGAAAGCCAAGCGGGACTTCTTTTTAGAAGTCCCGCTTTTATTTATAGGTAATAAAAAACAAAAAAATTACAAAAAAGGATAAAAATTTAATCAAAAAGTAGTTGTCAAACCGAAGAAGATATGCTATAATATACGAAATATTGTTTTAATTTTGCATACACAGGAAACACGAGGAGGATACTATCATGCTTAAAAAGATTGTAACACTTGTGCTCTCGGGGCTTATGGCTCTTTCCGTATCTGTTTCCGCTTCCCCGAGCTTCTGGGCAGAAGCTGAGGTAAACGCGGCCGTTTCGGCCGGCATTGTGCCGGAACGCTTGCAAAGCGAATATCAGGCCGCTGTAACCCGTGAAGAATTTTGTGAAATGGCAATGCTTCTTTGGTGCAAGCTAACAAGGCTTCCCATGCCGGAGGCGGTCGCGAGCTTTGAGGATACGCAGAATGCGTCCGTAGCCGCAGCCCAAAGTCTTGGCATCGTAAAGGGCGTTTCTGCCACCCAATTTTTGCCGAATGCTCCCGTCACCCGTCAGGAAATGTGCGTAATGCTGAAGAATGCACTTTGCGCCGCATGTCCGAACATCGTATTTCCCGAGACATATGCCAACACTTTCCCGGATGCCGGCACAATTGCGGATTGGGCGCTGGATGCGGTGCATGGCATGAACCTTTTTGCCGTTATGCTCGGCGATGAAAACGGCAATATTCAGCCCTTGGGGAACACTACGAGAGAGCAGTCCATTCTGCTTGCGTACCGCCTTCTTGGTACACAGAGTATGACGGTACAGGAATACATTGAGAAATTTCTTATGCCCGTAAGCGGCAATACGCATGACAATATGCTCGGCGGTGCTTTTGCTATTGGCGTGGCAGGCGGCTCGGTATATTATTCTGATGCGAATGGTATCCATGTTATGGGAAAAGAAGAAGCGGTCTCCCAAAAGCCTGCAAAAAATATCGCTGTATTTGGGCAGACAATTTATTATATCGGCGCAGATGACTGTATATATACGTTAAATCTTGCCGACGGCACGGAAACAAAGCTTGTAGAAACGAAGAGTGACAGTTTTGCGGCTGTAAATAACGCGCTTTACTACAGAAACGCCGAAGATGGTAAAATTTACAAAATGCCGTTTGACACAAAGAAGGCAGAAGTGTTCATCGATACGCCGGCTGAGCTTCCCGTATTTTCCGGCAGCAAGGTGTTTTACACAAATGGCAAGGTAATTTATGAAATCAGTAACAGCGGCAAGAGCCTGCCGGTATATAGAGGCGAAAACAGCCATTTCTGCATTAAGAATAACAAAATGTATTTCTTAAATGCCGAAGGGCAGCTTTCGAAGGCAGACCTAAATGGCGCAAACTACGAAGTACTTTCCGCGCTGCCGCTTCGAAGCTTCTGCTTTACGCATGATTGCCTCGTGGCACTTGGAAGAGAAGATGGCGCCGCATACAAAATCGGCTTTGATGGGCGCTACACAATTAAAATGGATACAAGCACATATGTGAATATCAACACATATGATGATTATGTATATGCGCAGACTGCGGAAGGCGGTATTTACCGCTTTACAAACAACGGTCTGGAAAAGATGAAGATAAACTAGGAGGAAATGAACATGAAAAAGTACAAAATCGCAGTTGTGGGCGCAACCGGAATGGTAGGGAGAACCTTTTTGAAGGTTCTGGAAGAATATAAATTACCGGCAGAAAGCTATACGCTTTTCTCGTCCGCAAGATCTGCAGGCAGCAAAATGCAGTTCATGGGAGAAGAATACACCGTACGTGAGCTTACGGAAACCTCGTTTGACGAAGGCTTTGACATCGCGCTCTTCTCTGCAGGCGGCAGCACAAGTGAAAAATTTGCGCCGATTGCTGCATCGAAAGGGTGTCTTGTAATCGACAATTCCAGCGCATGGCGTATGGACCCGAATGTTCCGCTTGTAGTGCCGGAAGTAAACCCCCAGGATATTTTAAAGCATAAAGGCATTATTGCAAACCCGAACTGCTCTACCATTCAGGCTATGGTTGCCTTGAAACCGCTCTATGATGCGTACGGCATTTCCCGTATTATTTACTCCACATACCAGGCTGTATCCGGCGCCGGTCGCGGCGGATGGGACGATCTTGAGAATGGTATGAAGGGCGAAGCCCCGAAGAAGTTCCCGTACCCGATTGCCGGCAACTGCATTCCGCATATTGACGTGTTCCTTGAAAACGGGTACACCAAAGAAGAAATGAAGATGATTCTGGAAACCCGTAAGATTTTAGGCGATGATTCGCTTCGCATCACGGCTACCACCGTGCGCGTTCCCGTATTTAACGGCCACAGCGAATCGATTAACGTAGAGCTTGAGAAGCCGTTTGTTTTGGAAGAACTTGTGGAAGTTCTCAAGAAGGCTCCGGGCATCGTAGTAGAAGATGACCCCAAAAACAACGTATACCCGATGGCCATTCACGCAACGGGGCATGACGAAACCTTTGTAGGGCGCATCCGCCGCGATGAGAGCGTGGAAAACGGCGTAAATCTTTGGGTTGTAGCCGATAATATTCGCAAGGGTGCTGCAGCAAATGCAGTACAGATTGCCAAGAAGTTCATCGAGCTCACTGGCGAACAAAATTAGAAAGCGAGGCGCATACATCCATGAAGAAATTACCTTTTACCGGTAGCGGCGTTGCCCTGGTAACACCGTTCAAAAACGGAAAAATCGATTTCGACAAGATGGGGGAACTCATTGAATTACATATCGAAAAGCAGACAGACTCTATCATCGTTTGCGGCACAACGGGCGAATCGGCCACCATGCCGGATGCTGAACATATTTCGGCAATCGAGTATGCCGTTTCGAAGGCTGCCGGCCGTATTCCGATTATCGCAGGCGCAGGCTCGAATGACACCGCGCACGGCGTAGCCCTTTCTGCTGCTGCTGCAAAGGTGGGAGCAGACGGTCTTCTTTCCGTAACACCGTATTACAATAAAGCCACACAAAAAGGTCTTATCCGTCACTATACTGAAATTGCAAAAGCAGTGGATATTCCGATTATTCTGTATAATGTGCCGTCGAGAACAGGCGTTAACATTCAGCCGGAAACGCTTTTGGAACTTTCGAATATTGAGCACATTGTCGGCGTAAAGGAAGCCGGCGGCAATATTTCGCAGGTGGCAAAAATTGCCGCTCTTTGCGGAGATCGTGTTGCCATTTATTCCGGCGATGACGATATGATTGTGCCGGTTATGTCTCTTGGCGGTGTGGGTGTTATTTCGGTTGTGGCGAATATTCTGCCGAAAGAAACACATGATATTACTGCAATGTGCGCAAGTGGTGACTATAAGGGCGCAAGAGAGCTGCAGCTCCGTATGTACGACCTTATTAAGACGCTCTTTATTGAAGTAAACCCCATCCCCGTAAAAACAGCGATGAATCTGCTTGGGTATAACGTGGGCGAACTTCGTATGCCGCTTTGCGAAATGGAAGACAAGAATCTGGCCGTTCTTAAAAGAGAACTCGAGAAAATGGGCCTCGAAATTAAAGCATAAAGGAACGAACTGCCAATGATAAATATAATTTTAAGCGGGGCAAACGGAAAAATGGGAAAAACCGTCGCTGCACTTGCGGCGGATATGCCGGACTTTTCCGTTTGCGCCGGCATTGACGTGTATACAAAGACGTATGGGGACTTCCCGATTGTGGAGCACCCGCGGCTTTTGCCGGAAGGTGGCGATGTGATTATTGATTTTTCAAATCCCGCCGCACTTCTCGATCTTTTGCCGTACGCCATGGAGAAGAAAATTCCTGTGGTTGTGGCAACTACCGGCCTTGGCAACGAGCATAAGAGCCTACTCGAGGCGGCCACGAAGGAGATCCCTGTCTTCTTCTCGGCCAATATGTCTCTCGGCGTAAGCCTTCTCACAGAGCTGGTCAAGAAAGCTACGGCGGTTTTGGGCGATGGGTTCGACATCGAAATCATCGAAAAGCATCATAACCGCAAGCTCGATGCACCAAGCGGCACAGCCATGGCAATTGCAGACGCGATTTCCGAGGCTGCAGAAGGCCCTAAGGAATATGTGTATGATCGCCATAGCGTGCGCCGTGCACGCGGAAAGCAGGAGGTTGGCATTCATGCCGTTCGCGGCGGCACCATTGTGGGTGAGCATACGGTGCTGTTTGCCGGGCAGGACGAGGTTATTGAAATTAAACATAGCGCAGGTAGCCGCGATATTTTCGCCGTGGGCGCCCTTCGCGCGGCCGCATTTTTAAAGGACAAGCCTTCCGGGCTTTACAATATGCAGGATCTCGTTTCAGCTTCCGTATAAAATATTCGAAAAAGTTCTTGCAATCTGTGGCAAGATAGGATAAAATAAAGATATAAACATGGAAAGGAATGGAAACATAAGATGATTAGCGCAGGAGATTTTAGAAACGGCATTACATTTGAAATGGAAGGCAATGTCTTTCAGATTGTGGAATTTCAGCATGTAAAACCCGGTAAGGGTGCAGCTTTCGTAAGAACGAAGCTGAAGAATGTTATCAACGGCGGCGTGGTGGAAAAAACGTTCCGTCCCACCGATAAGATGCCGAAGGCACACATCGAACGTAAGGATATGGAATATCTTTATAATGATGGTGAACTTTACTACTTCATGGATCAGGAAACCTACGAACAGATGCCGCTCAACGCCGATCAGCTCGGCGATGCGCTTCGCTTCGTAAAAGAAAATATGCTCGTTAAGATTCTGTCTTATAAGGGCAATGTATTTGGCGTAGAACCGCCGAACTTTGTAGAACTGCAGGTTGCAGAAACCGAGCCGGGCGTAAAAGGCGATACGGCAACGGGCGCACAGAAGCCTGCAATTTTGGAAACAGGCGCACAGATAAATGTTCCGCTCTTTATCGACCAGGGCGATATGATTCGCGTGGATACACGTACCGGCGAATATATGGAGCGTGCATAATATTAAATTCTAGAGGAGGAACGAAAAATGGCAGCACTTGAAGAAAAGGTAGCATACCTGAAGGGCCTTTGTGAAGGCATGGATATCGACACCGAAAAGGGCGAGGGGAAATTACTCGCAAAGATCATTGAGGTGCTTGGCGACATTACGGAAGAATTCGCCTGCTTTGCAGAAGATTATGATGAACTGCAGGCACAGGTAGATGAAATCGACGAAGATCTTGGCTATGTAGAAGAAGACCTCTATGGCGATGACGACGATGAGGAATGCGATTGCGGCTGCTGTGATTTCGATTGTGAAGATATTAAGTGCCCCAATTGCGGCGAAGAGATTTTCCTCGACAGTGATGTTCTCGATCTCGAGGATGATGTTCTCGTATGCCCCGCATGCGGCCACGAAATCGAACTGGAATGCGATTGCTTTTCGGACGATTTTGAAGACGAAGAATAGGAAAATCCCCAAAACAGCACGGAATGAAAGATTCCGTGCTGTTTATATTTTAGGACATGTTTTTGCATTTGTGACATTTTACTAAAAATCCAACCTGCCCAAAAGGCAGAAAACGCAAGAGAAAGCGGGGTTCAGCACCTTGCGTTTAGCACTTTTTCCTAAATAAAATACAAAAAAAATCAAAAAAGCTCTTGCATTATATAGATACTTATGCTATAATTAGCATATGATTTATGGTGATTGTGCATAAGGCCTCGGTAAAAATGCAAAGGCAAAGGACGAAGAGTCCCCAAAAAATGTACAAAACGCACAAGTCAAAGGGTATTGGCCGCGTCCGGGACCATACTTACTTTATGAAAAACAGCGGACAGAAAGGTTAGGATACGCTATGACCAGGAAACACCAGCGCTGGGGATGGGTGTTCGTATCACCGCACATTGTGAGCTTGCTCTTATTTACGTTGATACCGCTCGTAATTTCCGTCTTCTTCTCCTTCACGCGCTACGACATGTTGAACCCCCCGAAGTGGGTAGGTCTTCAGAACTACGTAAGAAATATTACAGACCCGAAGATTTGGGCGTCTTTTCGAAACATTTGGGTATACGGTCTCGTATTTGAAGGCTTCAATATTTCGATCGCCTGTGTGCTTGCAGCGCTTCTGAATCAGAAGGTACGTGCTCTTTCGGCGTTTCGTATTATTTATTACATACCGGGTCTTACACCTGTAGCGGCTTCCGCTCTCGTTTTCTCCCGTCTCTACAACCCGAAAAAGGGTATTTTGAATGTACTTTTAGGCTATATCGGCCTTGGGCCTTTTAACTGGAACTACAGCTTGAACTGGTTTGAAGTTATCGTTTCCGTTATTATCATGCAGCTGTGGCGCGGTGTTGGTGGTGCGGCTATTTACCTCATTGCAGGTATGCAGTCCATCAGTAACGACGTAATCGAAGCTGCGGATATTGACGGTGCAGGTCCCTTCAGAAAGTTCTTTAAGATTACAATTCCGCTTCTGACACCGACCATCTTCTTCTTGATGATTACCGGTATTTCCGGTGCTCTCCAGTCCTTCGAACAGTTCTGGCTCCTTGCAAAAGAAACCGGTGCAGACGTACACGTTGTAAACTCTAAGATTTACATGCTCATGTGGCAGGGTACTTCGCAGGTTGGTCTTGCTGCTTCCCTTGGCTGGGTAAGCTTCATCTTCATTGCCTTGGTAACATTCCTCCAGAAGAAATTTGAGAAGAGGTGGGTGCACTACGATGCCTAATACAGTAGCTTTAAACACAAACACAACCCCCGCTGCAAATAGCGGCAAACGCCCCGGCTTCTTCAAGCGCCGCAGAGAGTACAACATTTTCGGTCTTTTGACCTTGATTTTAGGTTCGGTTTTCATGCTGTATCCGTTCGTGTATGCCCTCTCCGGTTCTCTGGCTTCTACGGAAGCCGGTGTATACACCACGAAATTGTTCCAGGAATGGGAATTTTCGAACTACGTTCGCGTATTCGAGGAAGCAGACCTCCACATATATATCTGGAACACACTCCTTATCGTTATTATTAACTGTATTGGTACGGTTATATCGAACTGCTTCATCGGTTTCGGCTTTGCACGGTACAATTTCAAGGGCTCGCAAACGATGTTCTTCCTCGTTCTTTGTACCATGTTCCTGCCGAGCACGGTTATGCAGATTCCGCTGTTCGTTATCTGGAGTGAACTGCACTGTATCGACACATACATTCCGCTGTGCCTTACGCACTTCTTCGGTGGCGCTATGAACATTTTCCTTATGCGTCAATGTTTCTTAGGTCTTCCGTCCGGTCTTTATGAAGCGGCTATGATTGACGGTGCACATCCGCTTTACATCTGGGCACGTATTTACATGCCGCTTGCCCGTCCGATGATTGCTACCATGGTGCTTCGTGTATTTACCAGTACATGGAATGATCTTTTCAGTCCCTTGATTTACCTCACGAGTAATGAAAAGCGTACCATCTCTCTGGCACTTGCAAACTTCAACTCGAAGTACGGCGAAGGTGGCGGCGGTGCACAGCTTTGTATGGCTGCAGCCGTTGTCGCAATGCTTCCGTCCATTGTAATTTATGCATTTACACAGAAGCAGTTCATTGCAGGTCTTGCATCTGCTGCTATTAAGGGTTAATCCAAGTTATGTATGCAAAAATAAGCCGTTACAGTCTGTAACGGCTTATTTTGTAAATTTGGGGAAGAAAATTCCGCATCCGGGGAAAAATGAAAAAGGCAGTTTTTTTGGAAAGGAAATAACAACATGATGATGTGCTCACGCTGCAACAAGAATGTAGCAGTGATGTTTGTGACAAAAATTGAAAATGGAGAAAAAAAGACAGAGGGGCTTTGCCTTTCTTGCGCAAAGCAACTGGGTCTTGATATGGGACAGCTTGCGGGCAATATGGGTCTCGACCCTGAAAACTTCGAAAATATCAGTGAACAGGTTCTGGAAATGATGGAAAGCGAAGGGGACGAGGATGGCGGCAATCTCTTTCGGGACCTTTTTGGGTTTCTCGATGGAGGGAAGGGAGACGGCGAAGAAGCTGTCGAAGAGGAACCTCTCGAAAAAGAAGAGAAAAAAGGCGATAAGAAAAAGAAAAAGGGAAAAAAGCGGATGCTCGATTCTTTCGGCACCAATCTCACGGCACGCGCAAAATGCGGTGAGGTGGATAGAGTTATCGGCCGCGAGGCAGAAATTACGCGCTGCATGGAAATACTTAATCGCCGCACGAAGAATAATCCCTGCCTTATTGGCGAGCCGGGTGTCGGCAAAACAGCCATTGCAGAAGGCCTTGCCATGCGTATTGTAGAAGGTAAAGTGCCCGAGAAACTTCTGGATAAAGAAATTTTCCTTTTGGATTTTACGGCTATCGTGGCAGGCACGCAGTTTCGCGGCCAGTTCGAGGCACGCCTTAAGAGCATTATTGAAGAAACAAAAAAACTCGGCAATATCATTTTGGTGATTGATGAGCTCCATAATATTGTAGGCGCAGGCGATGCCGAGGGCGCAATGAGTGCGGCTAACATTTTAAAGCCGGCACTTGCACGCGGCGAAATTCAGGTCATTGGTGCCACCACTACCGCCGAATACCGTAAACACATTGAAAAAGATGCCGCGCTTGAAAGAAGATTCCAGCCGATTTTGGTAGAAGAGCCCACGGTGGAAGAAACGATTTCCATTATCGATGGCATTAAAGAGTATTATGAGGACTATCATCAAGTGAAAATTACGTCCGAAGTGATTCGAGCGGCAGCCGTGATGAGTGAGCGGTATATTACAGACCGCTTTCTTCCTGATAAAGCCATTGACGTGATTGATGAAGCGGCCTCACGCGCAAATCTCAAAAACGTGCTTTTAACGCGGCTGGGAAGGCTTCGGAAAGAGCTTTTAGAGGTGCAGGCTGCGAAGGAAGAAACGGCAGGTACGGATTCTATCGAAAACTATGAAATCGCGGCAGATCTGAAAACGCAGGAATGCCGCCTTGAAGAGAAAATACGGGAAACCGAGGCGGAAATGCATGAGGTGGTCCTTTCCACCGAGGATGTGGCGCGTGTGATTGCGGGGTGGACGAAAATCCCCGTTGGGCAAATCACAAAAGCCGAAACCGCACGTCTTTTAGAGCTTGAGGAAACGCTTCGAAAACGCGTTCGCGGGCAGGATGCCGCAATCTCCGCGGTTGCCGGTGCTATGCGCCGAGGTCGCGCCGGACTTTCTAAGGTAAAAAGGCCGGTATCCTTTATTTTCACAGGGTCTACAGGCGTTGGGAAAACAGAACTTGCAAAGGCGCTTTCTGAGGCGATGTTTGATACTGAAGAGGCGCTCATTCGCGTAGATATGTCGGAATATATGGAAAAGCATGCCGTTTCGAAGCTCATCGGCTCGCCTCCCGGCTATGTGGGATATGACGATGCAGGGCAGCTTACCGAAAAAATCCGCCGCAGGCCCTATAGCGTGATCCTGCTCGATGAAATTGAAAAAGCACATGCAGATGTTTTGAACGTCTTTTTGCAAATTTTAGATGACGGCCGCATTACCGATAGCCACGGAAAGCTCGTAAGCTTTGAAAATACGGTGATTATTATGACCTCGAACGCCGGCTCTGATTATAAGGGCACGGCGCCGGGGTATACCACTTCGCCCGAGCGTGCGGTTGAGGAAAAAGCAGAGAAGGCGCTTCGTGCATTTTTCCGTCCTGAGTTTTTAAACCGCATTGACGAAATTGTGGTATTTCGCGCGCTTGAGAAACCGGTACTCATGGAGATTCTCGAAAAGATGCTTTCGGAATTTTCCGAGATGCTTTCTGAACGCGGCATTTCCTTCGATATTACCGATGCGGCAAAAGAAGTGCTACTCGAAAAAGGTATTGACGTGAAGAACGGGGCAAGACCGCTCCGCCGCGCTATTCAAAAGCATCTGGAGGATCAAACGGCGGTACTGCTTATTTCCGGAGAACTTGGAAGCGGTGATACGCTTTCCGTACGGAGTGAGGGTGATACGCTCGTTTGTGAGAAAAAAGCAAATAATTTTGAATAAATATGTAAAAATACTTGCCAAAAGTACGAAAACATGATACAGTATACAGAGAATGAAGGAGGTGTATACATAATGGCATATATTATTTCCGAAGATTGCATCAGCTGCGGCGCATGCGAAGCAGAATGCCCGGTTTCCTGCATTTCCGCAGGTGACAGCACATTCGTAATTGATGCAGATGCTTGCATCGAATGCGGCAACTGTGCAAACGTATGTCCGGTTTCCGCTCCCCAGCAGAACTAAACAAACGGTGAGAGTGTCGGGGTCGTCGTGGAGGCGACCCCGTACATATACCGACGTATTTTAGCAAAAAGGGGGCGGCCGGGGCCGCATAGGAAACTATGGAAGAATTTGAAAGAAAAGATGACCTTGGGATTGCCGGCCTTCATATCTGGCAAGATAGGCGCGCATTTTGCTTTGGCGTAGATGCGGTGCTGCTATCTTCGTTTGCCGAGGTAAAAAAAGGCGAAAGCGTTTTAGACCTTTGCTCGGGGAACGGGATTATTCCCATTCTTTTGGCAGGGAAGACGGAGGCAGGCGAAATTTTAGGTCTTGAAATAAACCCTAGAGGGGTGCGTCTTTCGGAGAGAAGCGTTCAGGAGAACAATCTTTCCCATGTACGCATTTTAGAAGGGGATATAAAAAACGTACGTACAATTTTTGGGGACAAGCGGTTTGACGTGGTTACAGTAAATCCCCCGTATATTAAAGACGGGGGCATTCAAAACCCAAGCCGCGATAAAGCCACGGCAAGGCACGAAATTTTGTGCACGCTTTCTGACGTGCTTTCGGCGGCCGCGGCCGTTCTTCGCTTTGGCGGGCGGTTTTATATGGTGCATCGCCCCGACAGACTGACGGAAATCTTAGAAGAAATGCGAAGTGCAGGCCTTGAACCGAAGCGTCTTCGTATGGTACATACAAGAGCGGATAGCGCCGCAAGTCTTGTGCTTTTAGAGGGCGTTTTGGGCGGCGGTGCTTTTTTACGTGTTATGCCGCCGCTTGTTTTATATGGGGCAGACGGGCAGTACACAAAAGACGCGCTCGCTTGCTATGGAAGGAGTACGACATGAGCGGAACGCTGTATGTTTGCGCAACACCCATCGGAAACTTATCGGATATTTCAGAAAGACTTCGAAAAACGCTTGAAGAAGTGGACTTGGTGGCGGCAGAGGACACAAGACACACCGGAAAACTTTTAGAGCATTTAGGGATATCGAAACCCTGCATCAGCTATTTTACGCATAACCGCCGTGGCCACGGTGAGGTCATTATTCGCGAGCTTTTAGACGGCAAAAATGTGGCACTGGTAAGTGACGCGGGAACGCCGGCGATCAGCGACCCGGGCGAGGAACTTGTGGCCATGTGTGCGGCGGAAAACATCCGCACCGTACCGGTGCCCGGCGCCTGTGCGGCGATTAGTGCATTGTCTGTTTCCGGTCTTCCTACGGGGCGATTTGTCTTTGAAGGCTTTTTGCCTATGCAGAAAAAGGGAAGGACCGATAG
>JAZNJV010000159.1:0-10073 GCA_045578225.1 Clostridia bacterium | reverse complement strand
ACCGCTTGGCCTCCGACTTCACTCGAGGTTTTTGTAGACGGCATTGCAAGCATTTCTGCCGACGCTTCTCGCGTTTCCATCAATGGGCAGGCAATTACAATTCCGCAGGCCGGCACATATAATATTTATAATGCCCTTTGCGCCGCCGCTGCGGCAAAAGCTATGGGCGCTTCGGAGGATGCCGTGCGCGAAGGTATTGAGGGGCAGAAAAGCAAGTTTGGCCGGCAGGAGACGGTTTCGGTAGAAGGAGCGGATGTTCGGATTATTTTAATCAAAAATCCCGCGGGGGCGGAGGAGGCGATTGCTTCTGTTTTGCCGGATACGAGTGAGGTTTCCGTCGGCGTGCTTTTAAATGACAATGTGGGCGACGGCAAGGATGTTTCGTGGATATATGACGTGGAATTCGAACGCCTTGGGAAACTGGCTTGCACACAATTTTTCGCCGGAGGAACGCGCGCGTATGACATGGCTGTGCGCCTGAAAACGGCAGGATTTAAAAATATTACAGTGTGCCCCGAGTATGATTCTCTTCTTGCAGAAATCCAGAAGATGCAGGGTCGCGTGTATCTGTTTGTCACCTATTCAGCGATGATTGGCTTTCGCAAGCATTTGCATCGCAAAAAATATATAAAGAAACTATGGTTTTAGTATAAAAAGTAAAAAAGGACAGAAAATAACACCGAGGTGAATGATATGCTCGGTGTTATTTTTTCTATTATTGCCGGCGCGGCGATGAGTTTTCAAGGCGTAATGAACACGCGGCTTGGGGAGGAGGCGGGTTTACTGGAGGCGAACACCTTTGTGCAAGGGACTGCGTTTATTCTTTCCCTTGTCGCTATGTTCGTTTTTGGAAACGGCAATTTTCGCTCAATATTTGAGGCGGATAAAATCTATCTTGCAGGCGGTGTGCTTGGCCTTGTCATTACGGTAACCGTTATGCTTGCCATCCGTAATTTGAGCCCTACAGTTGCCATTTCTGTCATTTTAATCGCACAGCTTTTAGTCGCGGCTGGCATTGATGCGTTTGGGCTTTTGGGAAGCGAACGCCTCCCATTTGGTGCCTCTAAAATTTTCGGCATTATCCTTATGATAGCCGGCGTTTTAGTTTTTAAGTTTTTATAGTCTACCAAGCGCACTCGAGGGTGACATCTGTGTAATAGGTCGTGAGAATATCGGCATAAGAGCTGCCGTTTTCTGCCATGTAATTAGCGCCATATTGGCTCAGGCCCACGCCGTGGCCGTTCCCTTTTACATGAAAAATGAGGGCATCCGCCGTTTCTTCAATTTCAAAATTCGCGGAGGCAAGGCCAAACTTTGCCCGTATATCCGTGCCGCGAAACGGCGTCCCTCCAATAGTAACCGAGAGCACAGCACCGCCCTCGCTTCTAACATAGTCAGAAACGATAGTATCCAAAACCCCAAGGGCACTTGCTACCTCGGCACGCGGTTTCGTTACCGTGGAAGTAAACTTTGGGGAGGCAGCATCGCCCGCGCTTTCCACACTTTTTAAATAGGGGAGATCTCCGCCCCAAACATCTGCCGAGTTTTCTGTTCTGCCACTACCGGTCGAATGAAAAACGGCAACAATTGGTTCTTCGTTATAGGTGATAATTTCGCCGTGTGTGTCCAAAACAGCACTTTGGATTTTAGGGAAATAGGTTTCATACCAACCTGCCCCGAGGCCATTGCGGAGTACATCGTCCGAATGCCATGCCTTGCAATGTGCACTATCGGTACATACGGCAGCCTCCGGATGGTCGGGACTTCTTTCGCCGGAAAGCATGCGGTTATAAATATACGTTCGCGCGGCAACCGCTTGTGCCTTTAAGGCTTCTTCATGGAAGGAAGCAGGCATTTCTGCCGCTACAACACCGCATAAATACGTTTCCAAATCAAAATGCACGACTTCCTTTGTGTCTGCACGCCAGACCGCAACTGTGGGAGACGCAGATAAAGGCGTTTTTTCGGTAGGCCTAGAAAGAAAAACGGCCAATAGGGAAGGCAGGAGAATGATTACACAAAAGAGTAAAAAAATAAAAAAGAGTATTCTTTTCAAAAAAGCTCGTCCTCTCATACGGTTTACTTAAACGTATGCAAAGGACGAGCTTTCTATGCTAATTTTATGCTGCCGGCACCGCGGCGGGCGGCGTTTCCGGTGGGGTTTCTCCCGTGGGATCTTCCGCAGTTTCGCCTTTGTGAATGCTGCAAGGAAGTAGAACGTCGGTTTCGCTTGCCAGATGTGTGGCAGCCTCCGTGTGCGTTACCGGGCAGAAAGGTGTAGACAGAGCGCCGGATTCGCTACAGACCGTTACAGAAGTATGCAGCGTGCAGCCGGCTTCGGAGAGGAAGCCTTCCATTTCCTCGGCGGAGGTGCCAAGCGCACCCACTGTTCGCGTGCGGCTGCAGGCGGTGGTTGCCAGCTTTTCAGAGTCCGCACAAAGAACATAGGATTTATGCACATCGCAGGTAGTGCTCGGAATTTGATTTTTGCCAAGATATGCATACGAAACTTGCGAGCCGCGAATGTCATTATAACAGGCTGGCGAAGCCAGAAGGCCACTTACAGAGCAAACCGCCGTAGAACGTGCCCCACTCGGCATGGAAAATGTCTTACCACTTTTGCCTTCATGGAGTGTGTTCATGATTGTGCGCCAGACAGGGATGGACGGATTGCCGCCGATAGAACCAAGAGATTTCGGCTGATCATATCCAAACCATACGGCCGTTACATAGTACGGGGTGTACCCGATAAACCAGCGGTCATAGTCGTTAGAGGTGGTACCCGTTTTTCCGGCAACCGGTATTCTGCTGTTGGAAAGCTGCGCGCCGCCACCGGTGCCAAAGCGAACAACACCCTGCAAAAGCTCCGTCATTTGGTAAGCGGTGAGCTCACTCATCGCAATTTTAACATCGTCTGCACTTTTTTCTAAAAGGACTTCGCCGTCACGGGTTTCTACTCTTGTGTATGTGGTGGGTGCGGTGTAAAGACCTTTGCTTGCAAACGGCACATAGGCGGCACACATCTCTGCAACGGATATCCCGTCCGTAAGACCGCCGAGCGCAAGTGCGGGGTATGCCTTGTCTGTAAATACTTTATTATCACGTAAATCGTTTTCTACAAGGCTTGTGATGCCTAAATTGTTCCGCATAAAATCAAACGACGCATCAAGCGTAATCTTGTCCAAAACTTTCACAGCTACTGTATTTAAGGAACGGGCCACGGCAGTGCTGATCGTTACTGTCCCCGAAAAACCGCCGCCGGCATTTCGAGGAGACCAGCCGTTAATAGTAATCGGGCCGTCTACTACAGAGCTTGTGGGGGAGATATGCCCATATTCAATGGCGGGGGCATATACTGCGATGGGTTTGATGGTAGAACCCGGTTGACGAAGTGTATCCGTAGCGCGGTTTAATGTACGGCTTGCCGTTTTTTCACCGCGGCCGCCCACAAGGCCTACAATGTAGCCGGTTTCCGGATCCATAACCACAGCTGCACTTTCGGGCTTTACATCGCCGCTTGTTTTCGGGAAGCTCTTTTCGTTTATATACACATCTTCGAGTGTTTTTTGTACATGCGGGTCGGCAGTTGTATAGATTTTGAGACCGCCGGAATAAATCATGCGCAGCGCCACCTGCTTTGCATACCCTTTTTCCTCTTGTAAATCGCGAAGCACTTCCTCAATGACAGCATCCACGAAGTAAGAACTACTACTCATTACGGTTTCGGCTTGTTCTTTTTGTACGAAAACCAAATTTTCGCTTACGGCCTTCGTGTACTCTTCTTCAGAAATTTTGCCGAGCTCCAGCATCTTTCCGAGCACAATTTCCTGCTTTTCTTTATTGTTTTTGGGGTTTACGAGCGGATCGTATAGGGAGGGGTACTGCGTAATACCGGCAATGGAAGCGCACTCGGCGAGAGAAAGCTGACTTACATCTTTACCGAAATAGACATTCGCTGCTGCCTGTACGCCGTTACACTGTTGGCTTAAATAAATTGTATTTAGGTAAAGCTCTAAAATCTCATCCTTGGAAAATTCTCTTTCAATTTGGATGGCGCGGTAGATCTCCTGAATCTTTCTTTCAATTGTAACTTCGTCATCGCCCGTTAAGTTCTTTACAAGCTGCTGCGTAATCGTGCTTGCGCCGTAGCTGTAATCGCGTTTTTTCAGCATGCTGAAGGCGGCACCCATAATACGTTTTATGTCGTATCCGCCGTGTGAATAGAAACGCACATCTTCAATGGAAACAAAAGCGTCCTTCATATACTGCGGAATCGTTTCGTAATCCGCCCAGATGCGGTTTTCATCATCAAAAAGCTTGTCCATAATTTGCGGCTCTCCGGTTTCGGAGTCCATGTAATAGACAAAAGTGGTGAAATCCATATTCAGATTTTGTAAATCTAAATCATCGGCCCTCATAATACAGCCGCAAACAGAACCGCATATAACGCCCAGAAGAATGATGCATAAAATGCCAAGCGCAATCAAAAAATAGCGCCGGTATGTCTTTTGGGAAAAGTTTATTTTCAAGGCACACACCCCCAGTTTCTATTACCAGTATAAACAAAAACCATTAAAAAAGTATTACATTTAAGAAGTTTTTGGAATAAACAGGGCGAAAGTGCGGCATACTTACTGAAAAAGGAGGATGTATATGCGTCTGCAACGTTTTTTAGTATATACACTCGTGGTAGTGGGCGGCTTTTTCGGCGGATTTTTAATAGGCCTGGGGCTTCCTAAAGAACCAAAGGTCGTTACCATGTCTGCACCCATTTCTACGGGGAAACCGGATATATTTGAAGAGCCAAGTGCACCGCCGCGTCCCATTGCAACCCCCGCGCCCACGCCGCAAAACGAAAAGTATCTTCTAATGCTTTCCGGAGAAGCTATTTGCACGTATGCACTTTTAGAAGACGGGAAGACTGAACTTGTATATAAAATCGAAGTCGATACCGCACAGCTTCGGCAGGAGGATTATTCCAGCTTGTGTCGAGGTATTCAGGTGGGGAGCTTGGAAGAAGCACGAAGCCTTTGTGAGGATTTTGGTGGGTAAAAAGAGATGCTGCATCGCTTTTTTAAAAAGAATGCGGCATCTCTTTTATGTAAAAGTTCTGTCCGCGGTGGACAGACTTTTGTGTTTGTACATGACACATGGACTTTTCAAAAAATAAGGCGAAAAAAACAGAAAAACGCAAGAAAGCTATTGCATTTTTCCGCTAAATATAGTATTATATATGGAAATAATGTTTTTGGGAGTGTACATATGGAATTATCAAAAAAGTATGCAGCCATCAGTCCTTCTCCTACGCTTACCATTGATGCAAAGTTTAAGGCAATGAAGGCAGAAGGGGTTGACGTGGTTGGTTTTGGCGCAGGTGAGCCGGATTTTGATACACCTGCACATATTAAAGCCGCAGCGATTCGGGCAATTGAGGAAGGGGAAACTAAGTATACCCCCGCATCCGGCACGTTAGAACTTAAAAAAGCGATTTGTAAGAAGCTTTCGGAAGAAAACGGTCTTGCGTATCATCCGGCGGATATCGTGGTCAGCAACGGTGCCAAGCACTCGCTTACAAATGTATTTGGTGCCATTTTAAATCCCGGGGATGAAGTTATCATTCCGGCACCTTTCTGGGTAAGTTATCCGGAAATGGTAAAGCTTGCGGATGGCGTACCGTGTATTTTGGAAACGACAGAGGAAGATGGCTTTAAGTTCTCTGCAGAAGCGCTCGAAAAGGCGATTACGCCGAAAACAAAAGCACTTATCATGAATAGTCCCTCAAACCCCACGGGTATGGTATATACGAGAGAAGAGCTTTCTGCGATTGCAAATGTGGCCGTGGCACATGATTTGTTTGTCGTATCGGATGAAATTTATGAACATCTGATTTATGAGGGCGAGCGCGTTTCCATTGCTTCTTTCGGGGAAGAAATTAAAAAGCGCACCATTATCGTAAACGGTCTTTCCAAAACATTTGCGATGACCGGTTGGCGCATCGGCTACACGGCTTCTGCGCCTGAAATTGCAAAGCTCATGTCAAGCGTACAGAGCCATGCAACTTCGAATCCGAACTCTATCGCACAGGCTGCCTCTGTAGCAGCACTTTCTGGCGGTCTCGATTTTGTTTGCGAAATGAAGGCAGAGTATAAACGCCGCCGTGATTTCATGGTTTCCCGCATCAATGCAATTGAAGGCGTTTCTTGCAGAAAGCCTGCCGGTGCATTTTATGTTATGATGAATATGCAGGCACTCATTGGCAAGAAATATAAAGATGTAGAAATCGATTCCGCTTCGAAATTTGCTGAACTATTTTTGGAGCATGCCAAAGTTGCGGTCGTGCCCGGCGAAGGCTTCATGGCTGATGGGTATGTCCGTTGGTCCTATGCTACGAATATGGAAAACATAAAAAAAGGCCTTGATAGGCTTGAAAGCTTTGTAAAGGCCCTTTCTTAAAGGAGATACGTTTTCAAATGAATATTATGACAATGCTCCGCGCCAAGAGCACTGTGGCTTATCTTGTGGAAAACTATACGGTGCG
This sequence comes from Clostridia bacterium, assembly GCA_045578225.1. GTDB lineage: Bacteria > Bacillota > Clostridia > UMGS1883 > UMGS1540 > SIG447. Next base: position 3,535 of record JAZNJV010000159.1, on the reverse strand, counting down.
GCAGGGACTTGAAAAAATGCGCGCACACGGGTATACGGCAATCCCGGTTATAGGGCAGGATGGGCAATATATAGGAAGTGTCAGTGAAGGCGATTTTCTGTGGCACCTTGAAAAGGTGGGTGCGGCGCCGGAGATGCTTGAAAAGCATAGCATTCGTGATATTCTCCGCAAAGGCTGGAATCCTGCGGCAAGAATTGATGTGACGATTGAGGCGCTTTTAGAACAGGCACTCACGCAAAACTTTGTGCCCATGGTGGATGACAGAAATTTATTCATCGGTATCATTACAAGGCAGGAAATTATGCGTTATTTTCTGGAAAAGCAGAAAGAACAGTAGGGAGAAAGGGCGGCTCTTTGCATGGTAACGAGAGAGAGACTCGGCTATACAGTTGTATATACCGGTGAGGCGGAGACTTGCGCGACTGTAAACGGGAAGCCTCACACGTTCCCGAAACAGGTGGTAGTTTTGTTCCGCCCGCACGAAACTGTGCAGATGGAAGAGCCATCCGGCGCCCTAAATTGGGCAGTTTCGGCAGAAACGGTTGAAGCCTTCTTTGCCTATCTTGGCGACGCGGGTCTTTCGCTACAGGCACACCTTGCAAGGTCTTTACAGTTTCCAATGCGCGCCCTTTCCTTTTCGGAGTGCGCACATATAGAAAAAAGCTTTTCACGCCTTTGTAGCGCAGAAACAGAGATGGACAAAAAGCGCATGGAACGCTTGTTTGTATGCGATATTTTCTCTTGCTTTTTAGCACCGGACGAACCTATGGATTCGGCATTGGAAGAGGATATACCGCTATGGCTCTCAAAGCTTTGCAAACGCATGGAACTGCAGGAGAATTTTGTGGAAGGGTCGCCGCGCATGGTGGAACTTAGCGGAAAAACAAGAGAGCATCTTGCACGTAGCATGCAAAAGTACAAGAAGATGACCGTGAGCGAATTTATAAATGACCTTCGTCTTTCTTTTGTGGCAAACATGCTACTTACGAAGAACACCAGCATTGTAGACCTTTGTTATGAAAGCGGGTTTACAAGTCTAGACTACTTTGGAAAACAATTCAAAAAGAAATATGGAATGACTCCGTCGAAGTTTCGCACGGAGATGCAAAAAAACCGAAAATCCGAGGCGACGGAAGAGGGGAAAACCTCTTGACAACAGGTGGCCTTTGGTATATAATTACATGTATTGAGAAAAATTGGAGGTAATGCAAAATGGCAACAAACAGAGTTTATAATTTTTCTGCTGGTCCTTCCATGCTTCCTGAAGAGGCACTTCGGCAGGCCGCAGCGGAAATGCTTGCATATGGAGATGCCGGCATGAGCGTTATGGAGATGAGCCATCGCTCAAAGCCGTACGAAGCTATCATCGAAAGCACAGAGGCACTCCTTCGTTCTTTGATGCATATTCCGGAAAACTATAAGGTGCTCTTTTTGCAGGGCGGTGCATCCACACAGTTTGCCATGGTGCCGATGAACCTTTTAAAGAAGAGCCGCAAGGCAGATTATATCATTACAGGTCAGTTTGCAAAGAAGGCTGCCGAAGAATGTGAAAAATTCGGCACGGTAAATCGCGTGGCTTCGAGCGCAGATAAGACATTCTCGTACATCCCGAAGCTCACTCGTGCTGACTTTGACCCGGAAGCAGACTTTTGCCACATTACATATAACAACACCATCTTCGGTACACGCTACACCTACATCCCTGATACGGGCGATGTGCCGCTTGTGGCTGACGTTTCTTCCATCATCCTTTCGGAAGAAATTGATGTTACTAAGTTCGGCCTTCTGTACGCAGGCGCCCAGAAGAATATGGGCCCTGCAGGTCTTACGGTTGTTATCATTCGTGAAGACCTTATTGGCGAACCGATTGAAGGCACGCCGACAATGCTTACGTATAAAACCCATGCTGACAATGGCTCTATGTATAACACACCGCCGACATACAGCATTTACATGTGTAAGCTCGTGCTCGAATGGGTAGAGCGCATGGGCGGCATTTCCGCAATGGAAAAAATCAACAAAGAAAAAGCCGCTATTTTGTATGACTTTCTTGACAAGAGTGAGCTTTTCAAAGCCGCCGTTTGTCCGGAAGACCGGTCTCTCATGAACGTTACGTTTGTAACGGGCGATGCAGATAAGGATGCAGCCTTTGTAAAGGCCGCGGCCGCAGAAGGGCTTGTAAACCTGAAGGGTCTCCGCTCGGTTGGCGGTATGCGCGCTAGCATCTATAACGCCATGCCGATTGAAGGCGTTCGCAAGCTCGTAGCCTTCATGCAGGAATTTGAGAAGAATAACAAATAAGAAGGGTGAAAGAAATGTATACAGTAAAACCGCTGAATAAAATTGCGGATTGCGGTCTTGGCCTTTTTGATGCTGACCGCTATACGGTTTCTACCGAAACAGAAAATCCGGATGCCATTATTTTGCGTAGCTTTTCCATGCACGAAATGGAACTGCCTGAAAACCTCAAGGCAGTCAGCCGCGCAGGTGCAGGTGTAAATAATATTCCGATTGATAAGTGTACAGAGCGTGGTATCGTAGTATTCAATACCCCCGGTGCCAATGCAAATGCCGTTAAGGAACTCGTGATTACAGGTCTTCTGCTTGCATCCCGCAAGGTGGTAGATGGTATTGCTTGGGCCAAAACACTCGAAGGCAACGGCGCAGACGTTGCTAAAATGGTAGAAAAGGGCAAATCTAGCTATGTGGGTCCCGAAATTGAAGGCAAGAAGCTTGCTGTTATCGGTCTCGGTGCTATCGGTGCCATGGTAGCAAATACTGCTTGCGCACTCGGCATGGATGTTATCGGGTACGACCCGTATCTCTCCGTAAAGGCCGCTCTCAGCCTTTCTCGTCACGTAAAGGTTGTTGCTACCATTGAAGAAGCGATCTCCGTTGCGGATTACGTAACGCTTCACGTGCCGCTGCTCGATAGCACAAAGAACCTTATTAACTCCACAATGATTTCGCATATGAAAGACGGCGCACGTCTCTTAAACTTTGCTCGTGGCGGTCTTGTAGATAATGCGGCAGTAGGCGCAGCACTGGAAGACGGCAAAATCGCGGTATACGTTACAGACTTCCCGAGTGATGAAGTGCTCAGCATGAAGAACGTAATTCCGATTCCGCACCTTGGTGCATCCACACCGGAATCTGAAGATAATTGCGCTGTTATGGCTGCGAAGGAACTTATCGACTTCCTCGAAAACGGCAACATTCATAACTCCGTAAACTTCCCGAACTGTGAATGTGCACGCGCCGGTATTATGCGTATTACAGTGGCACATAAGAATGTGCCGAATATGCTCAGCCAGTTCCTTGCCATTTTCAAGGATAATAACGTAGAAAACATGGTGAATAAGAACAAGGGCGAATGGGCATACACCATTATGGATACGGCTGATGAGGTTTCTGAAGAAAACATCAAGAAGCTGTCCGAAATCGAAGGCGTTCTCAAAATTCGCGTAATTAAATAATATAAACGGGCTGCTAAAAGCAGCCCGTTTTTGAGAAGAGGAGAAAAAATGGCAGACAA
>JAZNJV010000158.1:0-28473 GCA_045578225.1 Clostridia bacterium | reverse complement strand
GAAGCTCTATATGCTCCAGACGAGAAACGGCAAAAGAACAGCTGCTGCTGCACTCAAAATTGCCTGCGACCTTGTAGACGAAGGCATGATTTCCGAGAAGGAAGCTGTTTTGATGATTGACCCGAGAAACCTCGACACGCTTCTCCACCCGCAGTTTGACCGTGCCGCCCTCGCAAAGGTAGAACCCTTAGGCCGCGCACTTGCTGCATCTCCCGGTGCTGCTTGCGGTAAGGTTGTTTTCACGGCAGACGATGCAAAAGCTTGGGCAGAACGTGGCGAAAAGGTTGTTCTCGTTCGTCTTGAAACCTCTCCGGAAGACATCGAAGGCATGAAAGCCTCTCAGGGTATTTTAACCGTTCGCGGTGGTATGACCTCGCACGCAGCCGTTGTTGCTCGCGGTATGGGTACCTGCTGTGTATCCGGTTGCTCGGCCATCGCAATGGACGAAGAAAATAAGGTATTCACACTCGCCGGCAAAACATTCCACGAAGGCGATGAAATTTCGATTGACGGTTCCACAGGTTGCATCTACGATGGCCTTATTCCGACAGTTGACGCTTCCATTGGCGGCGAATTCGGCAGAATTATGAAGTGGGCAGATGACTATAGAGTGCTCAAGGTTCGCACCAATGCAGATACCCCCGAAGATGCTGCACGTGCAAGAAGCCTTGGCGCAGAAGGTATCGGTCTTTGCCGTACAGAGCATATGTTCTTTGAGGCAGACAGAATTGCCGCTATTCGCGAAATGATCTGCTCGGATACAAAGGAACAGAGAGAAGCAGCTCTTGCAAAGCTCGAACCGATGCAGCAGGGCGACTTTGAAAAGCTTTACGAAGTAATGGAAGGCTACGGCGTTACGATTCGTTTCCTCGACCCGCCACTCCATGAATTTGTTCCCACAGAAGAAAAGGACATAGAAGCCCTTGCCAAAACACAGGGCAAAACGGTGGAAGATATCCGCGCTATCATCGCTTCTCTCCATGAGTTTAACCCGATGATGGGTCACCGCGGTTGCCGCCTTGCCGTAACGTATCCGGAAATTGCAGCTATGCAGACCCGTGCCGTTATCAAGGCCGCTATCAATGTTTCGAAGAGAAAGAACGTAAAGATCGTTCCGGAAATCATGATTCCGCTCGTTGGCGAAATCCGCGAGCTTGCATTTGTTAAGAAGGTTGTTGTGGAAACGGCTGACGCTGTTATCCGTGAGCTGGGCGCAGACCTTACCTATAAGGTAGGTACCATGATTGAAATTCCGCGTGCCGCTCTCACAGCTGACGAAATCGCAAAGGAAGCAGAATTCTTCTCCTTCGGTACAAACGACCTTACGCAGATGACCTTCGGCTTCTCGCGTGACGATGCCGGCAAGTTCCTCGATGCATATTATGACACGAAGATTTATGAAAATGACCCGTTTGCAAAGATTGACCAGAAGGGCGTTGGTAAACTCGTGAAGATGGCAGCTACCCTTGGCCGCGAAACCCGTCCCGACATTAAGCTCGGTATCTGCGGCGAACACGGTGGCGACCCGTCTACCGTAGAGTTCTGCCACAAGGTAGGTCTCACCTACGTATCCTGCTCGCCGTTCCGCGTGCCGATTGCACGCCTTGCAGCAGCACAGGCAAAGCTTCGCGAAGAATAAGAAAACTTGAAAAGACCTTGCCGATTTCGCGGCAAGGTCTTTTTGTATAGAAAACGACACCTCACAAGAGGTGGGGAGTTCTTATCTTTGCTTCTTGAATAGCGGCAGAATGTCATACCGTACGGTAGCAATTACAATCGATGAGAACAAAAACGCCTCCGTAATCATGCCGGGATAAGAATGATACACATAGTTATAAATAAACCAAAGCGGGGAGGAGGGCGCGGAAATAAGCCGCACAAGCCGCGGATTCTTCACCCAGAAGGCAATCGTCGTCAAAAGGATTGCAATGATGGGGAGAAGACTAATAGCGCCATCCCAGAAGAAAATGCCAACAGCTACGAAAATCGCGCAGAACAGGAAAAACCAGCCTTTGTGCGCGGCCCACGCCTTATCCTGATTGGAAAAGACAATGGCACGGAAGATGCCGATGCCGTTTAAGATGGACCCGAGCGGCGCGCGTAGCATATAAAAATGCACGCAAAAGAACACGGACGAGATAATCTGTAGCGTTACTACACGTTTTTGCGTGGGCTGCTGAAAGGATATCATCGAAATGATAAGGGCAATGACACCAATGCCCTGTGCAAGATAAAACATAGCTTTCTCCTTATGCTTTTGTAGTCTTTCGTTTCGCGGAAAGCGCTTTGGCATCCGTTTCTTTTTGGAAGAAACGGCCGCGCGTGAAGGGGAAGGGGGATGGCGCACCTTCTTTATATAGCTTTAAAATCGCAGAAACCTCTTTTTGTGTTTCCGTAGTAAAACGCAAAACAAAGGCGTGAATATCTGCATTTTGCAAAGTATGGAGCTTATCGAGCATATAAAGCGGCCGCGCGTTTAAAACCTCGTTTCGGTGCGGATAGGCGCAAAGAACGGGAAAAACATTTCCTTTTTCATCGGTTAAGGGATACGTGCGTTTTCCGCCGTGACAAGTATCGTGTACTTTGGCGAGGCAGTTTTCCATCGTCATAAGCGTTTGCCGCCCGTATATCATAACAGAGAGCGGCACAGGCTTTTTCATGGCACGAATTTGCGTGGCCAAAAGCTCGGGCGAGGCCATTACAGATTCCGTATCCGCCAAAAGTGCCGTCTGTGTATTCATAATATGCAATCCGCTGCCGCCGTGGGGCACAAAACCCATTTCGCGGCAAAGCGTGCTTTGGCCGATGGTTTGGCACATCACATCCCGAATGCCAAATTCCCGAATGCGGAGAAGTTGCTTTTTGACAGGTTCCGCTTCTTCGTCAAAAAAGATGGTGGGTAGAATCGCACCCATAGGTCTCGAGAGCGGACGGTCAATCGCGAAAAGGGGAAGCCATATGAAATCCGCTTCCAAATTTTCAGGAATCTGCGCGATACTTGTAAACATACAATGCGTTTCCGTTTTCTGCACCTTTTTATGAGGGGCAGAAAGGGAAATGGGCGAAAAAGTGTACGGTGAAACAGAAGCTTTTTCAAGGGCGGAAAGTCCGTCGCGTCGGAGTGCATTTAGGGAAGAAGCCGAAAGGTATAAATTTTCGCCAAGCTCTGTCGAGATTTCAGGGGTGTACGGTGCTGTGCCAAGTTTCGAGAGAGACTTTTCGCAGTCCGCCACAGAAAGCGGGCGCGCCTTCGCCTCCTCCGGCACCGCGCCGTGTGCGGTGGCCGTGTATACCCCGTCCGATACGGTGAGCACGCTCTCACGGTTTGCTGCGACAGAAAGATGCATGGAAAGCGGAATTTTCGATGTGGAACTCTCGGGAACTTCTAAAAGGGAGGAGGCACGTTTGTCGGCTTCCGTACGGTAGCCAAACATGCGTTTTCCTGTTTTGCCGGTAAAATATCCGTCCGTAAACCCTTGCCTCGAGAAAAGACGCGCGAGAAAGTCCATTTCTTCCTTTGTGGCGGCACGTTTCTCGTCAATGAGGCGCCTGTATACCGAAACCACACCGCGCACGTATTCGGGCGATTTGAGCCGTCCTTCAATTTTAAGGGAGGCAATGGGCAGGGAAAGAAGCTCCGGCATATGCTGCGCCAGGCACAAATCATGCAGACTTAAGGCATACCCGTTTTGATAGCGGTGGCGGCACGGCTGTGCACAGGTGCCGCGGTTGCCGCTTCTGTGTGCGAGCATACTGCTGAAATAGCATTGCCCTGAAAAAGAAACACAAAGGGCGCCGTGTATAAACACCTCGATTTCGAGGGGGGAATTTCGTATAAGCTCACGCGAGAACGCTTCTCTGGCGAGTACCACGCGCTGAAAGCCAAGCTCTTTTGCCCGTTCGATTCCACGCAAGGAGTGTACGGTCATCTGTGTGCTTGCGTGAAGCGGCAGTTTTGGCACTGCACGGCGCAAAAGAGAGGCAAGACCCGTGTCTTGCACAATGACGGCATCTATACCGGTCTCGGCGAGAAACTGGGCGTATTCCGTCATTTCGGAAAGTTCCGCATCGGTAAGCAGTGTATTCAGGGTAAGATACACCTTTTTGTGGCGTATGTGCGCATAGCGCACCGCATCTATGAGGGTGGCATCGGTAAAGTTTTCACCCGCAAGACGGGCGTTGTGGCGGCCGGCACCGAGATATACGGCATCGGCGCCGGCCGCAAAGGCAGCTTCAAGCGCCGCGAATGAGCCGGCAGGGGCTAAAAGCTCGTGCATGTATAAGCCTCCAAATTTTATAAAAGTAAAGAAATGGCGCGTGTGTTATTTTGAATCTCAATCACGTTACCGCCGGACTCGTATTCCCCATCAAGGGACCAAGGGAAGATTTCGTCCATCGAAAAGATGGCGTGGCGCATTTTGAAAAACGTGATATAGTCCGGATTATATTGCCGGCGAAGCAGCGAGAAGAAAATCTGCTGAAAATCGAGAGGAGAGCGCGGCATACGAATGAGCATTACTTCAAAAAGACCGTCGCTGTAGCTGATATCTTCCGGCGAGAGGCGGAGCATACCGCCGAGAGAAGTAGAGTTTGTGACGGCGCCGAAAACGTAATCGCCGCTGAAGGTAGCGCTATCCGCTTCCACCGTCACATGGCAGGGGCGAATGTTCGGGATATCGCGCACAGCTTCAAAAATATACGCCATGTGCCCAAGACGGTTTTTGTTTTCCTGCGGCGCTTTGTAGGAGGATTCTGTAAAAGCACCGAAGGAGGCGGCGTACGTAAAGTGGCGAGAACCGAAAGAACCAACATCAATTGGATGGGGCGTGCCATGACAAATGGCTTCGGCGGCACGTGCGATATCGCGCGAAATGCCGAGACTTGTGGCAAAATCGTTCGTAGTGCCGCAGGGGATATATCCAAGCGGCGGACGATGCGAAAGCCGCATGAGCCCGTTTATAACGCGGTTTAAAGTGCCATCGCCGCCGGCACAGACTACCACATCGTGCGAAGCGGCATTGGCCGCTACATATTCTTCGGTCGTTTGCCCGTCCGTAGTGTAATATACTGTCAGCGCATAGCTGGGGAAAAGAGCCGGAATATCCATACTTTGCGCGCGTGTTTTTCCGGCTACAGGGTTGATAATTAAAAGCATTTTCAAAGGCGTATTGGCACCTCCTCTACTACATTTAAAAAAGTCCATAAGAAAAGGGAATTACCAAAAAGATAATTCCCTAACCTCTCATACTCCAAAAAGCCTTTCGGTTATGCAAACATGGGGCTTACGGAAATATCGGCATATATACGCTTGATGGCTTCTGCAAAAACATCTGCCACAGAAAGCACATGGATTTTATCGAGCATCTTGTCCGGTGTAAGTGCAATTGTATCGAGAACAACAAGCTCACTGATGGGCGACTTTTCGATGCGCTCGAGTGCAGGGCCGGAAAGAACGGGGTGTGTGCAGCAAGCATAGATTTCTTTTGCACCGCGTTCCATAAGAGCGGAAGCGCCGTTTGTAATGGTGCCTGCCGTATCAATCATATCGTCAACGAGGATGATGGTTTTATCCTTGATGTCACCGATAATGTTCATAACTTCTGCTACGTTTGCACGCGGACGTCTTTTATCAATAATGGCAATCGGCACATCAAGACGCTGTGCAAATTTGCGGGCGCGTGTTACGCTGCCAAAGTCCGGCGATACCACAACCACGTCATCGAGATGGTCGGCAAACTTTTCGAGATAGTAAGGAGCAAGCTTTGTAAATCCAAGAAGGTGATCCACAGGAATATTGAAGAAACCTTGAATCTGTGCGGCGTGCAGGTCCATTGTCAAAATGCGGTCAGCACCGGCAGTTTCGATAAGGTCCGCTACCAGCTTTGCCGAAATCGGATCGCGGGCTTTCGCTTTTCTGTCCTGACGGGCGTATCCGTAGTAGGGGATAACCGCTGTAATACGGCCGGCAGAAGCACGCTTGAAAGCGTCAATCATAATAAGAAGCTCCATGAGATTGTCGTTTACAGGATCACAGGTGGACTGTACGACAAAAACATCCGAGCCACGAACAGACTCATTGATATTTACAAAAATCTCACCGTCGCTGAATTTTCCAACTTCGGCCTTGCCAAGGGAAATTTCGCCAACGTGCATGCCGCTTCCCTGCGAATTGAGCTTGTATTCCGCAACCTTGTTTTTAAGCTCTGCCACAATCATGTTTGCAAGGTTCGGACTGGAATTGGCGGTGAAGATTTTAATATCATTTCCGTGGGTTATCATCAGTAATCGCTCCTTCTAAAATTCACTTCTTATATTGTACCGCATTTTGCCAAAAAAAGCAATATAAAGTTTGGGAAAAATCAAAATTTTTCCCGAAGAGAGGCAAGTGACCGCTCGGCGAGTGCGAGATACCGCTCGCGCTTGTCCCGTATGCGCACAGGAAGCGGCGGCAGGATGCCGAAATTTGCATTCATCGGCTGAAAATCACCGATAGATGCATCCGAAATATAGCGAGAAAGCGCCCCAATCATAGTTTCGGAGGGCGGAACATCAAACGTTTCTCCAAGCACTTTTTTAGCGGCAAAAATACCGGCCATGATGCCGGAGGCAGCAGATTCCATATAGCCTTCGACGCCTGTAATCTGCCCTGCGAAGAACAGATTCGGGTTTTCGCGAAGCGAAAAGTCCGCCGAAAGAAGGCGAGGGGAGTGAATGAAGCTGTTTCTGTGCATCACGCCGTACCGTACAAATTCTGCAGAATGTAACGCCGGAATCATGGAAAACACGCGCTTTTGCTCGCCGAAGCGGAGATTTGTTTGAAAACCAACAATGTTATAAAGTGTACCCTCTTTATTGTCCTGCCGAAGCTGTACAACGGCGTACGGGCGCGTATCGCTTCCGGGCACACGAAGCCCAACGGGGCGAAGTGGCCCGTAGAGGAGCGTATCATGTCCGCGGCTTGCCATCACTTCCACAGGCATACAGCCTTCAAATACTGTAAGCTTGTCTGCTCCATGCTGCGGTGCACGCTCGGCCTCAATAAGTGCTTCGTAAAAAGCGTCATATTCTTCCTTTGTCATCGGGCAGTTAATGTAATCATCGTCACCGCGACCGTATCGGGCACCGAAAAAGGCGCGGGACATATCGATGCTGTCGCGCTCTATAATGGGTGCGGCCGCGTCAAAAAAGCGCAACGGCTCTCCGCAAAGCTTTTGAATTTCTTCGGCAAGTGCGCCGTCTGTGAGAGGGCCTGTTGCAATAATGGTGACGGAATCTTTTGGGATTTCCAAGACTTCCTCGCGCAAAACCGTAATGTTTGGATGCTCGGAAATGCGCCGCGTTACTTCTTTCGCAAAGAGCTCACGGTCCACAGCCAGTGCGCCGCCTGCCGGCACGCTCGTCTCTTTGGCAGCCGCTACGGTTATCGACCCGAAAAATTCCATTTCGGCTTTTAAAAGCCCGCCTGCGGAATCGAGGCGGGAAGCTTTTAAAGAATTACTGCATACAAGCTCACATAAATCTTCCATTTTGTGGGCGGGGGAAAAGCGGGTTGGCTTCATTTCGTGCAGTATAACCTTCACGCCTCGCTTCGCCGCGGCAAATGCGGCTTCGCAGCCGGCAAGACCACCGCCGATTACGTGGATTTGCATACTTATTTCTCCTTTGATTTTGCACAATCGCGATTGGAACAAACGGAAACAGTGCCCCGTCCCTTCTTCTTTGTTACCATGGGGCTCTGGCACACGTCACAAAGCGTACCCGTAGGCTTATCCCATACAATCACATTGCACTTTTCGCTGTTTTCACAAGCGTAGAAAACGCGTCCCTTTTTTGAGTGGCGTTCGAGAATCTTGCCGCCACAGCGGGGGCAGGGAATACCGATATCCGTCACAATGGGTTTTGCATTTCTGCAGGCAGGGAAACCGGGGCAAGCGAGAAACTTACCAAATCGTCCCATTTTATACACCATGTTGCGACCGCATTTTTCACAAATAACATCCGAAACCTCATCGGTAAGCGAAACCTTTCCAATGGCGGCATCGGCTTTTTCAAGCGTTTCCGAGAAGGGCGTGTAGAAAGCGCGTAAAATTTTTACCCAGTTTTCCTGTCCTTCTTCCACGCGGTCGAGCTGTGCTTCCATATCGGCGGTAAATTCTACATTGATAAGAGAACCGAAATGCTCGGTCATAAGGTCAGTGGTTACATAGCCAAGCTCTGTGGGCATAAACAGCTTTTTCTCACGCACTACATAGCCACGGTTTAAAATGGTGGAAATCGTAGGCGCATAGGTACTCGGGCGACCAATGCCTTTTTCTTCCATGGCACGAATAAGCGCACCTTCTGTATAGCGGGAAGGCGGCTCCGTAAAACGCTGCTGTTTTTCCAGCTTTACAAGCGAAAGCGCATCTCCGGTTTGGAGTGTGGGCATATCGGAAGATTCCTCTTCATTTTCAGTTTCTATTTTATAAACCGATTCAAAACCGGCAAATTTCACTTTGGCAAACGAAGCCTTGAAGGTGTAAGCGCCGGCGCTGATGTCCGTCTGCAGTGTGGTATACACAGCATCCACCATCTGGCTTGCCATAAATCGCTCCCAAATCAGCTTATAAAGCTTGTACTGGTCACTCGGAAGTGTTTTCTTTGCAAGCTCGGGCGTAATCTCGATATTGGTGGGGCGGATAGCTTCGTGGGCATCTTGTGCTGCGGCACGTGATTTATACACGCGCGGACGGGAAGGCACAAATTCACTTCCGTAGCGGTTTTGAATGTAGGAAAGAGCGGAAAGCGAAGCTTCTGCGGAAATACGAAGCGAGTCGGTACGCATATACGTAATTAAACCGATTGTGCCGTGCCCTTCAATATCGACACCTTCATACAAAATCTGGGCGGCAGACATGGTTTTACGCGAAGTAAAGCCAAGGCGTCTTGCTGCTTCCTGCTGCATGGTACTGGTGGTAAAGGGGGGCGCGGGGGATTTCTTTCTCTCATCATATTTTGCCGCGGCCACGGAGAACGAAGCGCCTTGCAGTTCTGCCGAAACGGTCTCGGCCGTCTTTTGGTCGCGAATCGTCATCTTTTTGCCATTCTTGCCGTGGAGCTTTGCGCGAAACGCCTTGCCGGTTGAGGCTTTAAGGTCCGCGGTAACATTCCAAAATTCGTCCGGCACAAACTTCTCAATTTCACGTTCGCGTTCGACAACAAGCCGGGTAACGACGGACTGTACGCGTCCGGCACTAAGCCCCTTTTTAACCTTTCTCCACAGGAGAGGACTCAGCTTATACCCTACAATACGGTCGAGCACGCGGCGGGCCTGCTGGGCATCCACAAGGTCGGAGTTTATGGCACGCGGTTCTTTCACCGCAGCTTTTAATACATTCTCTGTGATTTCGTTAAAGGTTACGCGGCATTTGGAGGCAGGGTCAATATCTAAAATGTGTGCCAGATGCCAGGAAATAGCTTCCCCTTCGCGGTCAGGGTCAGTGGCAAGATATACGTGTTTTGCCGCTTTGGCTTCCTTTTTGAGCGAGGCCAGAAGGTCACCTTTTCCGCGAATCGTTATATATTTCGGGGCGAAATCATTTTCAATATCAATGCCGAGCTGGCTTTTCGGCAAATCTCGAAGATGCCCGAAGGAGGCAACTACGGAATAATCCCGTCCCAAATATTTTTTAATTGTTTTTGCTTTTGCGGGAGACTCCACAATAATTAAATTCTTCGCCATGACAAATTCCTTTCTGCGCGTTACTTTATTTACAGTATCACAGATAGCGCCTGTTTGTAAAGGTCTTTTTAATTTTTTTTCAATTTTTCCGAAAAATATGCATATACATTCTCGGCGGTGCGTCGGTCAAGGCCTTTCACCTCGGAAAGTGCTTCGAGTGACGCATTTTGAATGGCGGTGACGGATTTGAAGTGGCGTAGGAGCGCCTTTTTCTTTTGAGGGCCTACGCCTTTTATGCCGTCAAGCTCTCCGGAGAAAGTTTTTTGTTCGCGTAGTTTTTTATGGTAGGTAATCGCAAAGCGGTGTGCCTCGTCCTGAATCAGCGTCACAAGGCGAAAGGCAGAGGAGGACGGTGCAAGTCCCACCTCTCCGTCATGCCGCACAAGACCGCGCGTGCGGTGCTTGTCATCTTTTACCATGCCGAGAACAGGCACGGAAATGGCAAGGCGGGAAAGGACTTCTTCTGCAGCATGTACGTGCCCCATGCCACCGTCTACTAAAATAAGGTCAGGCAGAGCCGCAAAATCGCCGCTTTTGTCGTGAAACCGCATGAAGCGGCGTGCCAGCACTTCTTTCATACAATCATAGTCGTTGGAGCCAATAATATATTTCATTTTAAAGCGTTTATATTCCGCCGGCGCTTTCTTACCACCGAGGAATACAACCATCGAGCCTACATTTTCGCTGCCACCGGTATTCGAGATATCGTATGCTTCAATACGTGCAGGCGGCGAGGGAAGGCCAATTTCTTCTGCAAGCTCAGAGAGTGCCCTGTCGCGATTGGTTTTTCGAAGTACGTCAATTTTGAAGGTTTCCAGATTGTGGGCGCAGTTTTTCGTGGCCATCTCACAAAGACGGCGCATTTCGCCGCGCTGTGGCGTACGAACGGTGACATTTTTGCCGCGCTTTTCGGAAAGCCAGGGGGCGAGTGCTTCTACATCCGGCAGAGGGAGAGCGGCAATCACCTGCGGCGGAATTTCCACATCACGGCTATAGTACGCCTCCAGAAAATCTGCAAGTGTTTCGGCGCTGGATGCATAAAGGCCGCCGCTTTCTCGGTACAGACGGCTCCCAAGAAGTTTGCCGCCGCGCAAGAAGAACACGGCAAAAACCGCAAGGTCCTCTTCGATGGCAAGTGCAAAAATATCCGCGTCCTTTTGTCCGCCGATGACCTTCTGGTCACGCGCAATGCGGCGAATGCTGTCAATCTTATCCCGATAAGAGGCCGCAGCTTCAAAAGCAAGCTCTGCAGAAGCCGCCTCCATTTTTTCCTCCAGTTCCCGAATAAGGCTTGCATGTTCACCGCTTAAAAAACGGGAGATTTCCGCAAAGGTTTTTTGATATTCTTCCTGGGAAATAGCACCGGTACACGGTGCGCTACAACGATGCATGGCATAGTAAAGGCACGGGCGCGTGCGCCCGATATCTTCCGGGAAGCGCTTTGCACAGTGCTGTATGCCGAATATGCGACGCACTACGGAGAGTGTTTCGTTAATCACGGCGCTACTTGGATACGGCCCGAAATACTCTGCGCCGTCCGCTTCTTTTTTACGCGCCAATGTGATGCGTGGGTACGCATCTTTTGTAATTTTAATAAAGGGATACCCTTTATCGTCTTTTAAAAGAATGTTATAGCGAGGTTTGTGCTTTTTTATAAGGTTACTTTCAAGACAAAGCGCCTCAAATTCCGTATCGGTCAAAATATACTCAAAGTCCGCAATTTTGGAAATCATGGCGCTCACTTTTGGGGTGTGCTCCGTGCCGTGAAAATATTGGCGGACACGGTTTTTTAACACTTTCGCTTTGCCGACATAAATAATGGTGCCGCCTGCATCACGCATGATATATACACCGGGGGAAGAGGGGAGTGTTTTCAGTTTTGCTGAAATAATATCGTTCATACGCGAATCCTTCCATATTCAAAAAAACAGCCATATAGGCTGTTTTTTCTCTACTTACAAGATATTATTCGGACACACTGGCATTTATCAGCGCGATCAAAGCTTCTAAAGCTTCTGCTTCGTCAGCACCGTCAGCAGAAAGGGAAATCTCCGTGCCACGCGTGATGCCGAGCGATAAAATACCTAAAAGGCTCTTCGCATTCACACGACGCGAATCCTTTTCTACCCAGATACCAGCCTTGAATTCGTTGGCTTTTTGGATAAATAATGTAGCTGTTTTGGCATGCAAACCAACTTGATTGAGAACAACGACGCTTTTCGAAACCATAAACTAAACGCTCCTAAGGCTAAATTTGATACTGTGTGCCTTCTCAAATACGTATATCACAAAGAAAGCAAAAAAGAGAAGCTACAAAAGCGAAACTTTTTGCTTTCCGCATTTTTCAGCACGATGTAAAAAGTCATAAGCGGGCGGCTGTGCCGCCCGGGATGTATAGACTTACTCTGCTACTTTGATGACCTCTCTGCCCTTGTAGTAGCCGCAAACACTGCAAATCCGATGGGGACGAATTAAAGACTTGCACTTCGGGCATGCAATCATGCCGGGAACTTCGAGCTTGTATGTTGCACGTCTTTTGTCACGTCTCGCCTTAGATACTTTATTCTTCGGTACTGCCATCTTCCACACCTCATCTTTCCGGAATCCAAACTATGTGTTTAGTAGTAACACACGATATTATACAGCCTTTTGGCCGTTTTGTCAAGAAGTTTTTGCAAAAATTCTGTATTTTAGGGAATTTTCGCATTTATATGAGGCGAACGCCTTCCGTGCCGCTTTCTACGGTACCGATTTTGTATACCGTTTCGCCTTGTGCTTCCAAAATGGCCTTGGCTTCTTCAACTGCGGCTGCAGGAACGGCCACAATCATGCCAATACCCATATTGAAGGTGTTGTACATTTCAGAAGCCGGAATATCACCCGTTTTCTGCATCAGGCTGAAAATGGGGGGCAAGGGATACGACGCTGTATCGAGTACAGCCGTGAGACCCTCGCGCATCATACGCGGTACGTTTTCAATGAAGCCGCCGCCGGTAATATGGCTTACAGCCTTCACTTCCACCTTCTCCATAAGAGCGAGGATAGCCTTTACATAAATGCGAGTCGGCGCGAGCAGGGCTTCACCGAGGGTTGTGCCTAACTCTTCGTAGTGCTTTTTGAGGACTTCCGGCGAAGAAATATTGAAGAGCTTTCGAACGAGCGAGAAGCCGTTCGAATGAACGCCGGAAGAGGCAAGACCCAAAAGTACGTCACCTTCCTGAAGCTTTGTACCATCGATGATGTTCTTTTTGTCCACAATGCCAACTGCAAAGCCGGCCAAATCATACTCGTCTACCGGGTAAAAACCGGGCATTTCTGCCGTTTCACCGCCAATTAAGGCGCAACCGGACTGCACACAGCCGTCTGCCACACCTTTTACGATATCGGCCACCTTTTGCGGCTCGTTCTTACCTACGGCTACATAGTCGAGGAAGAAGAGCGGACGTGCGCCGGAGCAAACAATGTCGTTTACGCACATGGCTACGCAATCCTGGCCTACGGTATCATGCTTATCCATAAGGAAAGCAAGCTTCAGTTTAGTGCCGACACCATCCGTGCCGGAAACCAAAACCGGTTCTTCCATACCGGTGAGATTCGGGGCAAAAAGGCCGCCAAATCCGCCAATGGGGGAGAGAACGCCGCTTGTAGTGGTTCTCTTTACATGTTCTTTCATAAGACGAACTGCCTCGTATCCGGCCTCAATATCAACGCCGGCTGCGGTGTAAGCGTTATTACTCATTTTCACCAATTCTCCTTTCTTGGAAAGAGCGAAGTTCACGCTCTGCGGGAATTTCTATTGCATACTTCCCTGTAAAGCACGCGTCACAAAAGCCGCGCGTTCTGCCGGGGACAAGCGTTTCGAGGTCTTCAATGCGGAGGAAGGCCAGCGAATCGGCGCCGAACTTCTCTTTCATTTCTTCGGGGGTGTACTTATACGCGATGAGCTCATCACGTGTGGGAATGTCTGTACCAAAGTAGCAAGGCCAGAGGAACAAGGGGGAGGAAATACGCATATGTACTTCCGTGGCGCCTGCTTTTTTCAGCATCATGATGAGCTTTCTGCAGGTGGTGCCGCGTACGATAGAGTCATCCACAATCACTACGCGTTTGCCGCGAACTGTAGAAGCGAGGACGTTCAGCTTAATGTCTACACTCTTTTCACGCATGTCCTGCGAAGGCTGAATAAAGGTACGGCCGATATAGCGGTTTTTGATAAGCCCCGTGCCGTACGGAATGCCGCTTTCTTCTGCATACCCGATAGCGGCACAAATGCCGGAATCCGGAACGCCGATTACGATGTCGGCATCCACAGGGTCGGATTTTGCGAGTGCACGACCGGCCTGCACACGGGCTTCGTATACGCTCGTACCTTCAATCGTACTGTCGGGACGGGCAAAATAAATATATTCGAAAATGCAAAGTGCACTCTTATCCGAGCAGTTTTCCGTAATGGAACGAATGCCGTTTTTGTCGGCAATTACCACTTCGCCCGGTTCTACATCGCGCACATACGTGGCCCCGATAGCGTCAAGTGCGCACGTTTCCGAAGCGAAGATGTAGCTATTGTCCTTTTTGCCGATACATAAGGGGCGGTAGCCCAAGGGATCGCGCGCGGCAATCAGCTTTGTCGGGCTCATTACGAGAAGGGAATATCCGCCTTTCAGCGTTTTTAAAACGCGTACGAGAGCATCTTCGATCGTGGGCGTATTCACGCGTTCGCGTGCCAGAAGGTAGTTGATAATTTCCGTATCGCTTGTCGTCTGGAAAATGGCGCCGTCCGCCTCAAGGCGTGCGCGTTCTCCTACAGGGTCGGCAAGGCTTCCGTTATAGGCGGTTGCCAATGTGCCTTTACTGTAGCGCGTAACAAGCGGCTGTGCGTCTTCACGCACTTTGCTCGAAGCAGCATAGCGAACGTGACCGAGTGCGGCTCTGCCTTTCAAATGATTTAAGACAACCTCGTTAAATACATCGGGCACAAGACCGCGGTCTTTATGATAAATAATTACGCCGTCATCGTTTACTGCAATACCGGCACTTTCCTGGCCGCGGTGCTGCAGCGCAAAAAGAGCGTAATATGTCAGATGTGCACAGTCAAATCCATCGCGGTCAAAAATACCAAAAAGACCACATTCTTCGTGTAATTTTGCGTCATTCATCGTGTTTTCCCCCAATTTGAATTACAGATTCTTAATTTCTTCTTGCAAACGTGCGTCCTTTTCTCCCACTTCGCGAAGCATGGAGAGCTTATGCTCCTCTAATTTTTTCGCAACTTCGGGGTTTGCAAGCGCAATGATCTGCGCTGCTAAGATGGCCGCATTTTCTCCACCATCAATGGCTACCGTCGCAACCGGAATGCCTTTCGGCATCTGTACGATGGAAAGGAGGGAATCGAGCCCGTCCATAGTGGAGGATTTAATCGGAATACCGATAACCGGAAGCGTAGTAAAGGCAGCTAAAACACCGGGAAGATGCGCCGCTTTGCCGGCAGCACCGATAATTACGGAAAAACCACGTTCCTTTGCATTTTTTGCAAAGGTGGCAGCAGCATCCGGCGTGCGGTGCGCGGAGAGAACGCGTGCTTCTACTTCAATGCCGAATTTGCGAAGCGCCAAAACGCAGGGACGAAGCGCCGGCAAATCGGAATCGCTACCCATAATAAGAGCAACTTTTGGAGACATAGTGACCATCCTTTCAAATCATAAAAGTATATATAAAAGGTAGTGTTACGAGACTGGCCCCGGTGGTAATACAAATGGCAGTTGCGGCATATTCCGCATCGCCGCCGTATTCCTGTGCCAAAACGGCGAATACCGACTGGCAGGGCATGGCGATTTGCATCGCGATAACAGAAGGCGCAAGCGCATGAATGGGAAGCTCGAGCGCCGGAATCAGCCAGCGGAGCAAAAACAATGCGCCGAGCGGCATTATAATCATTTTGATTAGGATAATCGTAATGGAAGAAAGCGCCTCAAAAAGCGCACGAAGCTTCACGGAAGCGAGCGCGGCGCCGAGGAAAAGCATGGATAAAACCGTCGTGGTGCCGCCAATAGACGCGGCGGCGTCGTGTAAGAGAGGCGGCAAACGCAGAGAAAAGATAAACATAAACGCGCCAAGAAAATACGAAAGCGTAGTGGGATTTAAAAGCCGGCGGAAATTGATTTTTCCGTTTTTGGTGCGGCTTAAAATCAGTACGCCGATAGTCCAGGCGGCAAGGTCATTGGCAATCGTAAAGAATGCGGCATAAAACACCGCCTCTTGTCCCCAAAGCGCATCGAGTAGCGGATAGGCGAGGAAGATAGTGTTGCCAAATGCCGTAAGGCATGTGTGCACATTCGCACGCTTATTCGAAAAACGAAACGGAGCCGCTGAAAGCTTCCCGAGAAACAAGAGAATACCGACAGAAACCGCGCCGAGCACAAAAACAGCCATGGCGGTAGTTGCGGTCTCAGTATTTTTCACTTGATTTGACAGCGTGGTAATAACAAGGAGCGGAAGTGTAATGCGCGTGAGAAGCTGCGAAGTCATATTCTTAAGACCCTTGATAAGTCCTGTTTTTTCCGCAATGAGACCTACCAGCATAATTAAAAAAAGCCATAGGATTTTCTCGAAAATTACGCGCAAAAAAATCACAATCCCTTTCCTAAAAAATACACACCATAGTATACCACAAAAGAGGCGATTTGTAAATAGAAAATGCAAAAAGAAGGGAATTTTGTTGACAAAATCTATAAAAGAAAGAAACAGGACGAAAAAAATAGGACAAAGATACCAAAAGGCCGCTTGCACATATTTTCCGCATGCGTCGCATACAATGGCCATACACGCATACAAAAATAAGGGGGAGAACAAAATGCGCGTTTTTGTGGTACATAAATCTGTGGTTTTAACGGTGGCCATCACTGCTTTGATTGCCGTATTTTTGGGTGTGGGTGCCATGCCGGGAGCACACCTTACCGCAAGTGAAGGGCTTGGGGCGCTGCCTATCTATTCTGTAGAAACGGAAGAAAAAAAGGTGGCGGTAACGTTTAATGCCGCCTGGGGCGACGAGGACATCGAAAGTATTTTGGAAACGCTCTCTGCAAAAGGCGCGCGATGTACCTTTTTTCTAGTGGGGACATGGGCAGAAAAGTTTCCCGACAAAGTAGAAAAAATAAAGGCGGCAGGGCATGAAATTGCGGGGCATTCCTATAACCACGCCCACTTTTCGAAGCTTTCTTCGGCAGAAGTCGAAGCGGACATGGCAAAATGCGATGAAAGTATAAGGAGAATCACAGGCGAAGCGCCGAGGCTTTTCCGCGCGCCGTATGGAGAATATACGGAGGAGGTGGTGCGTACTGCGCGCGCATCTGGAAAAGAAATTATCCAATGGGATATCGATAGCCTCGACTGGAAGGGCCTGTCGCCCGAAGAAATGGAGGCACGTATTCTGCCGCGCCTTGGCTGCGGCTCGATTCTTCTGTTTCATACGGGAACTGCCCAGACGGCCGCGGCGTTACCTGGAATTTTGGAAAAAATCACAAAAGAAGGCTATTCTTTTACTACGGTAGGCGCGCTTTTGCATACGGGTGCATACACAGTAGACCATACGGGCAGACAGCATGCCGCCTGATTTTTGGAAAAAAGAAACACTGTTTTCAAAAGCGCAAAAGGTGTTTTTTACGTTTTTTCGGCATTTTTTACGATTTCGACAAAAAATGAAAAAGAAAAAGTTGCTTTTTTCATAAAAAAGTATTGCTAAAATTTAGCGCCTATGGTATAATGTAGAACAAATAGGGACGGGAAAGTCCCAAAAAAATAGGAGGAGATTTCCATGAAAAAGGTTATTTGCGCGGCCCTTGCAGCTTTGATGGTTCTCACGCTGCTTCCGGGTTGCCAAAACAACAAGGGTGGCGATGGCGTTACTGAGCTTCTCATCGGTATTCCGGGTGGCGACGAAGCAACCGTAAAGCTGGCTGAAAACTTCAAGAACGCAAACGCCGACAAGTATGTAGTAACTACAGACGAAACTGCCTGGGGCGACTTCGTAACGAAGATCAAGTTACAGTTCGTTGCAAAGAACGACGTAACACCGGTATTCTATACCGACTCCATGCAGGCTATGACATTCGGTGCACAGGGCGCTGTTGCTGACCTTACCGAATGGGCAGACAAAGAGCTTGACAAGGAACTTTACACAAGCGCTCTTACTGCTATTACTGACACAGAAGGTCACCTCTGGGGTGTACCGCACGGCATTAACTCTGTTGCTGTTATTTACAACAAAGACGTTTTTGATGCAGCAGGCGTTGCATACCCGACGGAAGACTGGACATGGCAGGAAATGCTCGATAAGGCAAAGGAACTCACTCGCGACACAGATGGCGACGGTGAAACCGATGTTTACGGTATCCAGTACTCCTACAACATTACACTCGGCTGGCTGCCGTTCATGGCTGCAGTTGGTGTAAGCCCGTACAAGGATGACTTCAGAAACTCCAACATGGACGATCCGAAGATCAAAGAAGCTATGGAAAAATATGCACAGCCGATCAATGACGGTCTGCGCATGCCGCCTGCAGAACTTGCTGCATACGGTGGCAACCAGGCATTTGCTGATGGCAAGATCGCTATGAACCTTGTACAGTACAGCGTTATCAACGGTATCAACAAGAACTACCCGGACCTCAACTACGATGCAGTTATGGCACCGATTGGTTGGAACGGCGAACGTACTTGCATCTACGTACCGAACACCTGGCAGGTATATGCAGGTCTTGACGAAAACGTAAAGGCTGCAGCACTTGACTGGCTCAAGTACTATCTCAGCGAAGAAGCTCAGATGCTTATCGCTGCAGAAAGCACAGGTCTCCCGGTCATGAAGAAGGCGCTCGATGCAGTTCCGGCTGCACGTCCGGTTCCGGCTGGTCTCGATGCATTCTGGAAGGGCATTGACGAGCACGGTATGACGCTTCTCGAAAACCCGGCATCTGCAACAACACGTACCTACATCGACGAAATGACCAACAAGATTCAGAACGGTGAAGACGTTGCAACATGGGTAGACCAGACACATGTTGACATGCAGAGAGAACTCGACTACTTCTACGAAAATCAGTAAACCATACGTTTCTGAAACAAAAAATGGCGTAGCCTTTTGGCTACGCCATTTTTGCGTCCTTAGAGGATTTCTGAAAGGACACGCACAAAGCCACCGGAGGCAGCATACAATACCAATATACTAATTCGACGGAGGGCAATAACGTGTGGGTGTATCTATTAGAAATGCTATTTCAGAACGTATGTATGGTTTCGTATGTCAGCCAGCCCGGGGCATTCCCAAGGCCGCTAACTGCTGCGGAAGAGGATGCATACGTTAAAAAGTGGGAATTAGGAGATGAAGAGGCACGAAATATTCTGATAGAGCATAATATGCGCCTTGTGGCACATGTGGTGAAGAAGTATCAAAGTAGC
This sequence comes from Clostridia bacterium, assembly GCA_045578225.1. Taxonomy (GTDB): domain Bacteria; phylum Bacillota; class Clostridia; order UMGS1883; family UMGS1540; genus SIG447. The sequence continues at coordinate 9,302 of JAZNJV010000158.1, read as the reverse complement.
GGCATGGAAAATGATGACTTGATTTCTATCGGTACGATTGGCCTTATTAAAGCCGTCAATACATATAATAGCGGCAAGAAAATACGAATTGCCACGTATGCCGCACGCTGTATTGAAAATGAAGTTCTCATGGTACTAAGGGCTAATAAGAAGCTGCAAAGTGAGGTTTCTTTGCAAGAACCGATTGGTTTTGATAAAGAGGGCAACGAGGTGCGCCTTTTAGATATCTTAGACAGCAGTGATGAGGATATCACCGAAAAGCTGGACCTAAAATACCGCATTAAAAATCTTTATGAAGCCATGCGCGCCTCTTTAAGACCTCGGGAAAAACGGGTCCTTGTAATGCGCTACGGCCTCTGTGGATGCGAGGAGGAAACACAGAAAGAAATTGCAAAAAGACTCGGCATTTCCCGCTCATACGTAAGCCGCATCGAAAAGAAGGCAATGCATAAGCTGTCAGAGGCGCTTGCCAAGGGAATGTAAAAAGTGCAGGGCACAAATAGAACAATAATACCGCTAAAAAGGGTTGTGAAAACTAAGCTTTCACAACCCTTTTGCAATAAGTATTTTATTTTTCCTGCAATTTTGCCAGCTCGTAGAAATATCCCTTTTGCGCCATCAAGGAATCATAATCCCCGATTTCTACGCATCTACCATGCTTCATAACCACAATACGGTCGGCATTTCGAATGGTAGAGAGGCGGTGCGCCACTACGAATGTGGTACGTCCGTGGATGAGCTTATCCATGGCATCTTGCACCTTTTGTTCGGAAACATTGTCGAGTGCACTGGTCGCTTCGTCTAAAAGAATAATTTGCGGATTTCGAATCATAGCGCGCGCGATGGCAATACGCTGGCGCTGCCCACCGGAAAGCCGTCCGCCGTGTTCGCCGATTTGCGTGTGAATGCCGTTTGGAAGCTCGTTTATAAGGTCACGCAAATTCGCAAGGTCGATAACGCGCTCGATTTCTGCGTCCGGTACGTGGCTAAGACCGTAGGAGATATTATCCCGAATACTACCCGAGAATAAAATATTCGTTTGTGATACAACGGCAATATGATGCCGGTAAGCTGTGAGATTGATGCTTCGAATATCGTGCCCGTCAACGGTAAGCGTACCTTCCGTAGGGAAGTGGAAGCCGATTAACAGGTTTAACGCTGTGGTCTTACCCGAACCCGACTCCCCTACAAAAGCGATGCACTCTCCTTTTTCTACATGCAGAGAGAAATCTTCGAGCACATGCGCCGCAGGGTCATCCGGATATGTAAAGCCTACATGGTCAAAGTCAAATGTACCTTCCACAGTGGGAAGACGTTTTTTGCCGCGGTTGTTTTCAATATCGTCAGACGCTAAAATTTCCGAAACGGAGCCGAGAGATTCAAACCCTTTCGAGAGCATGGGGTACAGAGAAATCAAAAGGTTTACATTTCCTAAAAGCTGGGAAAAATAACTTTGGAAAAGCGAAATTTCCCCTACAGAGATTTTCCCCTTGTAGGCGAGGAGACCGGTAAAGCCAAGACAGAGAATCTGGAAAATATTCATTATGGCCCAAGCGGAGGCACCGAAGAGATTTTGCATCGTGTCGGTGCGGATGGCTTTTTCTCGTACTTCCTCAAGCGTGCGTGCCATGCGCCTTGTTTCCACGCGTTCAAGGCCGTGTGCCTTTGTGACGGGTATCATTTCCACCATTTCAGCGACATCAGCAGACATATGCTCGATTTCCTTGCGGAACTCCGAAACGCGAAGGCGAATCGGCGTGCGGAAGCAACGGTTTAAAATGGCCGCAATCGGTACGGTAAGGAGAAAGAAGAGAGAGACGGTGGGACTATGCATGAACGTAATTACCGAACAAATAATGAGGTTAATCACGGCCTGCATAATATGCACCATCACATTGTTTGAAAGCTCTACAATATGGTCAACATCGCGAAGAATTTTCGACTGAATACGGCCGGAAGAAAAGTTCTTGTGAAACGAAATGGTAAGATGCTGTAATTTCCGGACTAGCGCGCTTCGAAGATTCATTTCAATATTACGTGCCACGCGGATAGAAAAGTACACCTGTGCCTGGTGCGAAGGCACGTTCTGCGCAATAATCAAAGCGCCGAAGAAAACGTACATAATGATTTTTTGCACGGTGTTATCGGTCGGACTTATCGCCGTGTTGATAATGGTCGTTGTTACAAGCGGAATAACCCATACCGGCAGATTTTTGAGAATAAAAAAGACAATAGAGAGCAGAAACCTGCCCACATTGCCACGAAATAGCTGTAGTAAAGTTTTTACCGGTTGTTTTTTTGCGTCATAGCGGAGAAAAATTTCCTCGAAATCAAGTTTTCGCTTTTGCATAACCGTCCACTCCTTTTTTGGGGCGTTTTGCCCACAGATTGCATGCGCTTTCTTACAAAAATTTCCTCGAGTGTACGGTCATTGTAGCACCGCAAAAAATAAAAGTCAAGCCTTTTTAGAAAAAACTATATTACGTTTCTGTTACAGGATTCCAGCGGTATACCGAAAGGTCTACACGCCCATCCGTGACGCGAATGCCGTCGGCCTCAAGCAGTGCAATTTGCATGTTTTCACCACCAAAAACAAACGCCTTCGAAACATACCCAAGGCGATTGACCACGCGGTAGCAGGGGATAGAGTCGGGATCGGGATTTACATGGAGCGCATAGCCTACTACGCGCGCCCATCTGGGATTTCCGGCAAGAGCGGCAACCTGTCCGTATGTGGCCACTTTGCCGCGGGGAATTTGTTTTACAACCGCATAAATGCGCGAAAAAACGTTTTCACTCATTGTCTTCCTCCAGAAAGATGCGAAAAGCCGTCGGGAGTGCAATTTCGCTCTTGCGTTTTTCTGTATCGGCCCAAACAAAAATATCGGGCGTGTTTTTTACGGGGATATAGTAGCAAATCATATGCCATTCCGCATGCGTGAAGATATGCACACGGGAAAGCGCGCGCTCGGGCGCCATGGGCGAGACCCCGAATTTCTCCGCCGCACGCACCGCTTCGTCTGGCGTACATTTTCCCTCGATGTTCGGCAGTTCCCAAAGCCCTTTCAAAAGCCCGCGGTCTTCGCGCTTTCGAACGGCAATTTTCCCGTCTTTCATAAAAAGAAAGACGGTTTTTTCAGAAAGCGTACGCGCACGGCGCGGTGTGCGCTTCGGCAGTTGCGCCGCCGTTCCTTCCTTTCGCGAGAGGCAAAGGTCAGAAAGAGGGCAGAGCGCGCAGCGTGGTGCTTTTGGGATGCAAACGATTGCCCCAAGCTCCATAAGGCTCTGGGTAAAATCACCGCAGGCGCCTTTCGGGTAGATGCGCGAAAGGGAAGCTGCCACTTCTTTTTTTACACTGGGCATATCAATAGGGGTAGAATCGTTTGTAAGGCGCGCCGCGACGCGAAGAACATTTCCGTCCACCGCCGGATGTGGCAGTTCAAAACAAATCGAAGAAATAGCGCCCGCTGTATATTCACCAACGCCCGGAAGCGCGAGAATTGCTTCGTACGAGGTGGGAAATTCGCCACCGTGCTGTGTCATAATGACCTTCGCGGCCTTATGCAAATTGCGCGCACGGCTATAGTAGCCAAGCCCTTCCCAAAGCTTTAAAACGGCATCTTCGTCAGCCATGGCGAGCGCGGAGATAGTGGGAAAAGCCTTTGTAAAACGCAGAAAGTATCCGCGAACGGCTTCCACACGCGTCTGCTGCAGCATGATTTCAGACAGCCATACATGGTATGGATTTTTATCCTGCCGCCAGGGAAGGTCACGCGCATTTTCTAAAAACCAGGGGAGAAGACGCGCCGGCAGGGCGGTATAGATAGCAGAGATTTTTCGCTGTGACATAAAAAGCGCTCCTATATATTAAGGAAATAATACCGGCAAAAGGCGCGCCGGCCTATGCACACAGTATAGCATTTTCCGCTTTTAAAGTCAAGCTTTCATAGCTACAGCAGTTATAGCAAAGTTTTTACAAAAAAAGAAAAAATATTCGAATTTTTGCTTGACAACTTGAAAGAGATATGATAAAATACTAATCTGCATCATAAGAATGGATAATTATGCATATTTGACCGGTTTTTCGGAACGATTTTGCAGGTTAAGTGAGGCTCCCGCGGGAGCGCACATTCGAATATTTTGTAATTTTAAAATGAGGTGAGATTTATGGTACATCCCGTGCAACTCGGCAAGAACACGCGCATGAGCTATTCCAAGATCGGTGAAGTTTTGGAGATGCCAAATCTAATCGAGGTGCAAAAGAATTCTTACAAATGGTTTATTGAGGAAGGAATCCGTGAGGTTTTCCATGATGTGTCGCCTATTACGGATTATACCGGAAACCTCGTTTTGGAATTTGTAGATTATTCTTTGGACGATAAGCCGAAGTACAGCATCGCCGAATGCAAGGAGCGTGACGCAAACTACGCCACTTCTCTTCGCGTTAAGGTGCGCCTTCGCAATCTCGAAACAGGCGAAATCAAGGAACAGGAAATTTTTATGGGTGACTTCCCGCTGATGACCGAGCAGGGTACGTTTATCATAAACGGTGCCGAGCGTGTTATCGTCAGCCAGCTCGTTCGTTCGCCTGGTATCTATTTTGAAGAATCCTTTGATAAGGTAGGGAAGAAGCTTCTAGCCGGCACCCTCATCCCGAACCGCGGTGCATGGCTCGAATATGAAACAGATTCGAACGATGTACTTTGGGTACGTGTGGACAGAACAAGAAAGCTTCCCATGACCGTACTTCTTCGCTCTCTCGGACTTGTAACAGACATGGATATTACAGGTCTTTTTGGCGAGGATGAAAGACTTTTGACAACTATTGAAAAAGATGCAGCGAAAACAGAAGAAGAGGCGCTGTTTGAAATCTACCGCCGTCTGCGTCCGGGAGAACCGCCTACGGTGGAAAACGCCCGTTCCCTTCTGCATATGCTGTTCTTCGATCCGCGCCGCTATGATCTCGCGCGCGTAGGTCGTTATAAATTTAATAAAAAGCTCGCAATTTCTACCCGTATCGTAGGTCTTGCAGCTGCCGAAGATATTATCGATGCCGAAACCGGTGAAATTTTAGTAGCCGCCGGCGAGATCATTAAGCGTGAAGCTGCCCAGGCCATTGAGCGCGCAGGCATTAACCTCGTACACGTAGCTGTGGACGATAAGGTAACCGGCGAACATAAGGTGGTTAAGGTGTTCTCCAATAACATGGTAGACATCAATGCGTTCCTTGGTTTCGATGCCGCAGATCTTACCATCGGCGGTAAGGTACGCCGCAGCGTTTTGGAAGAAATTCTTGCTGAAAATACAACGGAAGAAGACATTCGCGCAGCCATTACACGCCGCGTAGATGAGCTTTGCCCGAAGCATATTACAGAAGACGATATCTTCGCTTCTATTAACTACTGCTTAAATCTTTTTGACGGACTCGGCAATGTAGACGATATTGACCACCTCGGAAACCGTCGTCTCCGTGGCGTAGGTGAGCTTTTGCAGAACCAGTTCCGCATGGGTCTTGCCCGTATGGAACGTGGCGTTCGCGAAAGAATGAGCATTCAGGATCTCGATATCGTAACACCGCAGTCTCTCATTAACATTCGCCCTGTGGTAGCAACCATTAAGGAATTCTTCGGGTCCTCCCAGCTTTCGCAGTTTATGGACCAGACGAACCCTCTCGGCGAGCTGACGCATAAGAGAAGACTTTCGGCTCTCGGCCCTGGCGGCTTAAGCCGTGAGCGCGCAGGCTTCCAGGTACGTGACGTACATTACACGCACTATGGCCGCATGTGCCCGATTGAAACGCCTGAAGGCCCGAACATCGGTCTTATTAACTCTCTCAGTACCTATGCAAGAGTAAACGAATACGGCTTTATTGAAGCACCGTATCGTAAGGTTATAAAAGAAGAAGGCCGCGTAACCGACGAAATTCATTACATGACGGCAGACGTCGAGGATGAATTCATCGTAGCGCAGGCAAATGAAGAGCTTGACGAAAACGGCAAGTTCACTCACAAGAAGGTAACGGCCCGTCACAGAGACGAGTTCATGGAAGTAAGCCCTGCAGAAGTGGATTACATGGACGTTTCGCCGAAGCAGGTTGTATCTGTTGCTACGACGATGATCCCCTTCCTTGAAAACGACGACGCTAACCGTGCTCTCATGGGTTCCAACATGCAGAGACAGGCTGTTCCGCTTCTCAATACAGATTCTCCCGTAGTTGGTACGGGTATGGAATACAAAGCCGCGAAAGACTCCGGCGTTGTTCTCCTTTCGCCGTGTGACGGTTTCATTGAAAAAGTTTCCGCAAGCGAAATTGTAGTGCGCGACGAAGAGGGCGAACGCCATGCAATGCGTCTTTCTAAGTTTATGCGTTCGAACCAGGGCACATGCATTAACCAGCGCCCGATCGTAAGCCGCGGCGAGATTGTGCATAAAGGCGATATTATTGCTGACGGTCCGGCAACGGCAAACGGCGAAATCGCACTTGGCAGAAACGTGCTTATCGGCTTTATGACCTGGGAAGGGTATAACTACGAAGATGCTATCTTAATTAACGAAAAGCTTGTTCGTGACGATGTATTTACATCTATCCATATCGAAGAATACGAATCCGAATCGAGAGATACAAAACTCGGGCCGGAAGATATTACAAGAGAAATTCCGAACGTCGGCGAAGATGCCTTAAAGGACCTTGATGAACGCGGTATCATCCGTGTAGGTGCTGAGGTTCGTGCCGGTGGCATCTTGGTTGGTAAGGTTACACCGAAGGGTGAAACTGAACTGACACCGGAAGAACGTCTCCTCCGTGCAATCTTCGGTGAAAAGGCCAGAGAAGTACGCGACACATCGCTGCGCGTACCGCACGGCGAAGCCGGTATCATTGTGGATGTTAAGGTCTTCACAAGAGAAAATGGCGACGAGATGCCCCCCGGAGTGAACCAGATTGTACGCTGCTACATTGCACAGAAGCGTAAGATTTCTGTCGGTGACAAGATGGCAGGTCGTCACGGTAATAAGGGTGTTGTTTCTCGCGTACTTCCTGAAGAGGATATGCCTTTCCTTCCCGATGGTACACCGCTCGATATCGTTTTGAACCCCCTCGGTGTTCCGTCTCGTATGAATATCGGTCAGGTGCTTGAAGTACACCTTGGCCTTGCGGCAAAGAAGATGGGTATTAAGATTGCCACGCCGGTATTTGACGGCGCATCGGCAGAAGATATTGCAGAAGCCCTTGAAAAGGTAGGGGCAAGACCGGATGGTAAGACGGTTCTTTATGACGGTCGCACAGGCGAACCGTTTGATAATCCCGTAACTGTCGGTTACATGTACATGCTGAAGCTGCATCACCTTGTTGATGATAAGATTCATGCACGTTCCACAGGACCCTACTCGCTCGTTACACAGCAGCCTCTCGGCGGTAAAGCGCAGTTTGGCGGCCAGCGCTTCGGCGAAATGGAAGTTTGGGCCCTTGAGGCATACGGTGCTGCTTACACGCTCCAGGAAATCCTCACCGTCAAGTCCGATGACGTTGTCGGTCGTGTAAAGACGTACGAGGCTGTGGTTAAGGGTGAGAACGTACCGAGCCCGGGCATTCCGGAATCCTTCAAGGTTCTCCTGAAAGAGCTGCAGAGTCTCAGTATGGACGTTAAGGTACTCAATAAGAACGGCGAAGAGGTCAATATCGGCGAATCGGCTGACGATGAGATGGATGACATCATGCCGGAAGATCTTGGCCGCGGTGTTGAGGGCGAAGCCGGCGCATTTGAGCGCGCAGGCTACAGCGAAGTAGATGAGGACGATCTTTTGATGGATGCACTCGGCCTTAGCGATACGCAGCCGGTGATGGAAGAAGAGGATGACCTCGACAGCTACCTCGATGCTGACCTTGACGACTATGATGAGGACGACGAAGAGTAATAAGGCGCTTTTTCCTAGAAAGAAAAGGCATTAAGAGCAGCAGAGCCTGCTGCAAGAATATAGAAAGGGACGGTGCGACAAATGTTGGAGTTTAATACGTTTGATGCCATACAGATTGGACTGGCTTCACCGGAAAAAATTCGTGAATGGTCTAGAGGAGAAGTTAAGAAGCCGGAAACAATCAACTATCGCACATTAAAGCCGGAGCGGGACGGTTTGTTCTGCGAGCGCATTTTCGGGCCTACAAAGGACTGGGAGTGCCATTGCGGCAAATATAAGAGAATTCGTTTTAAGGGCATCGTTTGCGACCGCTGCGGTGTTGAAGTTACCCGTGCAAAGGTTCGCCGTGAGAGAATGGGTCACATTGAGCTTGCGGCTCCTGTAAGCCATATTTGGTACTTTAAAGGTAGCCCCAGCCGTCTGGCACTCATGCTGAACATTTCCCCGAGTGAGGTGGAAAAGGTTCTGTACTTTGCTGCGTACATCGTAATTGATCCCGGCAAGGCACACGAAATCGAAAAGACACAGATTCTGACTGAAAAAGAATACAGAGAACTGCAGGAAAAGTACGGTAACGTATTCCGTGCAGCTATGGGTGCAGAAGCCATCCGTGAACTTCTCGCTGAAATCGACCTTGAAGAACTTGCAAAAGAACTTCGCGAAGAGGTAGAGGAAGCCCAGGGCCAGAAAAAGATTCGTCTTATTAAGCGCCTTGAAGTTGTGGAAGCCTTCCGTGCATCCGGCAACCGTCCGGAGTGGATGATTCTGGAAGCTATTCCGGTTATTCCCCCGGAAATCCGTCCGCTTGTGCAGCTAGACGGCGGTCGTTTTGCAACTTCTGACCTGAATGACCTCTATCGTCGTGTTATTAACAGAAATAACCGTCTGAAGAGACTTCTCGATTTAAATGCACCGGACATTATCGTGCGTAACGAAAAGAGAATGTTGCAGGAAGCTGTAGACGCTCTTATCGATAATGGTCGCCGTGGCAGACCTGTAACAGGCCCTGGCAACCGCGCACTCAAGTCGCTTTCCGATATGCTTAAAGGTAAGCAGGGTCGCTTCCGTCAAAATCTTCTCGGTAAGCGTGTTGACTACTCCGGCCGTTCCGTTATCGTAGTAGGTCCGGAACTTAAGATTTATCAGTGCGGTCTGCCGAAGGAAATGGCACTCGAACTCTTCAAACCGTTTGTTATGAAGAAACTCGTAAACGGCGGCTATGCACATAACATTAAAAGCGCAAAACGCATGGTAGAACGTGTTCGCTCTGAAGTTTGGGACGTTCTGGAGGACGTAATTCGTGAACATCCTGTACTCCTTAACCGTGCACCTACCCTGCATAGAAGTCGGATCGTAGCCATGTCGTTCTGTGAGCCAAGGAGGTGTCT
>JAZNJV010000157.1:0-10182 GCA_045578225.1 Clostridia bacterium | reverse complement strand
AGATGAATCTTTTAGGGCATGAATTCTTTGTCTTCCATAATGATGAAACAGATAAAATCGATATTGTATATAAGAGAAAAGACGGAAACTACGGTTTAATTGAAGCAGAAGCATAATTTCAGGCAGGGGTATCCCTGCCTGAAATTCCGTATTTTGGAACCCGTATTTTGTATACAAAGCCTGCGGCTGGATATACTAATGCCGAGGTGAACAAAATGTCGAAAAATTACAGAAAGTCTAGACTTCTCGTTCCGGAGGCATATGACGGAATTACCAAGTTTAAACTGGAAGTGGCGGAAGAAATCGGCCGCTTGCAGTTTTGCAAAGAAAACAACGACCATTACAAAGGAGATTTGACCGCACGGCAAAACGGCAGCGAAGGCGGTCCCATCGGCGGCGAAATGGTACGCCGTATGATTCGAAAATATGAAGAACAACTTTAAATCCTCCATTCTTTCTTTTATCCGTTCTCTGCAAATTCCGGCCGCCGGCATTACCGGCGACGGAGTTACATATTCAAAAGTGGTGTGTCTCTTTCCCTACTATACAGGAAAGAGAGATGCCGGCAATCTTTCCATGTATGCGTATTCGAAAGACTATCATACGATTGTATCTTCGTATCTTTTACAAATTGCCGACTATATAAGAACACTTTCTCCGAATTCGCACTGCACGATACATGTAGATAAAGGCGAAGGGAATGATAAGAAAGCAGCTTTTGAGGCAGGAATTGGGTTTTGGGGCAGAAACAACCTTATCATTCACGAAACCTTCGGGAGTTTTTGTTTTATCGGCTATGTGGAAACAGATCTTCCCCTCCCGCCTGATGCCCCCCTTCCTCGCACTTGTATCGGTTGTGGAAAGTGTGAGGCACATTGCCCCGGCGGTGCTATCCAAGACGGAAAGATTAACCCAGAAAAATGTGCCTCTGCCATCTCACAAAAAAGAGGATCGCTTTCTGCTAAAGAGACTGAAATTCTTATCAAAAGCGGCTATGTATGGGGCTGCGATATTTGTCAGACAGTTTGCCCGCATAACGAGAGAATTCCTGAAACACCGCTTCGAGATTTCTATGTCTCCCCCATCTTTTCCGTAAAAGAAGTATCTATGTCAAACAAAGCCTTTTCCGCCCTTTATGGAGACCGTGCCTTTTCCTGGCGCGGCAAGGCTGTTTTAAAACGAAATTTGGATTTACTTTCCTCGCATGAAAAAGGTGCAGACGATCATACTAAGTAGCGTAAGATGTGCTTCTTTCAAAAGGCCGGCCTTTTGAAAAGGCCTTCTTACACATTCTCTCCGAGGAGCAGATGCAGATGACTGTTCGAGACATCATGACTGATCCTGCAATTGTGATTGCGGAAAAAGCTTCTGTTCGAGAAGCTGCAGAGCTTATGCGTGAGCATAATATCGGTTCAGTTCCCGTTGTGGACTCCGGCGAAAATCTCGTCGGCATTGTTACAGACCGTGATATTGTGGTACGGAATATGGCAAGAGGGCTGGACCCGAAGTCACATTCCGTAAACGAAATTATGACACGGGATGTTTCGTGCGTGACGCCTGAGACGGAAATTGACGATGCTGCACAGGTTATGGCAAACGATAGGGTACGACGTCTTCCCGTTGTAAAGGACGATCGTGTGGTAGGTTTTGTTGCTCTTGGCGACATTTCTGCCTGTCGGGACTATATGTTTGAAACCGGTGAGGCACTGAGTGAAATTTCCAAGGGATGTCACAAAAAACATCCGACGCATAATGACCGCGATTGACTTTTGTAAGGCACGGCCGCATAAGCGGCAAATCGGGACAGTATGAGACTTCCTCGTTTGCTCTGGTGGCAAACGCATTTCGGGAAATCTTCCTTTGTCCAAGGAGGCCTCTGGCCTCCTCCTACATATTTCTTGATTTTTGGTCGTTCTTTACCGCGCGGTGCGGTTATTATTATTTTGAGAGGAGTTTCTTTTATGCTCGTCCCTGTACTATTATTTTGTTTCGGCCTCGTGCTGCTAATTTACGGCGGTGACCGTTTTGTAGACGGCGCGACCGGCGTTGCTCGACGTTTTTCTTTGCCGGAAGTTTTAATTGGCGCCACCGTCGTTTCTATAGGCACAACACTGCCTGAAGTTATGGTCTCTGCGACCTCGGCGCTTTCAGGCCACGGCGCTATCGCATACGGCAACGCAATCGGCTCCATTATTTGTAATACCTCTCTTATTGCAGCCATCACGATTGCGATTCGTCCTGTCAGAAAGCTCGATACAAAGACTCTCCGTCAGCCGATTCTTTTCTTTTTTGTAGCAGCGCTTCTATATGCCGCCACGGCTTACACCACAGGCTTTTTCAGTCGTGCAATTGGCATCCTGCTTCTGGCTATATTTGCCGTCTACATGTTCTGCACTGTAAACTCCGCGCGGCGTTTTGCCAAGGATTCTACGAAAGAAAGCGGAAGCCATTATAAAGGGTCCCTTTTGAAAGATATTATCTTTCTTGTACTCGGAGCTGCACTCATTGCGATTGGCGCGGATCTTCTTGTAGATAACGGCACGCAGATTGCTGCGGCTCTTGGTGTTCCCGAGTCTGTAATTGCCCTCACTTTCGTAGCGCTTGGCACCTCGCTTCCCGAGCTTGTTACGGCAATTACCAGTCTTGTGAAAGGGCACGGCGCACTCTCCCTCGGCAACATTATCGGCGCAAACTTTTTTAACCTTGTTCTTGTAAGCGGCGTTTCCACTGTTTTGTCACCTTTTGCAGTTCCTGTCACAAAGGAGCTTTTTGGGCAAAACGCATCGCTTGTTTTTGATATTCCCATCGTATTTATCTCCATGCTTCTTTTAACACTTCCGGCACTTTTGAGAAAAAAACTTTCACGTTCGCAAGGCGTGGCACTCCTTTGTCTTTACGCCGTTTTCTGCGGGGTGCAGTTCTTCTTTTAAAGTGCTCCATTCCTTGACACTTCCCCCCAAAAATGATATACTAAATAAATAACTCATAACAGAAAGGACGATTTTTATGCGCACCGGCGATATTTCTATCAGTACTGAAAACATTTTCCCCATAATCAAAAAATGGCTCTATTCTGATTGCGACATTTTTCTTCGCGAGCTCGTTTCAAACGGCTGTGATGCCATCACAAAGCTTAGAAAACTTTCCGGCATAGGCGAAGCTACGCTTTCGGCGGAAGAAGCATTCTCTTTAAATATTCTACTTGACAAGGAAGCCAAAACTCTTACCATTTCAGATAACGGCATTGGTATGACGGAAGAGGAAGTTGAAAAATATATTACGCAGATTGCCTTTTCGGGCGCTGAGGAATTTATCCAAAAATACAAAGAAAAGAACGAAGAGGATGCCGGTATTATTGGCCACTTTGGTCTTGGCTTTTATTCGGCATTTATGGTGTCCGAACGCGTAGACATACATACGCTCTCCTATTTGCCGGATGCAAAGGCTGTGTTCTGGAGCTGTGACGGCGGCATGAGCTACGAGATCGCTGAAGATCCTAAAAATACACGCGGCACGGACATCGTACTCCACATTAGTGAAGAGCATACCGAATTTTTAGAAGAAGGTCGCATTCGTGAGATTTTAGATAAATACTGCGCCTTCCTTCCCTATCCCATTTATTTTTCTAAAAAAGGTGACGAAAAACCCACAGAAAGCGTGAATGACACTTGTCCCCTTTGGGCTAAAAATCCCGCTGACTGTACAGAGGAAGAATATAAGGCATTTTACAAAAAGGTGTTTATGGACTTTCAAGACCCGCTTTTCTATATCCACCTGAACGTAGAATATCCCTTCCGTCTGCAAGGTATTTTGTACTTCCCGAGGCGTGCCAATACCTACGACCCCGTGGAAGGACAAATTAAGCTGTATAACAACCAGGTATTTATCGCTGATAATATCAAAGAAGTCATTCCGGAATTTCTGCTCCTTTTGAAAGGCTGTATTGATTGTCCTGATTTGCCCTTAAATGTCTCCAGAAGTTTTCTGCAAAACGATGGGTATGTCAAAAAGGTTTCACAGCATATTACAAAGAAGGTTGCGGACAAGCTTTCTTCCCTGTATAACACAGAGCGCGAAAACTATAATACATACTGGGATGACATAAATCCTTTTATTAAGTACGGATGTTTACGGGACGAAAAATTCTATGAACGAGTCCAAAACATTCTGATTTTTAAAACAGCCGAAGATAAATACTGCACACTTTCGGAATATCTTGAAAACGCAAAGGCAAACGGGCATGAAAACGAAGTGTACTACGCGACCGACCCCGAGGCGCAGGGACAATATATTTCGATGTTCCAAAGCCGAAATATTGAACTCGTTTTGCTCCCCGCCGTAATTGACGGCGCCTTCATCTCCATGATGGAAGCCAAAAACCAAGGCGTTTCTTTCCTTCGCATCGATGCCGCTGTCACGGATGCTCTGAAAGACAAAACCGACGCAGACGGCAAAACTGTTTTATCTGTATTTGAAAGCGCGATGGACGGCAAGACTGTAAAGCTTGAAGCCGCTCCGCTTCGCGAGACAGACATGCCCGGCATTCTAACCGTAAGCGAGCAATCGCGCCGTATGCAGGAAATGACGAGAATGTACGGCGGTATCTCGCCTGATCTGTTCCCCACAGAAGAAACGCTTGTCATCAATGTAAACCATCCTGTAATCCGAAAAATCGCAGAAGAGCAGGATGCGGAAACGGCGAAAAAGCTCTCTTTGCATGTATATGATATGGCACGCCTCGCACAGCGGCCTTTGGACAAGGCATCTTTGGCGGCCTTCATTGAAAGAAGTGCAGAAATTATGGAAAAAGCGCTTTCGCGCGAATAATAGGAGGACGTATTTTGAAACGGATTGAAGCCTTTCGTAAAAAAATAGTAGAAGCCGGCGCGGATGCCGCTATTTTGCGTGCACCGGAGTCTCTTTTGTATATCAGCGGTTTCACCGGTGGCGAAGGGACAATTTTGCTTTTAAAAGACCGCCTGTGCCTACTCACCGATTCAAGATACACTTTGCAAGCTATGGCCGAGGCGCCTCATTTCGAAATTCTGCCGTACGACACATCACTTTCTACGCTTTTCGAGGATGCACGTGCTATTGCCTATGAAGATGAACATCTTTCTGTACGCGCATTTTCGCACCTTAAAGAAATGCTTCCAAAGAGAGAATGGATTCCCATAAGCGAAACACTTTTGCTTCTGCGAAAGACGAAGGATTATGGCGAGTTATCGGCCATCACAGAAGCTGTGAAGCTCGCGGATGCAGCTTTTGCCTTCGCTGTATCTCGCATCAAAAGCGGGATGCGCGAATTTGAAGTCGCTGCCCTCCTTGAAGGATATATGCGCCGTGAAGCGGGCGCTGCCCCTTCCTTTGAAACTATTTGTGCCAGCGGCGTACGAAGCGCTCTTCCGCATGGCGCCGCCAGTGAGAAGGTGATTGAAAAAGGAGATTTTCTCACTATGGATTTCGGTTGCCTTTTAAACGGGTACTGTTCAGACATGACGCGTACTGTTTGCATAGGCCCGGCAAGTGAGCGGCAAAAGGAAATTTATAATATCGTTCTCTATGCACAAACGCTCGCCGAAAATGCCGCAGAAGGCGGCATGGACGCCTCGACACTTGACAAGATTGCAAGGCACAGCATTGAAAGCTTTGGATATGGTGAATATTTCGGGCACGCTCTTGGGCATGGTGTTGGGCTTGCCATTCATGAATATCCAACGGTATCCCCTCGCTCCTTACACAAAATCGAAAGCGGAGATGTGTTCACTGTGGAACCCGGCATATATATTCCGGAGTTTGGCGGCGTTCGCATCGAAGATATGCTGTATGCCACGCCCGGCGGTCACGCCATTTTAACCAAAACGCCGAAGGATTTGCTGGAAATCCTGTAACCGAAAGGAGATTTATATGCTTACATATTATCCCGTTCCCTTGCATATGCATTCCGTTTGGGAGCGAAACGCCAGCATGGAAGGACACTTTTACAACGCCAAAAAGCTTGGCATACATCATATGTATCTTACAGACCATGATGTTCGCATGGGCAGACGTTTTAACCATGTTGATAGCTTTGATTTTACAAAAGGTGTTCTTCGCGTGGAGGAGCCTTCTCCTGATCCGCGCCGTCCCCGTTGGTACGGTTTTACTGTGGTGCAAGAAGACGAAGGCACTTTGTGTGAAATAAAAGACAATGCGCTTTTTCTTGTCTCGACGTCTAAAGATGAAACTTGGTCAACGGTGCGTGCTACTTTTGACACCTCGCAAAAGCGCCACGAATGGGCTCTTTTGGCAAATGTTTTCCTGCACCTTGGCATGGCCGTTTCCTCTATGGATGCAGACACACGCGTTGTGATAGATGTAGAGCTCTCACAAAGACCACCCGAGTTTTTACACGGGCATATCCTGTATGTGTTTGGGAATTGCGATGGCCTTTCTTCCCCGTACCACGCCGTGCATGCACTCGATGGTACTTCTGATTTTGTAAAATACGATTTTCCGCTTCTTCGGGATGCCGAAGCGGTGGGCGGCGGTGATAATGTACTTCGCACAGTTTCCTTCTCCGTTTCGGCAAGATGCGGAAAAACAGCTTCCCTTTCTGTAAATCACCTTTCTTTTACCTGGGACCTTGCTTTTGAGGAAGGCAGACGCGAACAACAACGTCTCGCTACAGAAATTGGAAAAAAATATGAAGTAACGCCGTTTGTGACGAGCGAAATCACAGCGGCAGGTCCGCATAAAATCTGCTTTTCTACGAAAGTGCCAATTATTGACTATGAAGCAAGAAATTATAAAGTTTCGGACGAAGAGGCTATGGAGCATGTGCGTGCTTACGGCGGCATATACGCCCGTAACCACCCCTTTGAACGCATTAAGGACAAACTGCTTGTGCCGAATTTAACGGATGCAGAAAAGGAAGCGATTATCGAAGAACAGCTTGCCTATGTGGTAGAAAATCGTGCTTGGAATGCCGCGATGATTGAGGTCGGTTTTCCGGAAGGCCGCGAAGCCGTTCCCTTTGCCGCACATTTGAAACTTTGGGACACACTTTCGAAAAACGGCGTCTTTATCTCCGGCTACGGGGACAGTGACAATCATAACAACAACATCAACTGGTTTGACGGCAACAATTTCGTAGCATACATTGCCGCCGAAGAACCCACGGAAGATAACTTTATAGCGGCCATGCGCGCCGGGAATTTGTATACCGGCGACCCTGTATATCTCCAAAAAATGGATGTGAAATTCACCGGTACTTTAGGTCAAAACATGGGGCAAATAACTACAAATACTCCTGCCGGCAAAGCACGCCTCACTCTTTCTGGCGTACCGGAAGGATGCCGTGTAGTATGGGTGGCAAATGGAGAAAAAGTGAAAACGGAAGAAGCCGCCGGCACATACGAGGGTTCGTTGCCTATTCCGACAGAAAGTGACGTAAATTTTGTTCGTGCCGAACTTTGGCGCGGCGACCGCTGCATTCTTTTAACAAACCCCATATACCACACAGAAAACGCAGAAATCGGAAAATCGATTCCTGTCGAAAGAAGGTTCTCTCATGTATAAAGAACTTGCCGCTTTTTTTCGTTTTCCCCACCTTCCGCAGGAAGTGAAAACCTATACCGGCGAAGTACTTCTGCATATCGGCGACATTCCGGTTTGGGGATATCCGTATATTTTCCGTCTCATTCGTAAAATTAAGCCTACGGTTTTGGTACACACCGGTGACCTTGCAGATAACCTCAAGGTTGGAAGGCGTCCCGAAGACATCCCAGCCTACAAAAAACATGCAAAACGTCTTATCGCTTGTATGGAAAAATATGCAAAGGAAGTATACATTGTCCCAGGAAATAACGATCTCCCCGATTATATTGGGGCGCATATCAAAAAATCTACCATCATCCCGCCTAACACCTGTCTTGAAATTCATGGTCTTTCCTTTCTTCTTTGTCACAGGGTGCTGGATATAAACGGCGAGGCAAGCTACTATTTATATGGGCACGGCTATACTGGGGACACGCACGATTTTGCCGACAACGGAAAAGAAGGCAAATTTTACTCCAACGCCAACCACACCCCTGCCCTTCTCTTTTTCGAAAGCGGGCGCCTTATACGCCTACATAATCACCGCGGAGGTATGAAACGATGAAAGTATATGTAACAAGACACGGGCAGGTTTGCCCGAATGATTTTACAAAAAGCGTGGATTTCCCGACAGGAGATATTCCGCTTTCCGAAAAAGGACAGGCACAAGCCGCCTGTCTCGGTGAAGAATTAAAGAAACGAAATTTCAAAGGGGTTATCATTTCTTCCCCCTATAGACGCACCATGATGACAGCAAACATCGCGGCAGAAATTTGCGGTGCCCCGATTTATCCAGATGGTTCGCTTCGTGAGCTTTTTTTCGAAAAAGAAGCCGCCGAAGCGTTTATCGGCATGGACCTTCCTGCGCTTCGCACGCTGTTTCCCTATATTGCAGAGGACGCCACGCTTTCGCATCCCTGGTGGACGAAAACAGCTGACACCAATGAGATTCTGGTAGAAAGGCTTCGTGCTTTCTGGACGCCTATCCTCTCTTCCGGCTATTCTGAAGTTTTAGCCGTAGGGCACGGTGCATCCGTTTTTGGTTCCATGCACTTTTTAAACACCACGTTTGGTCTTGGCATGCCAACAGAGCTTTCCGCTCTTGCTGAGTATCTCGCCACAAGAAACGTAAACTGTAACCTGTCTTGCGTGGAGGCGGATGACAACGGTCGGATGCTCTCCGCCCGCATGTTTGCTACCACGCATCTTCCGGACGAGCTAATTTCTTCAAACACAAACGAAAGGCCGCGTCCCATCGAAGTTTGTTTTTAATCCAAATGAGAAATTCAATAGTAAAAGGCGGTTCCTATAAGGAACCGCCCTTTTAACTTGGATGAAAAGATTAGAAATCAACCTCAGTGTCATAATAGCAGCAACAAAGCAGCTTTTCCATTTCTTCCACGGAAATTTTGCGCGGATTAGAACCGGTGCAAGCATCTGCAACGGCATTCTTTGCAATTTCAGGAAGTCTTTCAAGGAATACATCTTCCGGAACAAAACCGTTTTCAGAGGGGTAGCTGTCAGCACCGTAGTTCTTAATGCACTGGGGAATTTTAAGCGCATCGTTCATGCCGCGAAGATACGCGATCAGGTTTGCCACCTTTTCGTCATCGGTTGCACCTGCGAGCCCCATATAGTCTGCAATTTCACCGTAACGCTTCTTAGCGGTTTCGTCTTTCGCATTAAAAGCAATAACCTTCGGAAGGTACATAGCATTTGCAGCACCGTGGATGATGTGTGCCCCTAAATCTTCAAAAATTGCACCTGTTTTGTGTGCCATAGAGTGTACAATACCTAAAAGTGCGTTTGAAAACGCCATGCCAGCGAGGCACTGTGCGCTATGCATGGATGCACGCTTTGTCATATCGCCATTATAAGAAGCAACAAGGTCAGATTGAATCATCTTGATAGCAAAAATGGCAAGCGGGTCTGTAAATTCGCTGTTAGCAGTAGAAACATACGCTTCAATGGCATGGGTCATAGCGTCCATGCCGGTGTGTGCCACAAGCTTCTGCGGCATCGTTTCAGCAAGGTCGGGGTCAACAATCGCAACGTCCGGCGTGATTTCAAAATCGGCAAGCGGATATTTAATACCCTTCTTATAATCCGTGATTACGGAGAAGGCTGTGACTTCCGTTGCAGTTCCGGACGTAGACGGAATGGCACAAAAACGAGCCTTCTTGCGAAGCTCCGGAATACCGAATACTACACACATTTCTTCAAACGTAATTTCCGGATACTCGTACTTAATCCACATGGCTTTTGCAGCATCAATCGGGGAGCCGCCGCCGATAGCAACAATCCAGTCCGGCTGGAATTTTGCCATAGCCTCTGCGCCGCGCATAACCGTGTCTACAGACGGATCCGGTTCGATACCTTCAAAAATTTCCACTTCCATGCCTGCTTCCTTAAGGTATGCAGACACTTTGTCAAGGAAACCAAAACGTTTCATGGAGCCGCCACCCACGCAAACCATTGCGCGCGTGCCCTTCAGGGTTTTAAGAGCTTCCAAAGAACCTTTTCCATGATACAGGTCGCGAGGTAAAGTAAATCGTGCCATTTGCAATTCTCCTTTTATAAAAATTTATTTTCACCATGATTTAC
>JAZNJV010000156.1:0-2974 GCA_045578225.1 Clostridia bacterium | reverse complement strand
GAGAAACTGCCGACGCAGGAAGACCCTTTCTTTGCAAAGACATCGCTATAGAGAACCGCGTCTCCACCATCTATTTTTCTGTCAAAATTCCAGTCCATATTGCATCCTCCTCAAAACAAATGTTTTTTCTTACAATACCAGTATACAAAAGGAACTGTCCCAAAAAACGGACAGTTCCTTTCGAGTTTAAAATTTTTTTGCAAACAAAAACCCCTTGCAAAATTGCAAGGGGTTTTGTATTTTCTCGGTTTATGCCATAATTTCCGAAATGGCATCTAAAATCTTATCATAGCAGCCGCCACAACCGGTAGTACAATGTGTGATGGCTTGCACGTCACGAAACGCGTCGAGTGCATCGTCAAATTTTTTCGTTTTGTCGAGCGCTTCCGCAATATCAAAATAACTTACCTGTTTGCAGTTGCAAATGATGCGATTTTCCATTTTTCGTACCTCCTACAATGCGGCTTAGCCGAAGTATCTCTTAAGAAGACCTTCAAATGCCTTGCCGTGGCGAGCTTCGTCTCTTGCCATTTCGTGCACGGTGTCGTGAATCGCGTCAAGGTTCAGTTCCTTTGCACGCTTTGCAAGTTCGAACTTGCTGGCGGTGGCGCCGTTTTCAGCGTCTACACGCAGTTCGAGGTTTTTCTTGGTGCTGTCCGTTACAACTTCGCCCAAAAGCTCTGCAAACTTTGCAGCATGCTCGGCTTCCTCGTAAGCTGCCTTTTCCCAGTAGAGACCGATTTCCGGATAGCCTTCGCGGTGGGCAACTCTTGCCATGGCGAGATACATACCGACTTCTGTGCATTCACCCGTGAAGTTCATGCGAAGACCTTCGATGATTTCGGGATCTACACCGCGTGCTACGCCCACTACGTGTTCAGCGGCCCAAGTTTTTTCACCGCCCTGTTCCTGGAACTTTTCTGCCGGAGCCTTGCACTGGGGGCAAGCTGCCGGAGCCTCGGCGCCTTCATGTACATAACCGCAGATAGAGCAAACAAATTTTTTCATATTGATATACCTCCAAAAAATAATTTTTTTTATAAACTTCCCGTGCAGGACGGGCATTTACCGTGAAATAAAAGGGAGTGACTCTGGATTTCGCATCCACCCGTGCGCGAAGCCTCTTGATTTAGCGTTTCCGAGTAGGCCATGGGAAGGTCTACTACCGAGCCGCAGGCCTTACAAAGAAGGTGATAGTGCGGGGCACTACAGCCGTCAAACCTATCGGCGTTTTCGCCGGTGTCCAGCCGAAGGATTGTGCCTTCGCTCGCGAGGAGAGAAAGGTTTCGGTACACCGTGCCGAGACTAATGTTCGGCATCTTCTCCCGCATTTTGGAAAAGACCCAATCGGCATCCGGGTGGCAGGTTGTGCTTCGTAGAATTTCCAGAAGGAGTTCGCGTTGGCGACTTCTTTTTTGCATTTCCCCACCTCCAAACCAAAAACGATAACTATTACTGTTTTTAGTATACAATACGAAAAACGGTTTGTCAAGTATTTTTTAAAAATTTTTTCGGGATATTTTTATGAATTTATTTGACGGGATACGGCAGCGGGTGGTATAATAGGAAATCAAAGGAATTCTTATAGATATGCATATAAAGGAAGTGATATTCTCTTATGAACGCTAAAAAACTGAAAGCCAATGCATTTTTGCTGCTTGCGGCGTTCATATGGGGTATGGCGTTTGTGGCGCAAAGTAAGGGCATGGAAAGCTGCGGCCCGTTCCTTTTTAACGGCGTGCGCACTCTTTTGGGCGGCCTTGTGCTTCTTCCCGTTATTTTTTGGATAGATAAAAAGGAAAAAAGAGAGAAGGAAGAGAAAAAGTGGCCGATCCTCGGCGGCATCGCGTGCGGCCTTGTTCTCTTTTTGGCCTCTTCTTCCCAGCAAATCGGCCTTCTCGAAACAGGCCCCGGCAAAGCCGGATTTATCACCGCGCTCTACGTGGTGCTCGTGCCGGTGTTTAGCCTGTTTTTAGGAAAGAAAACCACGGCCGTCACATGGATAAGCATAGGCATTGCCGTTTTTGGTATGTATCTTTTGTGCCTGGATGGGGAAACGTTTACCCTCGCAAAAAGCGACCTTCTCGTTCTCCTTTGTGCGGCGCTCTTTGCGTGCCACATCATGGTGATTGACCATTTTGCTCCGCATGTGGACTGTGTGCGTATGGCATGCCTGCAGTTTTTTGTAAGCGGCATTCTTTCCCTTATTGTGGCATGCTTTGCAGAAGACGTGCAGCTTACATATATTTTGGACGCGGCTGTGCCAATTCTCTATACAGGCGTTTTGTCGAGCGGCGTGGCGTATACCTTGCAGGTAGTCGCGCAAAAGGATACCGACCCTGCGTCTGCCGCGCTCATTTGTAGCCTAGAATCGGTGTTCGCACTTTTGGGCGGTTTTCTCCTTATGGGCGAGCTGTTTTCTCCTCGTGAGCTTTGGGGCTGTGTGCTCACATTCGGCGCCATTCTTCTTTCACAGCTTCCCGTATTTCAACATAGAAAGGTTTGATTTTGATGATACGTATTGGCATTTATGGGTATGGAAATTTAGGCAGAGGCGTTGAAAGCGCCATAGGCCAAAATCCTGATATGGAGCTTGTAGGCGTTTTTACGCGCCGCGATCCTGCAAGCGTGAAAGCAAACGCCCCCGTCTATCGGGCGGAGGACGCACTTTCCATGCAGGATAAAATTGACGTTATGATTCTCTGCGGCGGCAGTGCTACGGACCTTCCTGTGCAAACGCCCGCACTTGCGGAGCACTTTAACGTGGTGGATAGCTTCGACACACATGCCAAAATCCCGCAGCATTTTGAAAATGTAGATGCCGCAGCCGCGCGCAGTGGCCATGTCGGCATTATCTCCGTCGGCTGGGACCCGGGGATGTTTTCCGTAAATCGCCTTTTCGGCGGCGCTATTTTGCCCGAGGGCGCGGATTATACGTTCTGGGGTAAGGGCGTAAGTCAGGGACATTCCGATG
>JAZNJV010000155.1:0-29204 GCA_045578225.1 Clostridia bacterium | reverse complement strand
GAGTGGTATGCGTTTTACCATGGCAGAGAGCCGCGTGACCTCGCGCAAGGTGCAAAATACGGGGCCGAATACGAAGAAAAGCGCACAGCCAGAATTTGCCGCCTCCTCATTGAGGATGGCCAAATTACGGCAGAAAGATACGAAGACCATATATAAGAAAAGGGATGTAAAAACGATGTTTTTACATCCCTTTTGGTTTACTTTAAAATCACGGCAGAATTTGGGAAAAGCACAGCGCCCTCTTCTGAAAATTCCACTTTGCCGTGTGCAAACACACATTCGCGGCCTGCAAACGGAAGCGGCGCCGCGTCCTTCCCTTCGTTTATCGCACAGAGAAGGCGCCCGCGAAGGAAGGCGTAAAGCCCGTCTTCTCTTGCATACGGCCGAAAAGGAGCAGAAAAGTCTTCCCGATACTTCTCTCGAACGGCGGCAAGGGTTTGGAAGAAGGTAAAGAGCGTCGTATCCTCGCGCCCCCATGGGTATGCCATGCGGCAATACGGGTCCCGAAACCCGTAAAGACCAACTTCATCGCCATAATATATACAAGGAATACCGGGGAGGGTGAACTGCAAAAAGGAAGCGCGCATAAGCCTTGCCCGTCCCTTTTCGTATTCGGCCTCTGTCATCCGGTAGTGGCCCTTTTCTGTATCGGGCACATCGTGCTCGACGCCGAAATACGTAATGGCGCGCACGGTGTCATGCGTGGAAAGGGAGTTCATAAGGGTATGGAGCGCAGGCTCGGGATAATTCTCAAGGATAGAAAGGAGGCGGCTTTCGAAAAGCGCCGCATCACCGCCTTTTATAAATTCCAAAATGGCGGTGCGCCAGGGGTAATTCATTACGCTGTCCATCTGCCTCCCGAGAAGGTAGCGGCGGCGAACGCCGTAGGCAAATTTATTGGTCGCATCCTCCCACACCTCGCCGATAACGAGCGCTTCGGGGTCTTCTTTTTTGACGCGTGCATAGAGGCTATCGAGGAAAGCATCCGGAAGCTCATCCGCCACATCTAGCCGCCAGCCGCCGGCGCCTTTTTTCTGCCAAAACGCCAAAACGCCGTCTTCCCCCGTGATAAATTCCATATAATCGGGGTGCGTTTCGCGTACGTTCGGCAAATTTTCAAATCCCCACCAGCTTTCATATTTTTCAGGGTATTGTATGAAGCTGTACCAGTTATAATAAGGGGAGTCTACAGAATTTGCGGCGCCCTCGCTTTCGTAATGTCCATATTTATTAAAGTACACACTATCCGCACCGGTGTGGCTGAAAACGCCGTCGAGTATTACGCGAATACCTGCCTCGCGACATGCTTTGCACAAAGAGAGAAACTGCTCGTTTGTGCCGAAATAGGGGTCAATATTTTTATAATCGCCCGTAGAGTACCGATGGTATTCGGGACTTTCGAAAACGGGATTTACGTACAGCGCCGTAACGCCGAGCGCACGAAGATACGGTATTTTTTCGATAATGCCCAAAATGT
Organism: Clostridia bacterium; assembly: GCA_045578225.1. Taxonomy (GTDB): domain Bacteria; phylum Bacillota; class Clostridia; order UMGS1883; family UMGS1540; genus SIG447. The sequence goes on along the minus strand of JAZNJV010000155.1, from coordinate 27,727 downwards.
TGCCGCCGAAATAATCGTTTGCACGGTAGTCGGGCGTGTCATAAATAAATTCCGGTACATCATACCAGTCCGTATGCATTTTTCGTTCGTTTTTTGCAGGCAACGGCGAAAAACCGTCACCTTTCCGAAAACGGTCGGGAAAAATCTGGTATAAAATGCCGCCGTGTGCCCACGCGGGCGTTTTAAAATCGGCGTCATACACCGTAAGCTGCCACTCGCCGAGCCAATCCCCAACGGCGGCCGCGCCCTTTTCCATCCCAATAAAGAAAGGCGTATCGCCCACAAAAACTTCAAAGCGGTAAAAGTATAAATCAGGCGTTTCAAAAGATGCCTCTATCGAAAAAACCAAAAGACCTGCTTGTTCTTCTACGCGCGTCATGGGCATATATATGGAGGCAGAGTCTGTATCTTTTCTGTATATAAAGAAAGCCCGCACATCTTCGGCGCTTCCCGCAACATGCAAAGAAAACCGAACGACTTCACCGCTTTTTACAGCGCCGAACGGTTTTTTAAACGTTTCATTTTTCGAATCATACCAAACTTTTAGCATCATGTACCCCACTTCAAAAAAACACTTTTATTTAGAATACTATCTGAAAATCGCTTTGTCAATACGTTTCGGGCATAAAAAGCACTAAATTTCTATGAAAAGAATATGAATGTTGCACAAAAATGGTCATTTTTTATAAAAATCCTGTACAAAAATACCAAACTATGATACAATATATACAATGACATATATAGGTAGGTGACAAAATGACAAAACGAACGAGAGAAGATACCACATTGGCGGAATATTTGTTTCATGAGGGAACAAATTATACCGCCTATACTTATCTCGGGGCGCATCTGGAAGGCGATACCTGCACGTTTCGCGTATGGGCCCCCGGCGCGGCCGAGGTGTATGTCGTTGGCGATTTTAACGGCTGGGATTCCTATAAAAATCGCGCATGGCGGATTACAAGCGGCGGCGTTTTCGAATGTGTGTTTGAAGGCGTAAAAGAATTTGACCGCTATAAATACCGCATCGTAACGGCAGACGGGCGCGAATTTTTAAAGGCAGACCCGTATGCCTTTCATGCAGAAGAAAGCCCCGGTACGGCTTCCAAGGTCTATTCGTTGGACGGCTATACCTGGAAAGATACAGCATGGATGGAAAAGAGAGAGGCCCCGTATCATTTGCCCGTGAGCATATATGAGCTGCATCTTGGCTCGTGGCGCAAATATGCCGACGGGAATGCCTTCAGTTATGAAAAGCTGGCAGAAGAACTGATTCCATACGTCAAGGAAATGGGATTTACGCATATTGAGGTTATGCCCGTTTCCGAGTATCCGTACGATAAGTCGTGGGGATATCAGGTGACGGGGTACTACGCCCCCACCGCAAGATACGGCACGCCCAAAGACCTCATGCAGTTTGTGGATGCGTGCCACCAAAACGGCATCGGCGTGATACTGGACTGGGTGCCCGCCCATTTTCCGAAAGATGCGCACGGGCTGTATGAATTTGACGGCGGCTGCCTGTATGAATATTCTGACCCCTTAAAAAGGGAGCATCCCGATTGGGGCACGCGCATTTTTGATTACGGCAGAAACGAAGTGCGTTGCTTTTTGATTTCGAATGCCGCGTACTGGTTTGATAAATATCATGTGGACGGCCTTCGTGTGGACGCGGTAGCCTCCATGCTTTACCTCGATTACGGCAAAAAGGACGGCGAGTGGCGGCCAAACGAATATGGCGGCAACGGCAATCTCGAAGCAAAAAGCTTTTTGCAGGCACTCAATACCCGTGTCTTTTCCGAATTTCAGGGCATCATGATGATTGCCGAGGAATCGACGGCGTGGCCCATGATTACGCATCCCGTAAGTGAGGGCGGCCTTGGCTTTAACTATAAATGGAACATGGGTTGGATGAACGATTCCTTGCGGTATATGCAAAACGACCCGTTTTTTAGGCGCGGTGTGCACAACAACCTGACATTTTCTTTAACATATGCCTTTTCCGAAAACTTTATTCTGCCGCTTTCGCATGACGAGGTGGTACACGGAAAAGCCTCTATTTTATCGAAAATGCCGGGCGAATACGAAGATAAATTTGCCAATGTGCGCGCATACCTTGGGTATATGTTCGCACACCCCGGCAAGAAGCTTCTCTTTATGGGCGCAGAGATTGGGCAGTTTATCGAATGGAACGAGGAAAAGGAGCTGGATTGGAACCTTCTTTCGTTCGAAGCGCACCAAAAGCATAAAGCGTTTGTAGAGAGTTTAAACCGCGTGTACAAAAAGTACACTCCCCTTTGGGAACAGGATACTTCGTGGGACGGATTTGACTGGGCGGCGCTGGATGATGACGCGAACAATATCATTTCTTTCTTCCGGAAAGATAAAAAGGGAAATGAAATTCTCGCGGTCTCGAATTTCTCGGGCAAGGTGCAAAAGGACTATAAAATAGGCGTGCCGCGGCGCGGTATTTATGAAGAAATCTTTTCTACGGATGCCGTTTCCTTTGGCGGCGCGGGGCTGGAGAACGGAAAGGTACGTACGACCCCCGGGAAAATGCACGGACGGCCGCAGCATCTTTCGCTTACATTGCCTGCGTTTTCAACGGTATATTTTTATAAAAAAGCAGGCAGAAAGACCAAATAAAATCACAATATAATTTGGGGGGAATCCATATGGCGAAGAAAAAAGAAATGATTGCCATGCTGCTTGCAGGCGGACAGGGTAATCGCTTATACGTCCTGACAAATAAGAGAGCAAAACCGGCTGTGCCGTTTGGCGGCAAGTACAGAATTATTGACTTTACGCTTTCAAACTGTACAAACTCGGGGATAGATACGGTAGGCGTTTTAACACAGTATAGACCCCTTGAGCTGAATTCCTATATCGGGAACGGGCAGCCGTGGGATTTAGACAGAATGCATGGCGGCGTATATATTCTGCCACCGTATACAGGCTCTTCGGCCTCCTGGTATAAGGGCACGGCAAATGCCGTGTACCAGAACATGAACTTTATTGAGCAGTATGACCCCGAATATGTCCTCGTCCTCTCGGGCGACCATGTGTATAAAATGGACTACGCGCGGATGCTGCGCTTTCACAAGGAGAAAAACGCGGATGCAACGATTGCCGTTATGGATGTGCCGATTGACGAGGCGTCAAGCTACGGCATCATGAACACGCGGGATGACTGGGCTATCTACGAATTTGAGGAAAAACCGAAGGAGCCGAAGTCCACAAAGGCTTCGATGGGCATTTACATCTTTAACTGGAAAAAGCTTCGCCAGTATCTTATCGAGGACGAAGAGAAGGGCGAGGCGAGTGCGAACGACTTTGGCAAAAACGTCATCCCCTCCATGCTCGAAGCCGGTGAGCGCATGTTTGCCTATCCCTTTGACGGGTACTGGAAGGACGTTGGCACCATCGAGAACCTTTGGGAAGCCAATATGGACCTTTTAAATCCGTCTATCGCCATCAACATCTGGGATCCGCTCTGGCGCATTTACTGCCGCCACGATGTAACCACGCCGCACTACATAAGCCACGATGCCGAAATCGTAAATTCCATGGTTACGGAGGATTGCTTTGTAAACGGAAAGCTCAATTATTCCATTTTGTTCTCGAATGTTTCGGTGGAAAAGGATGCTGAGGTGGAATACTCGGTCGTGATGCGAAATACGCGCATAGAAGAAGGTGCCACCGTTCGGTACGCCATTGTGGCGGACGATGCCGTCATTGAAGAGGGCGCCGTAGTAGGCGCCGCACCCGAAAGCCTATCGGAAGGTGAAAAATGGGGCATTGCCGTTGTAGGGCAGGGCGCCGTGGTACGAAAAGGGCAAGTGGTGCGCGCAGGCGAAATGATAGAACCCGGCCAGGGAAGAGAATAGGGGGAGCGAAATGAACGCATTTTGTATATTATTTGCAGACAGCTATGGGAAACTGGACCTTTCTGAGCTTGCGGATAACCGCACGCTTGCTTCCATTCCGTTTGGTGCACGGTACAGAATTGTAGACTTTGCCCTCTCCTCACTCGTAGGCGCCAATGTGCATACCATCGGGATTGTCACAAGAAATAAATACGGCTCTCTTATGGATCACGTCGGCTGGGGAAAGGACTGGGATTTAAACCGCAAAAACGGCGGCATCAAATTTCTTACCCCGTTTTTGCATGACATGGACCCTAATTTTATCGGCAATAGAATCGAGGCGCTCAATAGTGTTATGGACTTTATTAAGAGTGCCCTTCCCGAATACTGCATTTTGTGCGACTCGAACATTGTGATGAATATAGACCTTAAAAAGTTTATGGAATATCACGTGCAGAAAAATGCAGAGATTACCGTAGCGTATGCGCCCATGCACTCGGAGCCACGAAATCTCGAGATTATGCTCGACGAGGACGGCCGCGTGGTGGATACCTTATACCATCAGTATCCGCACGAAGAGGAGAAAAACATTCATCTGGAAATGATGATTTTAAAGAAAGACCTTCTCATTTCTCTTATTGAAAAGGGCATTACATACGGTTGGTACTCGCTTAAAAAAGACGTGATTGCGCATGGCTTTTCGGACTACCGTATATACGGCTACCGCGTAGACGGGTACACCGCTGTCATCGACAGCGTGGAGAAGTTTTATAAGACGAATATGGACCTTTTAAAGAAGGATGTGCGCCTTGAGCTTTTCCACGGCAAAAATCAGATTTTAACACGGATTAAAGACTCGGTGCCTACCATGTACGGCGAGAGTGCGAAAATTTCCGATTCTCTCGTGGCCGACGGCTCTGTGATTGACGGCACGGTGGAAAACTGCATCGTTTTCCGCGATGTAGTGATTAAAAAGGGCGCGCATGTGCGAGACTCGATTATCTTGCAGGGCACGGTCATTGAAGAAGATGCAGAACTTTCGGGCGTCATTACCGATAAAGACGTGGTCGTCGGAAAGGGCAAGTGCCTCCGCGGCACCGCGGGTTGCCCCTTTATCATCAAAAAAGGGAAAATTGTGTAAAAGTTGGCCTTGATAAGCACGAAAAAATGTGAAAAACTTGGTCTTGGCAAACAGATAGAAATGTGATATACTAAAATAGCCATTGGTTTTCCCAATGGCTATTTCATAAATGAGGGAGATAAAATGAAAGTTTTATTTGCAGCTGCGGAGGCTTCTCCGTTTATTAAGGTAGGCGGTCTTGGCGATGTAATGGGCGGCCTTCCGAAAGAGCTTGTCAGAAAAGGCGTGGACGCACGCGTGATTTTGCCCCTGTATTCGGCAATCGCGCCCGCCCTTCGCGAAAAAATGGAGTACATGACGAATATCACCGTTGAAAACAGCTGGCGCAAAAGCTATTGCGGCATTTTCCGCGCCGAAGAGGGCGGTGTAACATACTATTTTATTGATAACGAGCAGTATTTTAAACGCGATAAGATATACGGCGCGTATGATGATGGTGAGATTTTCGCCTTCTTCTCAAGAGCCGTTTTAGAGGTACTGCCTACGATTGACTTTATCCCCGATATCATAAACGCGAATGACTGGCATACCGCCATGGTGCCCGTGTATTTAAATGCGTTTTATCGGCACCGCGAGGCGTATCAAAACATCAAAACGGTGCTTTCCATTCATAATATTGAATTTCAGGGAAAGTTTGACCCGTATATCCTGGGGCAGCTTTTCGGCATGAACGAATGGCAAAAATCAATTATGATGTATGACGGAGATGTAAACGTTTTAAAGGGCGGCATCGAATCGGCGGACCTTGTGTCCACTGTCAGCCGCACATACGCCGAGGAGATACTCGAAAGCGAGCATTCCTTCGGGCTCCATCATATTTTAAGAGCACGCCGTGAGAAGGTGCGCGGCATTGTGAACGGGCTCGATACGGAAGTGTTTAATCCTTCTACGGACCCCGTCATTAAAACAAGATATACCGCAAATTCTCTGCAGAATAAACGCTATAATAAAATTGCCCTCCAAAAAGAGATGGCACTTTCCACAGAAGAAAATGTACCGCTTATCGGTATGGTAACCCGTCTTACAAAGCAAAAGGGGCTGGACCTCTTCTACGCCGTGATGGACGAATTTTCCGCACTGCCCATGCAGCTTGTGGTGCTTGGCACAGGGGACCCGGAATATGAAACCATGATGCACGCGTGGGAAGCAAGATGCTACGATAAGGTGCGTGGCGTTGTGAAATTTTCAAAAGATCTTGCCTCGCAGATTTATGCAGGCGCAGATCTTTTCCTGATGCCGTCGAAATCCGAGCCGTGCGGCCTTTCGCAGATGATTGCGATGCGCTACGGCACCGTGCCGATTGTGCACACGGTGGGCGGCCTTTGCGACACGGTAACAGCCTACAATCCCGAAACGAAGGAAGGGGACGGTGTCACCTTCCAAAGCTACAATGCGTATGATATGCTGGATGCGGTTCGCCGTGCAATAGCGCTCTACTATGAAAAACAGCATTGGACGCGTATTCGCAAAAATGCCATGGCGCGCGACGTAAGCTGGAACGCGTCTGCAGATGCATATATTGCGATGTATAGGGAATTACTGTAGGGGGAGGATAGAAGTATGACAAAAATTTCTTCTAAAATATTTAAAGAAAAAATCGAGGAATATTTAAAAATTCATTTCGGCAGCGATATGGAAGCGGCAAGCCGCCGTCAGATGTACGAGGCGGTGCTTCATGCTACCAACGAGGTGCTGGCTGAAAAGAAATATGCTTTTTCTAAAAAAGTGCGCGAGGAGGAGGCTAAACAAGTATATTATATGTCCATGGAATTTTTGGTGGGCACTTCGCTTCGCAATAACCTTTGGAATTTAGGTGTTGAAGAAGACGTTTCCGCAATGCTTTCAAGCGTGGGCGTCGATATTGAGGAGCTTTACGAAATGGAGCCCGACGCAGGCCTCGGTAACGGGGGTCTCGGGCGGCTTGCGTCCTGCTATATGGATGCCTTAACAAGCCTTTCCTATCCCGTAACCGGCTTTTCCATTAAGTACGATTTCGGTATTTTCAAGCAGGTCATCGTAGACGGCTGGCAAACCGAGTTTCCGGACGATTGGCTCGAAATGGGCGGGCAGTGGCTCGTGCCGAGAAACGATGAGGCGGTAGAAGTTCGTTTTTACGGCGATGTCCATGAAAACTGGACGGAGAAAGGCCTTGTTACCGAGCACGTAAACTATGTGCCGATTACGGCCGTTCCGCATGACCTTTTAATCTCGGGGTATGACACGAAGGCTGTCAACACGCTCCGCCTTTGGGGCGCCAAAACGCGCCACGGCTTTGATATGGATTTGTTCGCGCAGGGCGAGCACGGCAAAGCTTCTGAAAAAGAGGCAATTGCAAGCTCCATTTCGAAGGTTTTGTACCCTGCCGACGATAATTACAACGGCAAATCCCTCCGCATCCGACAGCAGTATTTCTTCGTTTCGGCGTCCTTACAGGAAATTACGCGAAAGCACTACGAAAAATATAAGACGTTTGACAATCTTCCGGATCACGTTGTTGTGCATATCAACGATACACATCCGTCCCTTTGCGTGCCGGAGCTTATGCGTATTTTGATGGACGAATACGGATATCTTTGGGATAAAGCTTGGGAAATCACTACAAAAACGCTGGCCTATACAAACCACACGGTTATGAGCGAAGCGCTTGAAAAGTGGCCTATCGACCTTTTCCGTCCCATCTTGCCGCGTATTTACACGATTATTGAAGAAATTAACCGCCGCTTCTGCGCCATGATTTTTGAAAAACACAACGCGTTTTCGGGGAATTTAAACGAAATGTCGATTCTCTCCGACGGTATGGTGAAAATGGCGAACCTTTGTATGGCTTCCTGCTACAGCGTAAACGGCGTATCGAAGCTCCACTCTGAAATTCTGAAGGAAGATACCTTCCGTGCATTCCATGCGGTGTTCCCCGAAAAGCTTACGAACGTTACAAACGGTATCGCGCACAGAAGATGGCTTTGCCAGGCAAACCCCGCACTTTCTGAACTTTTAACGGAAAAAATCGGCAAAGGCTTTGAAAAGAACCTTTGGGATATTGAACGCTTCAACGAATTTGCGGACGATGCCGAGGTGCTTTCTCGCCTTCGTGAAATCAAGTTTGAAAATAAAAAGCGTCTTGCCGCATACGTGGCAAGAACGAACGGCATTACGCTTGACGCAAATTCTATTTTTGACGTACAGGTGAAGCGCCTCCATGAATATAAGCGCCAGCTTCTGAATGTACTCCACATTCTGTACATGTACAGAAAGATTAAGTTTGAAGGCCTTCGTCCCCAGCCGAAGACATTTATCTTTGCCGCAAAAGCCTCCAAGGGCTACTATATGGCAAAAGAAATTATCCGCCTCATCTGTGCACTTTCCGATATGATTGAAAGAGACCCCGATGTGCGCGAATACATCAAGGTGGTATTCATTGCTGATTACCGCGTTTCGCTTGCCGAAATTATCATTCCGGCCGCCGATATCAGCGAACAGATTTCGCAGGCAGGCAAGGAAGCTTCCGGTACGGGCAACATGAAGCTTATGATAAACGGTGCTGTAACCTGCGGCACGATGGACGGCGCAAACGTCGAAATTTTCGAGTCCGTAGGGCCGGAAAATATCTTTATCTTCGGTCTTTCCACACCCGAGGTCAACGCCCTTTACCAAAGCGGCTATAACCCGAGAAAGTATTATGACGAAAACGGCGCCATCCGTGATGTTTTGGAATTTATTAAGCATGGCGGCGTAGGCGGCAAGAATTTTGATACGATTTATGATAGCCTTATAAATCGTGACCCCTTCATGTGCCTTGCCGATTTCGCTTCCTACTGCGCGATTCACGATAAAATCGATACCGTATATGCCGACCGTGATGCCTTCACGAAAATGTCGCTTCACAATATTGCGGGTGCAGGTCTTTTTGCGGCGGACAGAAGCGTTACGGAATATGCCGAAAATATCTGGCACACAAAACCTGTAAAATAGAGAGGGAGCTATGGAACGAAAAAGTGGCGTGCTGATGCACATTTCCTCCCTTTTCGGGGAGTATTCCATCGGCGGCTTTGGTCGCGCGGCCAAAGAATTTATAGACTTTTTGGCAGAATGCCGGTTTTCCTATTGGCAGGTCTTGCCGTTTTGCATGGCGGATGACTGTAATTCCCCCTACCAGTCCTATTCCACATTTGCGGGCAATCCGTATTTTGTAGACCTTGAGGCCTTTTACGAAGAGGGCCTCATCACGCGCGAGGAGCTTGTGTCGCAAAAGCAGGAGCAGCCGTATAGTGCTGAATACGTGCGCCTTTTCCATACGCGCCTTGCGTTTTTGAAAGAGGTGTCGCGCCGTGCTGGTAACCACGATGCGGTGGAAAAATTCATCCGCGAAAACCCCTACATTGAGGAGTTTTGCCGCTTCATGGCGCTGAAAGAAGCGAACGCGAATCGCCCGTGGCGCGAGTGGACGGTGGAGACCTTTGACGGGGAAACACTTTTTGCGTGGCAGTTTACCCAGTACGCCTTCTTCACGCAGTGGGCGGAAATTAAAAAATATGCAAACGAGCGCGGCATAAAGATTATCGGCGATATGCCGATTTACGTCTCTCTCGAAAGCGCCGATGTATGGGCAAACCGCGAAGAGTTTATGCTTGACCGCGAGAATTTGCCGACAGCCGTGGCAGGCGTGCCGCCGGACTATTTTTGTGCTGACGGGCAATTATGGGGCAATCCCTTATATAATTGGGACGCTATGCGGAAAAACGGCTTTAGGTGGTGGTCTGACCGTATCCGTCATATGACGCGCATGTTCGACGGGGTGCGTATCGACCATTTCCGCGCCATTGAATCGTTTTGGGCCGTGCCGTACGGCGATAAGACGGCACGTGGCGGCAAATGGATAAAAGGCCCCGGTATGGAGCTTATCGAGGTGATTCGCGCGGCGGCGGACGGAAAGCTTATGATTGCGGAAGACCTTGGCGAAATTACGCCTGAGGTGGAAGCGCTTGTAAAAGAGAGCGGTTTCCCCGGCATCCGCGTTTTCCAGTTCGGATTCCTCGGCGATTACGACAATCCCCACATGCCGCATAATTACACGAATAACACCGTGGCGTACACGGGAACGCATGATAATAACACACTCCTCGGCTACCTTTGGGAGCTTGACGAGGGCAATAAAAGGCGTATGCTCGATTATTGTAATTACCACGCGGCAAACTGGGAGCAGGGGTTTGACAGCGTCCTGCGGTCTCTGTACGGAAGTAGTGCCGGCATCGTGATGCTGCCGATACAAGATTTACTCGGCTATGGCTCTGACACACGTATCAATATCCCCGGAAAGCCTGACGGAAACTGGCAGTTCCGCATTACACGCGAACAGCTTCGCAGTATTGATAAAGAAAAATTTAAACATTTCAATGCGCTTTATAAAAGAGCATAAGAAAAGGCAAGCACTGTGGTGCTTGCCTTTTTCCTATTTGTTTTTATCTGTTCTTCTTGAACTCGTCGTAGTAGCCGAGAATTGCGGAGAACGAAGGCATATCCTCTGTAAGTCCGGCGATAGACTTCAGAATTTCGCCAGGCGTCTTTTCAGCCTTGATGGCATCCCATTCGGCTTCGCCTTCTCCGTCATACAAAAGCATGGCGGCGGCAGTTTTTTCGAGAACAGAAGCATCCTCGCCATATTTGCGAATGAGGAGCATGGGCCCGATGATGCGTTCAACCTTTGCAAGCTTTCTCTGCGGCTCGCGGGCGTTTCTCTGCACCGTATCGGCAATCGTGCGGTTTAAGAACTTGTTTCTCGAAAGCATGGCAAATTCTGCCTGATCCGCTTCGTCGTAGCCGAATTCCTTGCAAAGAACGCGGCCCGTCACGGCATAGTTATAGTCGAGAAGCTCGAGCACTTCCGGGTCATTTGCAGCATCTGCGTAATTTGTGTAGCCTTTGAGATGCCCAAGGTATGCAATTACGCAGCTTGCGGCGTAATAGGTGAAAAGCTTTCTTGTGAGGAAGTTACCAAACTCCGGCACAGGCTTGATGCCCGTAATTTCCGGCACATACCCTTCGAGAAGGTCTGCATCGCACTGGAGGTAGGGGTAGTTTTCAGAGGAAATGTCAATCCCCGTTTTCTCAATCGTGGTGCAAAATACGGTAGCTTCGCTGACGGCGATGTTCGCAAGACCTATCGCTTCCCCCAAAACCTTTGAGGGACGGGAGCTGTTTTCTGCCGTTACGATGTAGTACTTCTTGTCCTTGGCAAGGCGTGTACGAAGGGCTTCGCCTACATCACGAAGGTTTGAGCCGCCAACGGCAACGAGGATAAGCTCGGCATCGGAAAAATCTGCCGTATCCCAGGTGTGTGCGGTGTAGTTTGTGATTTTCATGTCCTCGCGCACGCCGCCGAAAAAGCTTACCGTGAAGCTTTTTTGTGCATTTAAGGTTTCGACGAGTGCGGCATCCTTATCTACAAAAGTGATAACGGCATCCTGTTCGGCGGCAAGGCGGCCGATAAAGCCACGGCCCGTTTTGCCGGCACCGATAATCGTAATTTTACGCATGAATATAGCCTTCTTTCTTCAAAAGTTCAATCTTTTCTTTTACAATGGTGGCAATCGTACCATTTACATCGAGCTTACATACGTTTTCGAGCACAAAGTCTACGCCCTTTTCTTCACGCATAGCCCGGAGTTCTTCCGCAAACGGGTCGCCCTCGCTTGTGTAGAAGATGGCCGCAGCGATAGCGGTGCAGAGATTTTCGGGACGAATGCCGAAGGAGTCTACAAGGCGGGCCGAGCCTACAAGACGGTCGTCCGGGCCGAGCTTACGGAGGGGATCACGGGCGTTTCTTTCAATAAAGTCCACAATCGTGTAGTCCTGAAGCTTGCGCTTTGAGGTAAGAGTAAAGGCGAGCTGCTCCTCGAGCGGGAAGTTATGCTTTTTGGAAAGGGCCTGTGCCGTTTCCTGATATACACCGTCGAGAATTTTTAAGATGCGCTCGTCATGTGCGGCGTCTGCAATTTTCTCGTAGCCGAAGAGCGCGCCAAGGTACGAGGTGGTGCCGTTTGCGGCGTTATAGGTGTAGAACTTTCTTTCGAGGAAGCCTGTGAATTCAGAAACGAGTTTAAGACCTAAAATGTTCGGAAGTTCACCGGAAAGACGGGAAGCGTCCACAGGCAGCTCCCAGAAGTCCTGTACGTTTACGATGAGCGGATCCTTCTTTAACAGCTCTGCATCCGATTCAATGGCACTTCGCATAATAACGGCTTCCGTAATACCTACATTGTTTTCAAAATATTCTCTTGCCTCGGGGGCGAGAATGGCTTCAATGCCTTCGCGAAGGATGTTTGCCGGCTGCTTCCAGTTTTCGCATGTTACGAAATTGAGGTGACCGCCCAGTTTTGCCTTCTTCTCAATACCGGCGGCGAGGAACGGCACGATTTCGCCGAGGTTTTTACCGCCGACGGCGTTGAAAACGGCATCGGCATTCGCAATCGCTTCCGCGATCGCTTCCTTATCGGCAAAGCCGAGTGCCTTTGCGTTTTTCACAACGCAGTTTTTCTCGGGATTGCCGAGAATGTTTACCGTGTACTGTTTTCTTTCGTTGATAAGGTCTACAAGGCCGTCAAATTTCTCGACGAACGTAAAATCAATGTCGCTGAGATAGAGAAGGTGGCCAATAAACCCTCTGGCAATTTTGCCTGCACCAAAAATTACACAACTCATTTTATCAAGTCCTTTCCTAACTTTGTAAATGCCGTAAACTGCGCTGTGAGCGCAGGGTACAGTTCTTTATAAATGGCGTATCGCGCCAAAAGCGCATCGCGCATTTCGCCTTTTGGAGAAACCGTTTCGCGGATGTGGTTAAAAACCGTGCCTTCGGGTGCGATTTTTGCAGCACGAGCCGCCACCGCGGCCGCGCCGAGTGCGGAGGTATCGTTTTCCGAAAGGGTGTACACCTCTTTTCCAAAAAGCTCCGCTTTTAAGGTGTTTAGCGCCGCGCTTTTTGCCGCGCCGCCCGAAATGCGAATTGCACCGCCCGGGGGCGTGCCCATGCTTTCGTAAATATGGTAGAGACTAAACGCGATCCCTTCCATGGCGGCATAGAGCATATCTTCCTTCGTGGTTTCCGCGGTAATACCAAAGAATACGCCGCGCGCATCGCTATCAAAGATAGGGGCGCGCTCGCCTTTTACATACGGCGTGAAAATCGGGGGATTGTGCCAAAGACGCGAGAGAATGTCAAGGCTGTCGCGCCCGAACTCCCGAATGGCAAAATCGGAAGAAGCGCCGCTCGAGCCCGTTACGCCGTAGTGAATGTATGTATCAAAATACACACCTGAAACCATTTTCGTATCCGGCGAAAGGGCATCTGACAAAAGACCGAGATGCTCACTTGTGCCCGTAATGTCAAACATATCGCCGCTTTTCTCAACGCCCATGCCAAGAAGAGACGCAAAGAAGTCGTTAAGCCCTGTATATACGGGGATGCCCTTCGGGATATGAAGAGCCTCTTCGCATTCCGCCGTCGTTTTGCCGACTTCCGCGTCAAAAGGAATGAGCGGCGGCAAAATACTTTCGTCTACCCCGATTTCGTGAAGGAAAAACGTGCTGTAGCCGCCGTCTTTCGTATGGGCAAGGCCGCGCCACGAATATTTTTCGCTCACAAGTCGCCCGCAAAGTGCCTTACATAAAAGGTCCTTCGGCTGGCATACGCTTTCGATGGCGGAAAAATGCTTTTGTATGTACAAAAGCCTTGGGAGGGGATAGGAAACAATGTCGGGATGCGGCATAGCGATTTCGCGGATAAAGGTTTCTTTTTCGTATTTCTCCTTTAAAAACGCGAGTTCTTCGCGCCCTGCGCCCTCGTTCCAGCTGATAACCTCTTGCTCGTTTACCACATATGTACCTACCTGCGAGGAAAGACCGATGGCGCCAAGGTTTGATAGGTCGAGCGAAGCGGCGGCTTTCGAAATGGCCGCAAGCCACCCTTTCGGGGAAATTTCTGTATAGGCGGCACGCGCCTTTTCTACTTCGCCCTCGCCCTTCCACAAAAGAAGCTTTACGGCTGAGGTGCCAAGGTCAATCCCGAGTACTTGCTTACTCATGTACAAATACCGCCTTCACAAAGCCTTGGGGGCGAGATTTGGCGTGCGCAAGGCCCAGCGCGTAGTCCTCAAGTCGGATTTTTTCGGTCACGCAAACAGAAAGGTCCACAACGCCTTCTTCCATAAGCGCGAGCGCACGTCTGTGCATATCCCAGTTATTGCCGGCGCCGATGACTTTCAGGTTTTTAATATGAATATCGTCCATACGGATGGACATGACCTTGCCTTTGCCGTAGCCGGCAAGGCCGAGCTTTCCGCCGCGCTTTAGGATGCGGAGCGCTTCCTGCATGCAGCTTTCGGCGCCCGTTGTGTCCACAACAAGGTCTGTGCCTTCGGGGTGGAGCGTTTTGATTTCTTCTTCCAGATTTACTTCGCTCGTAGCTACTGTTTTGTAGGCGCCAAGTTGTTCGGCCACGGCGAGCCCTTTTGCCGAGCGTGCCGCTACCACAATTTTGCGAAGGCCCATCGCCTTTGCTGCGGCCAGCATGCAAAGACCAATCGAGCCTGCGCCGTAGATGAGCGCCGTCTGTCCGGCTTTTGCGTGCATCTTTTTAAGCGTGCCGAGCGCAACGCCAAGCGGCTCACAAAGCGTAGCTTCCGCGAAGGGCACCGAGTCCGGCTTTTCAATGAGACCGTACACGGGTGCGAGCATGTATTCGGCATACGCGCCGTTGCGTTTAAAGCCGATTTCTTCAAAGCTTTCGCAATAGCGCCAGTTGCCGCTTCTGCAAGCCTCGCAGGAAAGGCAAACCACGTCACTACTGCCGATTACGTTTTTGCCGACCCAATGGGAATCTTCTTCGCTACCCACGGCATCGACAACGCCGCTCCATTCGTGCCCCGGGGTAATGGGATAATTTGCGGCGATGTTGCCTTCGATAATTTCGAGGTCCGTCGCGCAAATGGCCGCGGCTTTCACGCGAATGCGCGCAAAACCTGCGGGCGGCTCAGGCACGGGGACTTCCGTAAGGGAAAGCTCGTGCGGCTTTGTCACTACTACTGCTTTCATTCTGCATCTTCCTTTCTAAAATCGAGTTCCGTAATGAGTCTTTCTATTGCGATAAGTGCAGCACCCGTAGCCGCGTTTTCTACACTACTGAAAGAAAAAGAAAGCGAAGGGGGTGCATCTTTTAAAAACGTATCCCAAAATAAATCTTTATAGCTCCACATGTCGCCGCAAAGCACCACGTTTTGAATTTGCAGCATGAAGGCAATGTTTGCAATCGCTACCGAGAGAAGCGGGGCCATTTCAGAAAAGAGCGAAAGGCTTTCTTTGTCCCCTTCCTCCGCCGCGGCTGCAAGCTCGGCAAATGGTTTCCCTGCGCGCCGCGAAAGGCCGCGCTGCGAGGCATACCCTTCGAGGCAGCCTTTCTTTCCGCAGGCGCAAAGTGCGCCGCCGGGCACGGCCACCGTATGGCCGATTTCAAACATACCGGGTCTATCGAAAATTTTACCGTCGAGAAGTACCGACATACCAATACCTTCGTCCACACGGAGAAGGATTGCATCTTTATATACTTTTTCCGCGGAGACGGCGTACAAAATACAGTCCGGGTCGTGCGCCACAAAAACGGGCAGAGAAAATTCTGTTTTTATCATTTCTGCAAGTGGCACGTTTTCCCAGTCACGCACATGGGGGAGGTTTACGGAAATACCGCTTTGGGCATCCACGGGGCCTTGCATGGCGATGCCAATGCCGAGAACGGTTTTATCCTCGGCGGCACAAAGTGCTTTCTTTATAAAAGAAATAATTTCCGAAAGAAGCGAAGCACGGTCCGAATACGATGGGGAGGCGGCGAGGGATAAAGTTACCTCATTTTTAAGATTGAGAAGTACGGCGCGAAAGCCGGAGGCGTTAATGTCGAGACCGAGTACAAAATACCCGTCGCTATTTACCTCCAGACGGGAAGGCGTGCGCCCTGCGCCCGCTGTTTTCTCGCACTTAAACTCCCGAATAAAATGGTTTTCGAGAAGCTGTGTGGAAATGGTAGAAACGGCGCCCCAGCTAAGGCCGGTTTGCTCCGCGAGCTCTTTTCTCGTAAGGCTTCCTTTTCTTCGTATTAAAGCAAATACATCTGCCGCATTTGCGTTTCGCATATCGGCTTGGTTTATATATTTTTTCAAAATATGCATCTCCATTCTTGACAATTATATCACCGCGTGATATAATTGTCAATAGAAAATAAAAAATTATGGAGGGGTACAGATGCGAGACCGCATTATAAACACAAAATTGTTGCCGAACCAGCTGGGTATTTTCTATCTCGGGCAGGTTGGCTATATCTTAAAATTTAGAGAAAAATATGTGCTGATTGACGGGTATCTTTCCGATTTCGTGGATAGAAACTGCTGCAGCGAAAACGTAAAATGGGTGCGTCGCTACGCGCCGCCGATGAAACCGGAAGCGCTTGATTTTATCGATTTTGTCTTTTGCACGCACGCACACTTTGACCATGCCGACCCTGACACGCTTTTGCCGCTTGCGCGTGTAAATAAAAAGGCAAAATTCTTTGTGCCGCGCGCCATCGCAGAAACCATCGCCTCCTACGGCATCGAAAAAGAAAGAATTTTTGGTCTTTTAGATGGGGAAAGGGTAGAGCTTTGTGACGATATTTCGGCCACGGCTCTCGCTGCCGCGCATGAGGTGTTCCACCAAAATGCGGACGGGGAGTACGAAGAAATGGGCTACCGCTTCGCATTCGATTCGATTTCTCTCTTCCACGGCGGCGACGGGTGCCCGTACGAAGGACTCGCCGAAAAGCTTTCCGGTGCCGACATTTTGATTTTGCCGATCAACGGACGCGACTATTACAGAACGAATGTTCTCGACATTATCGGCTGTTTCGACAGCGGTGAGGCGCTCACCATGGCCAAAGAAGTAGGAGCCGACCTTGTAATTCCTACGCATTTTGACCTTTATGATGTCAACTGTGTAAATCCTGCGTATTTTGTGGATATGCAAGGGAAGATAAACCCCTTGCAGAAGTACCATATCTTCATGCCCGGGGAGAGATACATTTACGAAAAATAAAGGAGAAGACATATGAAAAAATCTTTGAAAGCACTACTCAGTATGATTGCGGTGTGCCTCTGCCTTTCTGCCTGCGGTGCACCGGCGTCAGCGCCCGAAAAAACGGCGGCACCCGAAAAAACCGAACGCCCGAAGCCTTTGGAAACAACGCTCGTCACCCCCGCACCGCTGCCGGATGTCTTTCCGCTCGAATTTACCTTTTCGAGTGGTGCCGGCGCATGGGCCACAGAGCTGACGCTGCAAAAAGACGGCAGCTTTGTAGGAAGCTTTCATGACAGTAACATGGGCGAAAATGGCGAAGGATACCCAAACGGCACCGTGTATATTTGCGACTTTACAGGCACTTTTAAAGAGATCCAAAAGGTAAACGAGTACACGTATGCCATGCAAATCGGCACCCTCTCCCTTGATAGAGAGGCGGATGCCGAATGGATAGAGGACGGCGTGCGCTTTGTTGCAAGTGACCCGTACGGGCTTACAGACGGCGAAACCTTCTTTCTCTATACGCCCGCCGCGCCCATGGAAGCGATGGACGAAGACTTCATGCACTGGTGGCCCGGCCGGTACGATATGGATAAGACCTACGAAACGCTTTCCTGCTATGGCCTCCATAACACGGAAACGGACGACGGATTTTTCACATATTTACCACAGTAAAACATTTGAAGAAACCAGCCAAAAAAACCCGCCGCATCTTGCGGCGTCTTTCTGTAAAAATGCTTGAATTTTCAAGACATATATGCTATACTATATCCGGACCATTTTGTACGCCCAAACCCACACGAAAGGAAGAAAACTATGCAGCCGCTTGCAGACAGAATTCGCCCGAAAACGCCCGAAGAGGTCGTGGGGCAGCGCCACTTAATCGGCGAAGGAAAGCTCTTATCGAATATACTGAAAACAGGCGAAATTCCGAACATGATTTTCTACGGCCCTGCCGGCACGGGGAAAACCACGCTGGCGCGAATGGCGGCAGAGCGCGCAGGAAAAAGGCTTTACCGTTTAAATGCCACAAACGCGTCTGTCGCAGATATTAAGGCCATCGTTTCGGAGCTGGACGGGTTTTCGGGGCTTGGCGGCGTACTTTTATATCTCGATGAAATCCAAAACTTTAACAAAAAACAACAGCAATCTCTTCTCGAGTTTATTGAGGACGGGCGGATTACGCTCATCGCGTCCACTACGGAAAACCCCTATTTTTATGTATATAACGCTATTTTATCGCGTTCTACGGTGCTCGAGTTTCGCCCTGTAGAACCCAAAGAAGTAGAAAAAGCGCTTCTTCGCGCCGAGAGCATTTTAAAAGAAGAGGGCATGCCCATCTCGGTGGAGAGTGAGGTGCGCGCCTATATGGCGGAATGTGCGGGCGGGGACGTGCGAAAGGCGATTACGGCGCTCGAGGTAGCCGCACGCGCTACACCTATGGGCGAAGACCGCAAAATAACGATAACAGAAGAAGTGGCACGCGAAAGCCTCGGCGGCCGCGGCATGCGGTTTGATAGAGATGGCGACAGCCACTACGACATCGTAAGTGCTTTTCAAAAATCCATTCGCGGAAGTGACCCCGATGCCGCTGTGCATTATCTCGCACGGCTCCTTGTAGGGGGTGACCTTTTAAGCATTTGCCGCCGCCTTCTCGTCATTGCGGCGGAGGATATCGGCCTTGCTTTCCCGCAGGCTATATCCATTACAAAAGCGTGCGTCGATAGCGCCCTCCAGCTCGGTATGCCCGAAGCACGGATTCCGCTTTCGGAAGCCACCATTCTTCTGGCCACGGCGCCGAAAAGTAACAGCGCCATCATGGCGGTGGATGCGGCCATGGCGGACGTGGAAAACGGGCGCGGCGGCGAGATTCCCTTGCATCTTAAGGACGCACATTATGCGGGCGCCAAAAAGATGGGGCGCGGGCTTACGTATCAGTATCCGCACGCCTTCCCAAACCACTATGTCGCGCAGCAATATCTGCCGGATGCCCTTCGCGGCAAAACGTACTACACGCCCGGCGATAATAAGTTTGAAAAAGCCTCCGAGGCGTACCTCGATTCCATAAAAGGCGAATAAAGCGGCAAAAATCGGGGGAAACAATCTGCAAAGGAGAAAAATATGCAGGATAAAATTATCATTCGCGGTGCACGCGCGAATAACCTTAAAAACATTGATATCACAATCCCGAGAGATAAGCTGATTGTCTTTACGGGCCTTTCGGGAAGCGGCAAAACGTCGCTCGCGTTTGATACGATTTATGCGGAAGGGCAGAGAAGATACGTAGAAAGTCTCTCCTCGTACGCCCGTCAGTTTTTAGGGCAGATGGAAAAGCCGGATGTAGAATATATTGAAGGACTTTCACCTGCCATTTCTATTGACCAGAAAACCACGAGTAAAAACCCACGCTCTACCGTGGGTACGGTAACGGAGATTTATGACTATCTCCGCCTTTTGTATGCCCGAATTGGCGTGCCGCATTGTCCAAAGTGCGGCAAGGAGATTAAAAAGCAGTCGATTGACCAGATGGTGGACGCGGTGCTTTCGATGGAAGAGGGCACGAAAATTCTACTGCTTGCGCCCGTAATTCGCGGCAAAAAAGGGGAACATCAAAAAGTGTTCCAAACGGCGCGCAAAAATGGCTACGTTCGCGTGCGCGTGGACGGCGAGATGCATGAGCTTGAAGAGGAATTTGCGCTCGACAAAAAGAAAAAGCACACCATAGAAATTGTGGTAGACCGCCTTGTGATTCGTCCCGATATACACACGCGCCTTGCCGATTCATTAGAGACGGCGCTTTCGCTCGCAGACGGTCTTTGCACGGTACAGGTAGTGGACGGGGAGGCTATCACCTTCAGCCAAAACTATGCCTGCCATGATTGCGGCATCAATATTGAAGAACTTCAGCCGCGTTCGTTTTCCTTTAATAGTCCCTTCGGGGCGTGCCCCTCGTGCCTCGGTCTTGGCTTTTTGAAGAAAATCGACAAAGAGCTTGTACTGTGCAACCCCGAAAAATCCATAAACGAGGGTGCGTTTTCCGCAAGCGGCTGGGCAACGCTGGATAATGGCAGCATGGCTATGATGCATTTTCGTGGTCTTGCAAAGCACTTCGGCTTTAGCCTCGATACGCCCGTTTGTGAGCTGCCCGAGGAGATTTTAAACATCCTCCTCTACGGCACGGGAGAGGAAAAAATTGAATTTGCGTATGAGCGCTCCTACGGCAGCGGCAAGTTTTTTACGACGTACGAGGGCGTAATCCCGAATCTCGAAAGACGCTACCGTGAAACGAATTCCGAATGGGTAAAAAGCGAGCTTGAGGGGTACATGCTGGAAACGGAATGCGATGCCTGCCACGGCGCGCGTCTCCGCCCTGAAATTTTAGCCGTTACGGTAGGCGGACTTAATATTAAAGAGCTGACCGACCTTTCGGTAGAAAAAACGCTACAGTTTTTTGATCGCCTTGTGCTTTCCGAAAAGGATAGCGCCATTGCGGCACAAATTTTAAAAGAAATCCGCGCAAGACTCGGCTTTTTGCAGAATGTAGGCCTTTCGTACCTAACGCTTTCCCGCGCCGCGGGTACACTTTCGGGCGGTGAAGCACAGCGTATTCGCCTGGCCACGCAAATCGGCTCGGGTCTTATGGGCGTTTTGTATATCTTGGATGAGCCGAGCATCGGTCTTCACCAAAGAGATAACCAGAAGCTTCTCTCCGCCCTTAAAAACCTTCGGGATATGGGGAATACCTTAATCGTGGTAGAACACGACGAAGAGACGATGTATGAAGCCGACCATATTGTGGACATCGGCCCCGGTGCCGGCGTGCATGGTGGCCGCATTGTGGCGGAGGGCACGGTGGAGGATATTAAGAAAAACCCCGATTCGGAAACGGGCCTGTATCTTTCCGGCCAAAAGAAAATCCCCGTACCCACCGCGCGAAGACAGCCGGACGGGCGCTATCTCTCGGTGCGCGGCGCGCGGCAGAATAACCTTAAGAATGTGAATATTTCCGTGCCGCTCGGCATGCTTGTGTGCGTGACGGGCGTATCGGGCTCGGGCAAAAGCTCGTTTGTAAATGAAATTTTATATAAATCCTTGGCAAAAGAACTCAACCGCGCACATCTAATCCCCGGCGCACATGACGAAATTCTCGGCATGGAGCATCTGGATAAGGTCATCGCGATTGACCAGTCGCCCATCGGCAAAACGCCGCGTTCAAACCCTGCTACGTATACGGGCCTCTTTACGGATATCCGGTCTATTTTTGCAGGCGCAAACGAGGCCAAGGCGCGCGGCTATGGCCCCGGTCGCTTTAGCTTTAACGTAAAAGGCGGCCGATGTGAGGCGTGTACGGGTGACGGTATTATCAAAATCGAAATGCACTTTTTGCCGGACGTATATGTCCCGTGTGAGGTGTGCCACGGAAAAAGATATAACCGCGAAACGCTCGAGGTTACCTACAAAGGCAAAAATATTTTTGAAGTCCTTGACATGACGGTGGAGGAGGCACTCGAATTTTTCGAAAACCATCCGCGCATCCGCCGAAAACTCCAAACGCTTTATGATGTAGGCCTTGGCTACATTAAGCTTGGCCAGCCGTCCACGCTCCTTTCGGGCGGCGAAGCGCAAAGAGTGAAGCTTGCCACAGAGCTTTCAAAGAGAAGCACCGGCAAAACGGTATATATTTTGGATGAGCCGACAACCGGCCTTCACATGGCCGATGTGCATCGTCTTGTGGAGCTTCTCGGGAGACTTGTCGAGGGTGGGAACACGGTAATTGTTATTGAGCACAATCTTGACGTTATCAAAACGGCGGACTATATTCTCGATATGGGCCCCGAGGGAGGCGATGGCGGCGGCGAGCTGATTGCCGCGGGCACACCCGAGGAAGTGGCAAAGAATCCGAAGTCCTATACAGGGCAGTTTTTATCCCGTGTTTTATATGGGGAATGGAAAAAGTAAAAGAAAAGGGGAAAATGTGCTTTTTCTTTGTTTTTCCTCTGGACAAAGCAAGAAAATTACGCTATAATATACGCTAGATAAATTTGGGGAGGGAAAGACATGTACAAGATAGTTCGCAAAAAGAGTTTGAACCCTACCGTAACGCAGATGGAAATTGCAGCGCCGCTTGTAGCCGCAAAGGCAAAACCGGGGCAATTTATAATTTTGCGCGTCGATAGCGAGGGTGAGCGTATTCCGCTTACTGTTGCAGGCACAAACCCGTTAGAAGGAACTGTTAAAATTATTTTCCAGATTGTGGGCGGCACCACACGTGCGCTTGACGAAAAGAAGGAAGGCGAATACATTTCCGATTTCGTAGGGCCCTTAGGGCGCGCCACCCATACAGAAGGCATTTCGAAGGTCTGCATTGTAGGCGGCGGCGTAGGCTGCGCCATTGCGCTTCCCGTGGCGGAAGAATTTCACCGCCTCGGTGCACACGTTACAAGCATTGTAGGCTTTAGAAATCGCGACCTTGTAATTTTAGAGGATGAGTTTCGCGCATGCTCCGACAACTTTGTGATGATGACGGATGACGGCTCCTATGGCCGTGCCGGCAACGTTACGGCACCGCTAGGTGAGATGCTCGAGAGCGGCGAAAAATTTGATATGATTTTGACCATCGGGCCGCTCATTATGATGAAGTTTGTAACGCTTACAGCAAAACCGTATGGCGTACCCTTGACGGCTTCGATGAACCCGATTATGATTGACGGCACAGGCATGTGCGGCGGCTGCCGCCTTACGCTCTGGCAGGATGGAAAGGCCGTTACGAAATTCGCCTGTGTAGACGGGCCCGAATTTAACGCCTATGAAATTGACTTTGACGAGGCCATGTCCCGCTCGCGCATGTACGGCGCATTTGAGCGGCACGCCTATGAAAAAACCTGCAACCTGTTCAAAACGCAGGAAGGAGGGAATAACTAATGGCAATCATTCCTAAAAAACATGAAATGCCCACCCAGGCACCCGAGGTGCGCGCACATAATTTTGACGAGGTAGCACTCGGGTACACAGCCGAGATGGCAATGGGTGAGGCGGCAAGATGCATAAACTGTAAAAACCAGCCGTGTGTTTCCGGTTGCCCCGTAAACATTCACATTCCCGATTTTATTGCACACATCAAAAACGGTGATTTTGAAAGTGCATATCAGGAAATCACAAAATCGTCTTCTCTGCCGGCAGTTTGCGGCCGCGTATGTCCGCAGGAAACGCAGTGCGAATCGAAGTGTACGCTCGGCGTTAAATTTGAGCCGGTAGGCATTGGGCGCCTCGAACGCTTCGTGGCGGATTGGCACAACGAAAACGTAAAAGAGAAGCCGGAAAAGCCCGTTTCGAATGGCCGCAAGGTGGCCGTTGTGGGTGCAGGCCCTGCAGGCCTTACCTGCGCGGGCGATCTTGCAAAGCGCGGATACGCGGTTACGGTGTATGAAGCACTCCATACCGCCGGCGGCGTTTTGGTATACGGTATTCCGGAATTCCGTCTTCCGAAGGCGATTGTACAAAAAGAAGTGGAAACACTCCAGGCACTCGGCGTTTCAGTAGAAACAAACGTCGTTATCGGCAAAACCTTAACGATAGATGAACTTTTCAACCTTGGCTTTGAAGCTGTGTTTATCGGCTCGGGCGC
The DNA here is from genome assembly GCA_045578225.1 of Clostridia bacterium. Lineage (GTDB taxonomy): Bacteria > Bacillota > Clostridia > UMGS1883 > UMGS1540 > SIG447. The sequence continues at coordinate 4,005 of JAZNJV010000155.1, read as the reverse complement.
AGGTCTTCCGAACTTCATGGGTATCCCCGGCGAATCGTTAAAGGGTGTATATTCCGCGAATGAATTCTTAACACGCAGCAATTTGATGAAGGCGTATCGCGAGGATAGCGCAACGCCTATCATGAAGGGCGGCCGTGTGGCAGTTGTCGGCGGCGGCAACGTTGCGATGGACGCTGCAAGAACGGCGCTTCGTCTCGGTGCGGAAAAGGTCTATATCGTCTATCGCCGCTCTATGGAAGAATTACCGGCGAGACGTGAAGAAGTAGAACATGCAGAGGAAGAGGGTATCGAGTTTCACCTTCTCCGTAATCCCGTGGAAATTCTGGGATACCAGAATCCCGATGATCCGCGCGATGAAAAGAACGGGTTTGTAAATGGCATCCGCTGCATCAAGATGGAACTCGGGGAGCCGGACGAAAAGGGTAGAAGACGGCCGGTACCGGTGGAAGGCTCCGAATATACAATCGATGTGGATACGGTGGTAATGGCCATAGGCACTTCCCCGAACCCCTTAATTAAGTCCACAACCGAAGGGCTTTCGGTAAATTCTCGTGGCGGCATTGTGGTTAGTGAAGACGGACTCACTTCGCGCGAGGGTATATATGCAGGCGGCGATGCCGTAACCGGCGCGGCTACGGTTATTTCGGCCATGGGCGCAGGGAAAACAGCGGCACAGGCAATCGATAAGTACCTGCAGGATACAAAAGGAGGAGAAAAATGAACGAACAATTTGATTTTACCGTCGTAGAGAAAATCATTAGCGGATATGGAAAAAATCCGCAGGCAATCATTACGATTTTGCAGGATATACAGGAAGAGTATCATTACTTGCCGCGCGAAATCTTCCCGTATCTTGCAAAGGAGCTCGGCATGAGCGAAGCACGCATTTTCAGCGTAGCTACTTTCTATGAAAACTTCTCCCTCGAACCGAAGGGAAAATATATCATTAAAATTTGTGACGGTACTGCGTGCCACGTACGTAAGTCCATTCCGATCCTTGAGCGTCTTCGCAAGGAACTCGGCCTTTCCGAGAAGAAAAAAACTACGGACGATTTAAACTTTACGCTGGAAACCGTTTCTTGCCTTGGTGCCTGCGGCCTCGCACCGGTACTTACGGTGAATGATGTTGTGTACTCGGCTATGACGCCTGATAAGGCCTCCGAACTTTTGAAAACACTGAAGGAGGAGATTGCAAATGCTTAAATCGAGAGAAGATCTTATCGCTTTTCGTAAAGATGCAGAAAAAGCATATGAAATGCAAACACAGAAGATTATCGTCTGCGCTGGCACCGGCTGTGTTGCCGGTGGGTCTTTGCAAATTTACGAAGACATTAAGAAGAGAATTGAAGAAAAAGGCCTCGCTGTTTCTGTTTCCCTTGAGAAGGATCCGCACGGCGAAGAAATTGGTCTTAAGAAGAGCGGCTGTCACGGCTTTTGCGAAATGGGTCCGCTTCTTCGCATTGATCCCCAAGGCTGGCTGTACACCAAGGTAAAGCTTTCTGACTGCGAAGAAATCGTAGAAAAAACCGTTGTAGGCGGCGAATATATTGAACGCCTCGCATATCAGAAAGATGGCGTTCCGTACATAAAGCAGGGCGAAATTCCCTTCTATAAGCAGCAGACACGTGTCGTTTTGGAACATTGCGGCAGAGTGGATGCCGATTCTATTGCAGAGTATATCGCCGTTGGCGGGTATGCGGCGTTTGAAAAAGCACTTTTTGATATGACGCCGGATGAAATTGTTTCCGAAATCAGCAAGTCGAACCTTAGAGGACGTGGCGGCGGCGGTTTTCCGGCCGGCAGAAAATGGGAACAGGTAAAGAGACAGTCGGCTACGCCCAAATACGTAGTATGTAACGGTGACGAAGGTGACCCGGGTGCCTTTATGGACAGAAGTATCATGGAAGGCGACCCGCACAGAATGCTCGAAGGCATGATGATTGCAGGCTGTGCCTGCGGTGCTACGGAAGGCTACATTTATGTACGTGCTGAGTATCCGCTCGCCGTACAGAGACTTCGTCAGGCTATAAAAGAAGCAGAGGCAATCGGCCTTTTGGGCGATAACATCCTCGGCACAGATTTCTCCTTCCACATGCACATCAGCCGCGGCGCCGGCGCATTTGTATGTGGTGAGGGCAGCGCACTCACCGCTTCGATTGAGGGTAAGCGCGGCTTCCCGAGAGTAAAACCGCCGCGTACAACAGAGCACGGTCTTTTTGACAAGCCGACCGTTCTCAACAACGTAGAAACCTACGCAAACGTAGCGCAGATTATCACGCGCGGGGCAGATTGGTATCTCGGCATCGGCACAGAAAAGAGCCCCGGCACCAAAGCCTTTGCGCTTACCGGTAATATTAAAAATACAGGCCTTATCGAAGTGCCGATGGGCACAACCCTTCGCGAAATCATTTTCGATATCGGCGGTGGCATGCGTGGCGACGGCGAATTCAAAGCCGTACAGATCGGTGGCCCCTCCGGCGCCTGTCTTACAAAAGAACACCTCGACCTTCCGCTCGATTTTGACACACTCAAAAGCGTGGGTGCCATGATTGGCTCCGGCGGTATGGTGGTTATGGATTCCAATACCTGTATGGTAGAGGTTGCGCGCTTCTTTATGAACTTTACCCAGAACGAATCCTGCGGTAAGTGCGTACCTTGCCGTGAGGGCACAAAGCGTATGCTTGGTATTTTGGAGCGCATCGTAGCCGGCAAAGGCCAAGACGGCGATATCGAACTTTTACTCGAGCTTGCCGACACGATTTCGGCAACCGCCCTTTGCGGTCTCGGTAAGAGTGCACCTTCTCCGGTTGTCAGCACCATTCAGAACTTCCGCGACGAGTACGAGGCACACATTTACGAAAAACGTTGCCCGGCAGGTGCTTGCCAGAAGCTCAAGCGCATCTCCATCGACCCTGCCCTTTGCAAAGGCTGTACAAAATGTGCACGGATTTGCCCTGTAGGTGCAATCAGCGGCAAGGTGAAGGAAGCACACACCATTGACCTTGGAAAGTGTATACGTTGCGGTAGCTGTATTGAAGCTTGTGCATTCCATGCAATTACGGAGGGTTAAGAAATGATTGAAAAACAGTATGTAACAATAGACGGAATCCCGGTTGCAATTGACGGCGAAAAGAACCTTTTGGAGCTCATTAACAAAACAGGCGTAAAAATGCCCACCTTCTGCTATCACTCGGAACTTTCCGTATACGGTGCTTGCCGTATGTGTATGGTAGAAAACGAACGTGGTGGCCTGGAAGCGGCCTGCTCCACACCGCCGCGCGCCGGTATGAACATTAAAACAAACACAGAGAGACTTCGCCGCTACAGAAAGAATATTCTGGAGCTCCTCCTCGCCAACCATTGCCGCGATTGTACAACCTGTGAAAACAACAGCAAGTGCAAACTGCAGGACCTTGCCATGCGCTTTAACATTGAAGGCGTACGGTTCCCGAATACGGCGAAATCCACAAAGAACGAGGATACTTCCTCTGTATGTATCACACGCGATGCCGGCAAGTGTATTCTTTGCGGCGACTGTGTGCGCGTATGTAACGAAATTCAGAGCGTTGGCGCTATCGACTTTGCCTATCGTGGCTCTAACATGGTTATCAGCACCGCTTTCGGAAAGCCCCTTTCCGAAACGACCTGTGTCGGCTGTGGCCAGTGTGTTGCGGTATGTCCGACAGGTGCTATCGTCGTTAAGAACAATATCGAACCTGTATGGCGTGCCATTAGCAATCCCGAGGTGAAAACCACCGTGCAGATTGCACCGGCTGTTCGCGTTGCGCTCGGCAAGGAACTCGGCACACACGACGGGGAAGACGTAATGGGCAAGATCGTAGCTTCTCTTCGCCGCATCGGTTTTGATGAAATTTATGACACGGCCCTCGGCGCTGACCTTACGGTTATTGAAGAAAGCGAAGAATTCCTGCAAAAACTCGAAAAGGGAGAAAACCTGCCCCTCATTACCTCTTGCTGCCCCGGCTGGGTACAGTTCTGCGAGAA